>JBJEOP010000001.1:0-4422 GCA_051880775.1 Acutalibacteraceae bacterium
ATTTATTTCCGCCGTTTCCGTTTCCATATTTTCATAAGGTCTGAGTGCCTCGGCAACGGTTTCATTCAGGAAATCCGCTGTCTGCTGAGGTGCTCTGCCCACATACTTTTCAGGTTTAATGATGTTTTCGAGTTCTTCAAGTGTAACGCCGAATGCCGGGTCTGCGGCAATTCTTTCGAGAAGGTCATTTTCACCGCCGTCACGCTTGATAACCTGTGAAGCCGCCATTGAATGTTCTCTGATTTTTTCGTGAAGCTCCTGACGGTCTCCGCCACGCTTTACTGCGTCCATCATAATATTTTCGGTTGCCATAAACGGCAATTCTTTTTTGAGGTGCTGTGTAATAACCTTATCATAAACAACAAGACCGCTGCTGACATTAAGATAAAGATTAAGAATTGCGTCAACTGCAAGGAATGCCTCAGGAACACTTATACGCTTATTTGCTGAGTCGTCAAGTGTGCGTTCAAACCACTGTGTTGCGGCTGTGATGTAAGGGTTAAGCACATCAACCATAACATAGCGTGAAAGCGACGCCATACGTTCTGAACGCATAGGATTGCGTTTATATGCCATTGCTGACGAGCCGATCTGATTTTTCTCGAACGGTTCTTCAACTTCTTTGAGGTGTTGAAGAAGTCTGATGTCGTTAGAGAATTTTGCGGCACTTTGTGCAATTCCTGCAAGAACATTGAGGAACTGGCTGTCAAGTTTTCTTGAATATGTCTGTCCCGAAACCGCAAAGCAGGTTTTGTAGCCCATTTTCTGTGCGATTTTGCGGTCAAGCTCCTTAACCTTTTCGTGGTCGCCGTCAAACAGTTCAAGGAAGCTCGCCTGTGTACCTGTGGTTCCCTTTGAACCTAAAAGTTTTGACTTTGAAAGAAGATACTGTACATCTTCAAGATCCATAAGAAGATCCTGAATCCAGAGTGTTGCACGCTTTCCTACCGTTGTAGGCTGTGCAGGCTGAAAATGTGTAAACGCAAGCGTCGGAAGATTTTTATACTCGTCAGCAAATTCAGACAGTGAACGGATTACGCTGACAAGTTTTTTCTCGACAATGCGAAGAGCCTCAGTCATAATAATTATGTCGGTGTTGTCGCCGACATAGCACGAAGTTGCTCCAAGGTGGATTATTCCCTTTGCTTTGGGACACTGTACTCCATAAGCATAAACGTGTGACATAACATCGTGACGAACTACCTTTTCTCTTTCCTCTGCGACCTCATAGTTTATGTCGTCGGCGTGAGCTTTCAGCTCGTCAATCTGCTCCTGTGTTATGTCAAGTCCAAGCTCTTTCTCGGATTCAGCAAGAGCAATCCATAATTTTCGCCATGTTCTGAATTTTTTATCAGGCGAAAAAAGGTATTTCATTTCTTTATCTGCATATCTTGATGAAAGCGGAGATTCATAGGTGTCTTTCATTATTATGACCGTCCCTTCTTGATAATAGTTTCATAAAATAAATTATAAAACCCAAATTATTTATAGACTGTTAAATGTTTTATTTTTTTATTTTCCGGTCAAAGTTTACGCCGCCACGCTCTTTGCCTTCAAGCATTTTATCCGGTATTTTTGTGGGATATTTTCCGGTAAAGCAGGCTGTACATATTCCTGTTCCTTTGTTGAAAACAAGCTCCTGCAATTTCTCTGCCGGAAAAAATCCGAGAGTATCCGCACCCGTGAGCCTGCAGATTTCTTCTATTGTATGTTTTACTGCGATAAGCTCTCCTCTTGACGGAATGTCCGTGCCATAAAAACACGGCCAGAGGAAAGGAGGTGAGCTGATACGAAGATGTACTTCCCTTGCACCGGCGTCACGAAGCATCCTTACAATTCTGTCGCAGGTCGTGCCTCTTACAATGGAGTCGTCAATTACTACTACACTCTTGCCCTTTACGGTAGAAGTAAGCGGGTTGAGTTTCAGTCGGACACTCTTTGCCCGTTCCTTTTGAGTAGGCTTGATAAATGTTCGTCCGATATAACCGTTCTTTACTATGCCCTTTTCGTAAGGGATTCCCGACTCCTCACTGTAACCTATTGCGGCATCTATACCTGATTCGGGTACACCGATAACAATATCAGCGTCAACGGGATATTCTCTTGCAAGAATTCGTCCTGCTTCTTTTCTTGATTCATAGACGCTTATGCCGTCAATAACGGAGTCTGTACGGGCAAAGTAAATATATTCAAATACACAAAGAGATTTTTTTGATTTCTGAGGACAATTTGTTCTGATGGAACGAATACCCTCTGAATCCGCAACAACAATTTCGCCCGGTTCAACATCTCTTACAAATTCGGCACCGACTGCGTCAAGTGCCGATGTTTCGGACGCAAAGACAACGGAATTTCCGATTTTACCCATACACAAAGGACGAAAACCGTGTGGATCTCTTGCGGCAATGAGCTTTTGCGGACTCATTACTAAAAGTGAATATGCACCCTCAATCTGCTGCATTGCTTTTTCTACCGCTGTTTCGACGGAATCGGAATTTACACGCTCTCTTGCAATAAGATATGCGATTGATTCGGAGTCAATCGTTGTCTGAAAAATCGCACCTCGGCGTTCAAGCTCCTGACGAATTTCGTAGGCATTAGTAAGATTGCCGTTATGGGCTATTGCAAGAGTACCCTTTACATAACGCATAACAAGCGGCTGTGAGTTTTCACGCACACTGCCGCCTGCCGTTGAGTATCTTACATGAGCTATTGCCATTTGACCGTTAAGGGAGTCGAGAATTTCATTATTGAACACTTCGCTGACCAGTCCCATATTCTTGTGACTGGATATAACGCCTCTGTCATTCACGGATATGCCGCAGCTTTCCTGACCTCTGTGCTGTAATGCAAGAAGTCCGTTGTAGCAGGCATATGAAGGTGAAAGAGTATCATCGCCGTATATTCCGAATACACCGCATTCTTCGTGGAGTTCTTCGGAGAAATATTCCTGTGAATTTATGCTCAAAAAGTTCACCCCTGAATAAGTTACAGATTTGCAGTGCAGCAGTATGCACTGCAAATATCTGCTTTTTTAAAATTCTGAAAACAATTTATCGTAAATTATTTGCCAAGACCTATTCTTCTCATCATTTCGGCATAGGCTTCTTCTACGCCGCCGAGATCTCTGCGGAAACGATCCTTGTCAAGCTTTTCGTGGGTTTTAATATCCCAGAAACGGCAGGTATCAGGTGAGATTTCGTCTGCAAGAATAATCTGACCGTCGCTTGTCTTACCGAATTCGAGCTTGAAGTCAATCAGTTCAACATTTACACTCTCAAAGAATTCAATCATATATTTGTTGACTTCAAGAGCCAGCTTTCTGATTGTGTCTATATCTTCCTGAGTAGCGGCACCGATTGCAACGGCGTGTGAATCGTTAATCATAGGATCGCCGAGAGCGTCGTCCTTATATGAAAATTCAAGAACGGGACATTTAAGCTCCGTACCCTCTTCAAGACCAAGACGCTTTGCCATACTTCCGGCTGCTTTGTTTCTGATAATAACTTCAAGAGGAACAATCTTTACTTGCTTTACAACAGTTTCTCTGTCGTTAAGTTCTTCAACAAAGTGAGTAGGAATACCTTTCTCTGCAAGAAGCTTGAACATAAAATTCGACATTCTGTTATTTACAACGCCCTTGCCGGTTATTGTACCTTTTTTAAGACCGTTGAATGCGGTTGCGTCGTCCTTATATTCTACGATACAATAGTCAGGATCGTTTGTTGCGTAAACCTTCTTTGCTTTTCCTTCATACATAAGCTGTGCTTTTTCCATAGTGGATTACTCCTCTCGAAATATAAAAATCGTCAAAAAAGACTTCAAAAACAACTTTTATTATACAACCTGAGCGGCATTTAAGCAAGTGATTATATTAGTTAAAAATTTTTTTGCACATTTACACTATTTTTCGCCTTTATTTTTAGTATTTTCTCTATATTTTACACAGTTTTTTCTTTTTTTATTTTTCAAATCAACTGAAAACAGATACTATTTTTTTATTTTATTATCATAATAATACCCTGATTTTCATAGAAAAACAAGAAAATCAAAAGCATTAAATTCGGTCAGCAAATTTTATCTTGATAAAGTAAAAAAATCGTGATAAACTTACTATTGCATCAAAGTCGATGCAGCAGCATACTTTTGCGACTTTGAGCGTAAAGTATGCTTTTTGAATTTTTTAATTTTTTAAGGAGTGACAAAGATGTCATACGTAAGCGAACAGCTTGAAAAAGTAATTGCAAAAAACCCTGCACAGCCTGAATTCGTACAGGCAGTCAAAGAAGTTCTTGAATCTCTTGAACCTGTTATCGAGCAGAATCCCCAGTACGAAGCTGCCGGAATCCTCGAAAGAATTACAGAGCCTGAAAGACAGCTTATGTTCAGAGTTCCGTGGGTTGACGACAACGGCAAGGTTCA
>JBJEOP010000002.1:0-4415 GCA_051880775.1 Acutalibacteraceae bacterium
GATACGGCCGAAACCATTAATAGCAACTTTAACTGACATTGGAATTACCTCCTAATAAATTTACTGTTATTATTTTATAGCATTTTCAATCAAATTACAAGTGCTTGTATAAATTTTAACAGAAATTTTTTAAATATTTTTCAGGAAAACCGAATTTTTAGTACAATAATGTTTTGAACGGCAATAAAATTGTACATAATAATAGCTTTTACGGAAAATATAATTTTATTCAAAGAAAAATGCCGCAGTTTTGTGACTGCGGCAGTAATATTTTTGGCTTATTTATTGTTTGAACTCATTTCATCAAGCATTTTGAAGATTTCATCGTATGCACTGTCCGGATTTGACTTGCTTTGAGAAGTTTCATTCTGAGCCGTCGATGTGTCGGCAACTGTTTGCTCTTCAATTTCAACAGGTTCAACGGTGACTGTTTCAACCCTGACCTCGTCAACAGATTCGGCAATGACTGTTTCGGTTTTGACCTCGTCAACAGGTTCGGCAACGACTGTTTCGGTCTTGATTTCGTCAACGACTGTTTCGGTCTTGATTTCGTCAACGGGTTCAGCAACGACTGTTTCGGTTTTGACCTCGTTAACAGGTTCAGCAACGGTTGTTTCAACTTTAATCTCGTCAGTCGGTTCGTCAACGGCTATTTTAGCGACAGACTTATCGGCAGGATTTGTGTTTGTTTTTAATTCGGGATTTTTGCGGATATTGTCTGTATCGGAAGAATCAGTTTTAACGCTTTTCATAATATCCTTCATAAGGCATACGGCATATCCGCAGAGTGCCAGATCTCCGACACAGCTTATAATTCTTGTGATTGTAGGCTCAACGATATATGTGTCAACATTAGAAACCGTCTGAGGCATTATCATTTTGATGATAATGTCGATTGTTACAACCAATGCACCCATTAAGAAAGGCATACCGTAAACAATGGTTTTTCTGACTGCGGTTGATACATTGATTTGTGCAAAGAACATTGACTGATAGAAAAGAAACATCAGAAGCAGTGCAACAAAAATAATATCAAACATTTCCGTTGCGTGAACCGATACCTTTGAGTATGCAACAAAAAGGGAAATAAATCTTGCACAGCACCACAGCGGAACGGCAAGCGTCAGAACAGGCATTTTTGCCATACTGTTATGACCGGTAAACGAAATGCAGGATTCAAACAGCAGTACTGCACCGCCGAAAAGCGTCAGAATACATACTATTGCGTCACCGGCAAGGGCTGACGATGTGCCGAGATTAAGCATTGAGATAACACCGCCGCCGATAAGCGACACCGAGGCAATAAATCCGAAAATTCCGCATAAAGTATCTTTGACGGGAGCTGCCGCAAATTTTTTCTTTCTGTCTGCAATACTTAATAAAAAGCCTGAAATCAGCAAAAGTGCAAGACAAATGATAAATATAAAGTTGCAGGCAGTCGAATTGAGGAAAAATCCGTCACCGTTCAGATTAAACAGAGTATCACAGATTTTTGCCGCACCGCCTATAAGGGTCAGGATAATCATAGGCAGCCATAAAAATTTTAATTTCATTAGCAAAACACTCCTTTGTGCCATTACAGAGCGGACACAAAGGATAACAGCCTTATGCGTTTCGTTCTGAAATTGGTATATATTTTTTACTGCGTACCATTGAGCGGTATGCAGGACGGATAATTCTTCCGCCATATGTAACCTCTTCAATTCTGTGTGCACACCAGCCGGCAATTCTTGAAACGGCGAAAAGCGGTGTGAACAGATCGCTTGGGATACCAAGCATATCATACACAAAGCCGGAGTAAAAGTCAACATTTGCACAGATAACTTTTGAATTTCCCTTAACCTTTTCAAACACGGAAGGCGTGAGCTTTTCAACGGTTTTATACAGCTCAAATTCGGGTATCATATTTTTTTCTTCCGCAATTTTTCCGGCAACTCTTTTGAGTATCACGGCACGTGGGTCTGAAAGTGTGTATATGGCGTGTCCAAAGCCGTAAATAAGTCCCGAACCGTCGCCTTTTTCTTTTCGGATAACAGACGCAAGATGATTTGATACCTCGTCCTCGTCTGTCCAGTCCTTAACGCTCTCTTTGAGCTCCTCCATCATTGAGCGTACTCTGAGGTTTGCACCGCCGTGACGTGGACCTTTAAGAGAACCTATTGCCGCAGCTATTGCGGAATATGTGTCTGTGCCTGAGGACGAAAGCACACGGGTTGAAAATGTGGAGTTGTTGCCGCCGCCGTGTTCAGCGTGAAGTATCATACAAAGGTCAAGCAGCTTTGCCTCGGAGTCAGTGAATTTCATATCGGGACGCAACGCACGGAGTATCGACTCGCTTGTTGAAAGCGAAAGGTCAACAGGGTGAAAGAACATACTTTGTTTATCGAATGCACGGCGTTTTACCTGATAGGCATAAGTCATAATTGTGGGCAGTGACGCAATAAGCTGTATTGACTGACGCATAATATTTCCGAGTGATGTATCGTCGGGGTTAGGGTCAAAAGAATAAAGTACAAGTACCGAACGTGCCAGCTTGTTCATAATATCCCTTGACGGAAATTTGAGTATCATATCTTCGGCAAAATTTTCGGGAAGCTCACGCATATATCCCAGAGTCTGCTTGAAGTGTTCAAGATGTTCCTTTGTAGGAAGACTGCCGAAAAGCAAAAGCCACGCTGTTTCTTCAAAGCCGAAACGGTCTTCTTTGACACAGGCGTCAACTATATCGTTGACATTTATTCCACGGTAGGTGAGTTTTCCTTCGTCGGGGATTCGTTCACCGTCAGCCACTAAGAAACCGTGAACATTACAGATATTTGTAAGTCCTGCCATAACGCCTGTACCGTCAGGGTTACGAAGTCCGCGTTTTACACCGTAGGTAAGATAATCCTGACTGTTAAAGCCGTTGTGCTGACGATATTCGTCACAAAGCTCGGCGAGAGTATTGTTGAGAGTTACTGCATCAAGTGTCATATTAGATTCCTCGTTTCCGCATATAATACTGTTATTATTATTATTATTATTTTATCCTGTTTTATATTCTATGTCAAGAAAAGCGGTTTTGTATTGTAAAAATTCATAGGATTAACCTAAATTTATATGACAAATATATTTATAAATAGTTATTTTTGAATTTGTTTAAAATGAAAATTGCATTTTACATATTTATTTGCAGGAAAAGACACCCGAACGGCGTTTTAAAGTGCAATTTATTGAATTTTAAAATTCATTTATGTTTTTACATCTTTTTATACGGCTGATGAATATTTATACATTCAAGGGAGGATTATAATGAAAAAAAGAATAATTATATCACTTGTATGTTTTGCTGTTATGGCGGTTCTGCCGTTTGCTGCAATCAAAAACACTGACGGTGCTGTAAAGCCGGAAAATGACAGCTCGGAAAATGATGCTTCTGTGACTTTAAATCAGCAAAGCGAAAATAATTCCGAAAAAGAAGAAAGTACGCAAAATTCAGTTGAAAACTCAATAAATACGGTTGACGGCGATAAGTATTTTAAAATTCTTGATGTGGATACGGGAGAAATAATCACGGTTGACGACAGAACTTTTTGTTACGGTGCCGTTGCCGCCGAGATGATTCCGTCATTTGAACAGGAGGCTTTAAAAGCTCAGTGTGTAGCCTGTTATACGCATTTTTGCCGTTTGCGTGAAAATCAGCGTTCAGACCCCGACAGCAGTCTGAAAGGCGCTGACTTTTCCGCAAAGCTGTCAGAAAATCAATACTATATGTCGGATAGTGCAATGAAAAAATCTTGGGGGAATTTATATGACGAAAGTATAAAAAATATAAAGACTGCCGTTGACGGTGTATTCGGCGAGGTTATGACGGACAGTGACGGTAATCTGATTATTGCCGCATATCACGCAGTTTCAAGCGGTGCAACCGAGGCTTGTGTTGATGTTTTCGGTCAGGATGTTTCTTATCTTCAAGCTGTTGCAAGTCCGGGAGATTTTTCAGCACCCGGTTATCTGTCAAAATGTACTGTTTCCGAAAAAGAGTTCAAGGACAAAATTCTTGACGAAAACAAAAAATCGGATTTGTCGGGAAGTGCTGAAAAATGGATAGGAAAGAGCGAAAAGACCAATTCGGGTACTGTAAAAAACATAAAAATCGGCGGAGAGGAGTTTAGCGGTGCAAAAATCCGTGAGCTGTTCGGGCTGAGAAGTGCAAATTTCGATGTTGAATATAAAGACGGAAATTTTGAATTTACTGTTCGTGGCTACGGTCACGGGGTAGGAATGAGCCAGTACGGGGCTGAATATATGGCACAGCAGGGAGCAGACTACAAGGAAATTCTGTCGTGGTACTATCACGGAGCGAAACTTAAAAATTATGAGGAGTTAGTAGAGATGAGCAAAATGAGATAGAAAAATAAATCTAATATGGAGCA
>JBJEOP010000003.1:0-4298 GCA_051880775.1 Acutalibacteraceae bacterium
AGTTCCTTATACCCTTTGTAATCATCATTTCCACTCTCGGCATACATATCATTTATCATTCCTATGGTCAGCAAATCAAGGTCACGGATTGAAATACCAAGCTGAACACAACGGAGCAGAAATAATGGAGTTGTCATTTTTCGGTCAGTCGGGCGATGTTTTTTTTAGATTCAACCTCTGTCTGTATATTCAATCCCCATAACTCTATAAGCTGAGGAAGTATCTGATAAATTGAAAATGTACTGAAATTATCAAGCCATTCTTCGGGTGAATCGGGGATTGACGGATCAGCGTGTTTTGCCATTATGTATGCTATATTTTCAAACATCTCCAAAGAGAACATATCAAGGTTTGAACTTTCCTCATTGTCTTTTCCGACAGCCTTGCCGAGTGCGTCAAGGTCTTTGTAAATATCACGGTGGAACTTTATGCGATAAATACGGGGAATGGCGGCTGAGGCTCTGAACTTTACTTCCTTTCCGTCAATTTCTATTGTTTTGGTCATACACACAGTCTGTCACCCCCTTATGCCTTAGTTGTACTTGATGTATTTGTTGTGCTTTTTGTACTTGCAGATGTCGGCATATATACTGATTTGTACCAGTTGGTATATACAGTGTCTGTTGTTTCGTCACCTGTTTTTGCCTTTACATAGCCGTTTGCAAGCGGTGTAGCTTTAAGACTGAGTGTTTCTGTCTGAACCTCAACCTCGTCCTCGTTAGTCTTTGATTCAATGCCCGGACGGCTTGCCGCACAGTTATACATAACATGACGGATTTTCTTTACATCTCCGTCAAACTCAAAAAGCAGTGCAAAATTTGCCGTTTCAACATTTGCATTCTCAACAAGCACTTTGTTCGTGTCCAGTTCTTCTTTCAGTACATCTGTACGGAACGATTCGGGAATAATGGCGAGTTCCAAATCCCCCTCATACCCCATATTGTTGCTGATTGTGTAATAGACACAGCCATCAGCATAGAAGTTACTTGGCTCTCCGTTAGCGTCCAGAGAGAGCGAAACTGCACCCGGCATAGGAACGGGAGCTTCAAAAGACACTGTTCCGTCCTCTGATATATTCTGCAAGGCATAATGCACATTGCAGATATTGAATTTTACTTTGTTTTTCTTGGACATATCAGCTTACCTCCATTTCAAATTTATACAAAACTTCATAAAGCTTTTCTGATGCAATCCATACTTCGGATTTTTCATAAAAAATACCGTACTTATCAAGCACGGTTTCGGTTTTCTGTTCAGCCGACAGGTCTTTGCAGTCGGTGTACAGTTCAATATGCACCTCATTTATTTTTAAGTACACCATACCGTCAGCACCGAAATTATTACTGTTCGGCATAAGATAACATATAAAGGGCGGTTCGGGACTTTCTCCCTCAGCAAAATGGTCATACGCAAAGGGAATACCGATTTCCGTCAGAATTTCTATCAGCTTATCCGTTTCGCAGACTCCTTTCAATTTCCTGTTCCAACTGTTCAATGCCTTTTTCTTCGGCAGACGCAATATGCGGTTTTGCCTGTACACGACCTCCGCCACGCTTTGCGTGACCGTGTTCCAGTAAATGTGCTAACTGATAGCGGTTCTTTGAATGAACAACGATTTCAATAGAATCAGATGTTTCCTTTGTTTTCTTAACAGTCCAGCTTTTCGCATAAGCACCTGTATTTTTCGGAGCGTTTTTGGAAATTTCGTTCTTTACGGTTTTACCCGCCTTTTTGACGGATTTCTTCAAATCGTCTGTGGCAAGGTCGGCATATTCACGCAGACCTTTCATAACTGCATCTGTCAGTCCGTCAATGGTTGTTCTTTCACTGCCCATATTTACCGCCTCGCTTTTTGACATTTTATCTTCAACATCTTCTTTTTGAAATTTATATGGTCAATGCCGATAATGTCATAAATTCCACCGCCGAATATCACACGGTATCCGTCAGAAGTAATTTCGGATAAAATATTGCACCATCTCACAGTAAAATCAATCTTACTGTTGTCAGTAACAGTTCCCGCCGCCGTATTTTCAGTCGGAGTTTCATTGCTCACCGTTGCATAGCACGAATAATAATCCGTCCATTCGTTTTTGTGGTTTCCGATATGGTCAATCGTTACAGCGTTTTTCTGAAAGGTAATTCTTACATTCAGAAGTGCAATATTCATCAGAATTTATCCCTCCTACTGCCGAAAAGCAAGGCTCTGAGAGATAGGGTCAGAGCCTTGTAATCAGCTTGTTCACGGTGTTCATAGAAATAGGCAACGGCATAAAGAACGGCAATTTTAGCATTCTTTTCGGTTTTCAGTATTGTTTTGTCATCTGTTCGCATAATATCAAGACACAGCGATTCCGCCGCATAAATATAACTGCGAATAAGTGAATCGTCCTCATCGTGGTCAACACGCAAAAAGTTTTTAGCCTCCTTTACCGATACCGTCATAGCGTATCACCTCATCAGATTTATGTTGTTTTAGCGGTTGTCGTGCCGATTCTGAGAATCTGTACTGCTTCGGGAAGAACCAGTTTTCCGTCAACTCTCTCTTTCGCAACAAAGCCTACCATATCATTTCCGGCAAACAGTTCTGTAAGCTTCTTGAATGAACGGATACCTCTGTCACCGATGTTATAATAGCTGAAATCGCCAAAGGCAATAGCATTTGGCGGTGCATACTCAGATGTATAAATCGGATAGCCGAGAAGTCGTTCAGGCTCGCCCTCTTTCAGCGACTGCTGCCACATATACTGACCGCTTGAATCCTTCAGAGTACGGATTGTCGCAAGGATCTTATCGTTCATAATGAAAGCTGCCTTTTTGCGGTATGGGCGTTTGAGAGCATACACAAGTTTTACAATGTCATCACCCTTGACTGTGGTTGTCGTTGCCGCAACAGTTCCGCCGCCGTTTTCGGCAAAAATACCTGTCGGCTTACCCTGACCGTCACCGTTCAGAAATGCGTCCTCTTCGGCATTTGCGAGTGCCTTGCCAAACTGTGTAATGATGTAGTTTTCAAGTCCGAAGGAATTATCATAGAGGAGCTCTTCCGTCACTTTAATAGCTACATGGAGTTTATGTGCATCAAGCAGAATCTGGTCAAAGGTTGCGTCACCCCATACGAGCGGTTCACCCTCTTCAATCCACGATGCCGCAGGTTTAGTGGCGGCAATGTTGATTTTGTGGTCGCCACTTGTTGTAATTCTTGTTCCGAGAGTACGCATTATATTTTCTTCTTCAAGCACATCAATAAGACGGCTGTCATATTCATCAGGCACAAGATAACCGCCGTCAGCGTCAACACCTTCCTGAAGAATATTTGATACCTGTTTGAAATTAGTTCGGAACGCTTTCAGCATATCATTACGGTATTCATCTGACGCACGACCTGTCTTGTTTCTGCTGTCAGCTGTCATAGGCTTTGTTACAATGGGAGTGTTTACAGGCTTGCTGAGTTCGAGTTCCATTTTCTCCATCTGTTCCATACGTTCAATCTCGGCACTGTAGTCCTTGATTTTCTTTTCCATCTCAGCATATGTTTCAGCGTCTTCGGCAGAAAGAAGTCCGTCCTTGTCACGCTTGCTTTCTACAAATGCCTTTGCACCCTGCCACACTTTGTTACGAGCCTCACGCAATTCTAAAACTGTCATCATATTAAATTACCTCCAATTTTTTATTAAATTCAGCCTGTCCATAATGGAATCGGCATTGATTTTTGATTCGTCTTTTCTTGCTATTCTGCACTTGGCAGAAATTTTATCCATAAGAGAATTTGTCACTGCCATACGGGAATACATATTGCTTATCTGCGGAATTGCTATGTTATCCTCTGTATTTCTCTGCATAATTTCATCTGCAAAACCCATCTCTATGGCACTGTTTGCATTCATCCATGTTTCTGCGTCCATAAGATGCGAGAGTTTTGCACGACTCATTCCCGTTTTGATTTCATAGGCATTTATAATGCTTTCCTTGACTTCGTCAAGCATAGAAATGGCTTTCTGCATTTCTGCTGAATCACCCATTGCTGTGGTCATAGGATTATGTATCATAAGCATTGAAACAGGCGACATCATAACCTTTGTACCTGCCATAGCAATTACAGATGCAGCACTGGCGGCAATACCGTCAATTTTTACAGTAACATTTCCCTTGTAGTCCATCAGCATATTGTAAATCTGAGCCGCCGCCACGCAGTCACCACCGGGAGAGTTAATCCAGACGGTAATATCTCCGTTTCCGTTGTTGAGTTCATCTTTGAAAAGCTGTGGTGTGACATCATCATCAAACCAGCTTTCCTC
>JBJEOP010000004.1:0-4290 GCA_051880775.1 Acutalibacteraceae bacterium
TCGGGATATATCAAATGGCAGTGCTGTGGCGGTTCGGAGATTGAACTTGGTTCTGTATATTCGGCTGAAATGGGTATCAGCCTTTTTTCAGACATTGACCGATATACACTCGATGACGCACAGATAAGGCTTTATTATTCACTTCTTCTTTCTGACGGAAGTACCGAAACAATTCCTATGGGTATTTTTGAAGTGTCGGAAGCTAACAGAAAAATTAAAACGCTTGAAATAAAAGCCTACGACTATATGTTAAGGTTTGAAAAAAATCTGAAACTTGAATCTTCAAGCGGTACAGCCTATCAGTTTCTGAAAACCGCCTGTGATGCCTGTAAGGTTGAAATGGCACAGACTGTTGCAGAAATCGGCTCTCTCCCGAATGGTAAAATGACAATCGGAATTTATTCGGATAATGATATAGAAACATTCCGTGATTTGATTTTTTATGTGGCACAGGTGCTCGGCTGTTTTTGTCAGATTGACAGATACGGCAGACTGGTTTTAAAACAGTACGGCAATAAAGCTGTGTGGACAGTTCCGCAGAAAGAACGCTTTGACAGCAGTTATTCTGATTTTGTCACGAGATATACGGCGGTATCTTCAACAAATATGATTACGCAAACTTCTGAATATATCGCTGTGGAAAAAGATGATGCACTGACTATGAACCTTGGTGTAAATCCGCTTATGCAGTTTGGCTTGAAATCGATAAGAGAAAAAATGCTCCGGGAAATTCTGACGGCTTTACAGAAAGTCAGTTATGTTCCTTTTGACAGTTCAACAATCGGAAATCCGTCACTTGAACCGGGAGATGTTCTGAAATTCACAGGCGGTCACGCAGATGATGAGAAAATCTCCTGTATTACAAGCGTTGAATATAAAATCAACGGAAAACAGACATTAAAATGTGTGGGTAAAAATCCACGGCTTGCAAACGCAAAAAGTAAAAACGACAAGAACATTACAGGTCTGCTTAATTCCATAGAAAGCGGTAAGACCGTCATTTATAACTTTGTAAATGTCAGTCCGTTTGTCATAGGTCAGTCGCTTACAAAGGTTATGGATATTGATTTTACGGCAACGGAAGAAACCTCTGCGTCATTTCAGTGTGAAATGCTTTTAGAAGTATTAAAGCCTGAAAGCGTAACGGAAGATAACCCCGAACTCTCCATAGTGTATAAGATAAATGATGAAACCATAGATAATTTTATGCCGACAAAAACCTGTATTTACGGAAAACATATTGTAACGCTGTTTTTCCCGATTTCAAAGGTTATAGACAACAGTTCCAATACATTCTCCGTGTATCTGAAAATATCTGATGGCACGGTCACTATCGGAGAGGCACAGATAAGGGCAACAATAAGCGGTCAGGGACTTGCGGCAGGACTCGGGGACTGGAACGGCAGAATAAGTATCAATGAGAATATCGGCTTTATTCAGTTAAGCGGTGTGCCGTTTATGGCAGATGTCTTTAATGACATAATGTCCGTTGTATTTCCTGACAGAAAAAATCAAAGTTTGGTTCAAAATATTGAAAACATTCCGATACCACAGCACAAATATTCCATTGACGGTTTTTCGGAAAGAATATGGTTTGCGGAAATACTGCGTACATTTGTACTCGAAAGTGTTCGTGGAAATCCGAAATACAACGGATATATCACAATCAACACCGAAGAAAAATTTGTACTTCGCAAAAGATACAGCATTGAATCCGTGCCAAAATCCATAGACCGTGGGTTTGCGGAAAATCTGAAAATTGATACGGCTTTTCTTGAATCGGCTGACGAAATCAATATCAACGGTTGTACAGTAGGTTTTCGCAGAAAATTTACGATTGATACTTCAAACAGTTCAGTCAAGATACCGTCTGAGATAGATATATCAAACGGCTGTTTTGAACTGCAAGCGATAACGCAGAAAACACAGACAGCATTAACGGCTGAAATTGATGAGGGTTATCTTGAATGTACAACAATAGATATATCAGAATTTGACGGTGTGAAAGGAGTGAAATTCACCCTATGAATTATAACAGCATAAACGAAATATTCTCGTCAGGTACTGCAAATATGACCTGTCTTTTGCGTGACAGCAACGATTATGATGGCGGAACTTTTGCGGTAAGCGGTGTTGACTTCTTCATCTTTAATGGGCATACCGTACCAAAGATTTATGCTCACGGGGATTCCTACTGGGGTTTCGGCACGGATTCGGTTCACTTGAAGGTCAATAACCGTGATACGAGAATGCGTTCCCTGCATCGTGAGGAAGGCACATTGTACAGCTATTATAAGTTTCTCAAAATCAGATGGGAGGGCTGGTCGCATTTCAATTCGTCGGGTGCTGAATATCAGCTGAAATATGACCTCGTTTTATGGGATACGGGAGATATTTCTCTGCATATGGTTTCAGTTCCCATTCAATGCTATGATGGCGGTTTTGAATTTATTGCAGATAAGAATTACAGCTTTACAAAACCTGATGTAAATTCTCCCGATGTTACTTTTCACTACTCCTCCGAACTGAAAGTCTTTGAAATTCAATACACTCCTGTGGATTTGTCTTTGCCATTTAAACTGCTTATCAAGGACAACACAGGAGTTTTTTATACCGTTGAAAAACAGATGATAAATGATGAAACGGCAGATGTTCTTGTAAAACTGGAAGAAACAGAACTGAATGCTCTTTTGTTTAAAACGAAAGGATTTTCTGAATTTCCCGACTGGGATTTGATAAAAGAACTTGAAATTCCGTATGTTCTCAGCTGGGGCGAAAGTCGGGCATTTCCGCTAAGTGCTGTTATTACAGGAACACCGCCGAAACAGTATATTGAATGTACCGCCGATTTATCCGATGAAACTGTTCTCGGCATAAAGGCTCTCAATGCAGAATATAGCGGTGATGTTACCGTTCAGTACAGCTATGACGGTGAAAATTTTACGGATGAAATTCCTATTGCTGATTTTCTGACATCAGACCTCGATGCACTTTATGCAGGACTTACAGAAACGAAAAGCATAACATACAGATTCTGGCTGTCGGGTGACGCAAGCCTTAAAACCTTCATTATGAATTACAGAAACGGAGATGATGACGATGCTTAAAGGAACTACAAGAATTGAACTGACCAATGTTCATACGGGCAGAATTGAAACCTGTGAAAATCAGAATATTATAACAAATGCACTGAGGGATATTTTCAAACCGCTTGGACTTTCAAACCGTCCGAATCGCTATTTTAATGAGTTTGTGCCGTATTATGCAAAACTGCTCGGAGGTATTTTGTGCTTTGACACAGCACTTGAAGAAAATCCCGATAACTATTATCCGCCCGCAAATGCAACGCTTATCGGCTGTGCGTCATACGGAGTTCAGAATAATACAAAGAATACTTTTCGTGGAGGATTTAACCAGACGGAATCAGAAGTAAATTTAAAGGACAGGTATGTAAAATATGTCTATGACTTTGCAACAAGTCAGGCAAACGGCACTATCGCAAGCGTATGTCTTACTCATAACTGCGGAGGATTTACTTCATACGGCAGTAAGAATGTCAGTTATACGAGAGATTATCCGCTTATGCAGTCCATTGCCGAAGATACACTTCAATATGTTCACCCTAATCATACAGGTGCAAATACAAGCAGTAAACATTCGGGTATGACCATAGGAGTATCGGAGATGATTTTTCTTATCGACCGCAAAAAGGACTGTGCTTATTATTTCAAAGTGGTTGATAAAACACATATTAAAATCACGAAACGAAGAACCTATTTAAATTCAGTATCCATTCTCGAAAATGTATATGCGAAGAAAGCTTTGACAGAGGAAATCGAACTTGATGAACTTGAATTTGGACTTCGTATCGGATACTGGGGTTACAACTATGACCCGTCAACGGATTGTCTTTATATCTGTACATACGGTGACTATCGTGTTGCACCGAACGGAAAAATTCTTGTAACGGAAATAAAGCTTGATACCTGGAAAATAAAGCAATATGAGGTGACGAATACTTCCGGAACCTATCTGAGAACGGACAGTTGTTGGCAGTTTTTTGTTACGGACGGATATTTATTCTTAAAGGCTTATGACGCACCATTTGACCTGTATAAAATACAGCTTTCAAATTCTGCCAATGTTGTAAAATTCAAAAGAACGAATGTAGGCAATATCAACGGTGTTCCAAAAATTGTAATAAATGGCAGAATTTATTATGAGAACGGTTATGATCAGCTGTTGATTGCCAATACGGAAACCAATGAAATAATGCCGCCTGAGTCACAG
>JBJEOP010000005.1:0-4279 GCA_051880775.1 Acutalibacteraceae bacterium
GGAATACAATTTGACGATTATTTTTATCCGTCAGAGGACACCGATTACGACAAAAAGTCATACGAACAATATGTAAATTCACTCGATAAAAGCAGCACTCCGCTTTCTCATCAAGAATGGCGGACAGCAAACATAAACACGCTTATTTCAGGGGTTTATGCCGCAGTACACAGCATAAAAAGCAATGTTGTATTCGGGATTTCGCCGCAAGGAAACATTGAAAACGATTTGAAAATTTGTGCCGATGTTTACAGCTGGTGCAGTATAAACGGATATGTCGACTATATCTGTCCGCAGATTTATGTCAGCAACGAACACCCTGTACTGCCTTTTAATGATACGGCAAAACGCTGGAAAAGCCTTGTCAAAAACGACAAAGTAAAGCTGTATCTCGGTCTTGGCGTTTACAAGGCAGGAACTGACGCAGACAGCGGAACGTGGCTTTTGAGTGACGACAACATAAAACAGCAGATTGAATACGGCAGAAGTCTGAAAAGCGACGGCTTTATGCTTTATTCGTATGAATATCTTACCGCTGACGAAACGCAGAATGAAGTAGAGAACGCTATGGCAATAATTGAATAAAACTATTTCTTTTTTGAGTAATGGATATTGGGGCTTTGCCCTAAACCCCACAAGGGCCACTCGCCCTTGACCCCGGCAGGTGTGAGCGACACCTGCACCCGCAATTTTTATCCACTATTTTAACGATAAATAGTATAAAACATCAGAGAATACGCAGTCCTTTTGGGTATTTGTTTTTAAGGCGACCGTTTGAGCATTTGCCGAAGCCTGTGATAATTCCGTCAATAGACACGGCGGTGTAGCCGTTTTCGCCGCCGCAGTCAATTTCAAGTCCTCTGAGAAAATCAGCAATTCGGCTGTCATCAGGCTTTAAGTCAAGTACACGCTTTATGTTTTCGGGCTTTGACGACATAAAGAGTGCGTGCTGGGGTTCAATGCGGTTCTTTTTGAATTCTCCTGCAAAAACTCCTGCACGGATAACTCCGAGTCCGTTTATATCGGGGAGATTTTCGGGAATAATGAACGCCTTGTCGTTTATTATTGTGATTTTTCCGCTTGGAGCTTTTACAAAAATATCGTCAAGCATTTTCTGAACGGATTTGAAAAGCTCTGAATTTTTTGAATTTTTGGTCGGTGTGATGTACGGTTCGGGGTAATTATTATTATCGGATTTTCGTCTTAGTCTTGCCGCAAAATGTCCCTCGCCTTTTTCAAGCGGTGTAATTCGTACTGCACCTTTAATTTCCGTTTTTCGTCCGAATTTTTCGTGAATGTCCTCGGGTTCAAAGTCGGGATTTTCCGCAAGAAACTGCTTTATTACTCCCTCGTTTTCCTCGTATGAAAATGTACAGGTTGAATATACAAGCACTCCGCCCTGTTTTACGCATTGTGCCGCTGAATTGAGTATTGAAAGCTGACGGTTTGCACAGGATAAAACGTGTTCACGACTCCATTCGGTGATTGCGTCGTGGTTTTTTCTGAACATTCCCTCGCCCGAACACGGTGCGTCAACAAGCACTTTATCGAAAAATCCCGACAGCTTTGCACAAAGCACTTCGGGGTAACAGGACGACACAACACCGTTTGCAATGCCCATACGCTCAAAATTTGACAGTAGAATATTTGCACGGTTTTTTACAACCTCATTCGACCATATAAGTCCTGTTCCGTTAAGACAAGAGGCTATCTGTGAGGACTTTCCGCCGGGTGCGGCACACAGGTCAAGCACCTTGTCATTCGGCTGGATTTCAAGCAGCTCAACCGCCGAGGTTGCCGACGGCTCCTGAACATAAAACGCTCCTGAGTGGTGAAGCGGAAGATTGCCTATTCCCTGTTCGTCACTTGGAATATACCAGCCGTCAGTGTAAAACGGACTTTTTGTTATTGTGAACGGCAGAATTTTCTGTACCTGTTCGGGTGTTGCTTTGAGCCTGTTAATGCTTATTCCACGAAAAGGCTCGCTGTCAAAGCTGTCCTCATAGAGCTTATATTCACCTTTTAAAAGTTTTTTCATTTCTTCTTGAAAATCAACGGGAAGTGCTGTCATAGAATTTTTCCTTTCGCATTGTATGTATATTGGATTTATTTTCGGCAATAATAAAGTCAGAAAGGGGTGAGCTTATGAACCGTCAGAACAACCAGAACAGCCAGAACTGTCAGAACAGAAACAACAACCAGGCAAATCAGAAAAAACAGCAGAATGCTCAGAACAAGAATAACAGACAGTTCCAGAATCAGAACCAACAGAATTTTAACAACCGGAATAATAACAACAACTTTAACAACCAGAACAACCAGAACTTTGACGACTGATTGCAGTGTGTCAAAAACCTCCGCAATAAAGCCATTTTACAGCTTTTTTATTGTGATTTGTAACTATCCTGTCCGAAAAAAAGCTATATTGTGTACAAGCAGGGCGACTGTTTATTCAGCCGCCCTGTTAATTTTTATTGTTCGTGGAATGAATACGGCAGTAATTCCGACAGTCTGAATATTTTATAGTCATTAACGCTTTTTGCAAGGATTATTTTAAAATCCTCGTCGCAAAATTCGCTTATGAATTGTCTGCACATTCCGCACGGTGAGCAGTAATTTTTCAGCGGATATTCGTTAATTTTGCCGCCGGCTATTGCAAGCATTTCAAAGCTGCGTTCCCCTGCTGAAAGAGCCTGTGCAAACGCACTTCTTTCCGCACATATACCGACAGGATAGGCGGCATTTTCGGCATTTACTCCTGTATATATTCTGCCGCTGTCAGCAAGAAGTGCCGCACCTACATAAAAATGAGAATACGGTGCATAGGCATTTTTTCGGACATCAAGTGCCTGTTCTATTAAGTTTTGTTCCGCTGTATGTTCGTTCATAATATATCACCGATTATTTTAATTTTTTATAGCTTTGATATTTATTATTATAATATTCTCATAAGAGTATAGCAAGTAAATTATTGTTTTTGCAGGTGATTTATGATAATATTAATTAAAGATAAAATCAATATTGATGAACGGGGGTAATATTATACCGACAGAAAAAATCAAAAAATATACAAAAGAAGATTATTATTCACTTCCCGAAAACAGCAGAGTTGAGCTTATAAACGGAATAATTTTTGATATGTCACCTGCTCCGCTGAGAATACATCAGAAACTCTCAATGAAAATTTCACAGACTATCGGCAATTTTATAGATAAAAACAGCGGAGAATGTGAAGTTTATACTGCTCCCTTTGATGTTGAGCTTTCGGAAGATACGGTTGTTCAGCCTGACATTTCCGTTATATGTGATAAAAACAAGCTGACAGAAAAAGGCTGTAACGGTGCTCCTGACTGGATTATTGAAATAACATCAAGCAACGCAATCCACGATTATATCTATAAGCTGGAAATATATCAGCGGTACGGCGTAAAAGAATACTGGATTGTTGACCCGAGAACAAATGATGTAAGCATATATCATCTTGAAGGCGAGCTTATTACCTCTCACTATAAGTTTTCGGACTCAATTCCTGTCGGTATTTACGACGGAAGGCTTGAAATAAATATTGATGAATTACTGAAATAAAGCAAATTCAAAAAATCCGTCAAAGACCGCATATCAAGCGGAATCTGACGGATTTATTATTTATTCTGTTACGATTATTGTGCCGTTGGGTGTGTCTTTTATTGTTATTCCTCTTGCTTTGAGTTCGTCACGGATTCTGTCTGCCTCTGCCCAGTTTTTAGCCTTTCTTGCCGCATTACGCTCGTCAATCAGCTTCTGAACATCGTCGTCAATCTCATTTTTCTTTTCCGTGTATAGAAGTCCGAGTACGTCTGCAAGCTCGTTGTAAAGATCAAGTGCAAAGGTGCAAAGCTCCTTTGACGGCTTTGTCTGTGCGTTGAGGTTAGAGTTGATGTCCCTTGCAAGCTCAAACAGTGCTGAAATTGCGTCGGCTGTGTTGAGGTCGTCGTCCATAGCGTCAATAAAGTCTTTTTTGTGAGTAAGGAGAAGTTCTTTGATTTTATCCTCTCCCTCTTTTTCGCCGCTGACGGAATTCTGTGCAAGAAAACTTAAATCCTCACGGCAGTTATAAAGCCTGTCAAGAGCCGACTTGCACTGCTCGATAATATCAACGGAATAGTTAATCGGACTGCGGTAATGTGATGATACCATCAGATAACGAATAGGCTCATAGCCGTATTTTTCGGCAACATCACGGACGGTAAAGAAGTTATTGAGCGATTTTGACATCTTTCTGTTGTCGACATTGATATAG
>JBJEOP010000006.1:0-4246 GCA_051880775.1 Acutalibacteraceae bacterium
ACAGTGAATTTACAGCCGCATAAATCAATTCAAAACCGTCACGGAAAATCTGACTGTTGTCGTTGCATTTTATACGATTTTCATTTTCGCCGTATTTGTCGTTTATATCCGATATGATTTTTTCATTATAGCTTGTGTCACCCAGTTTATATTCATTCCACAAATTATCAATGTCATATCCGAGAGTTTCTGCGGCGGCACTGTTAATTCCGACGCACATTCCCGCATCGTTTGCGGACTGAATAATTCCGCTGATGATAAACTCCTTGCTTGTATCATTAAATTTTACCGTTACTTTATCGCCTATGTTTTTACCGATTTCGTCGGCAAGAAGCTGTGTTACAAGTATTTCATTGTCGTATTTACAGGTTCTTCCGTAAATTACATTTTTGAACTGTAATGAATCCGACGAAATATTTGTCTGGATTCTGTTTCCGTCAATACTGAAATATTCCATAGCGGATTTATATTTTTCCTCTATTATCGTGTATTTGTTCATTATATTTTCAATTTCTTTTTGAGAAATACTGTCATCATAAATTTTCACCGAAATATCCGTGTCCAAAGATGTAAATATCATTTTTATGTTATTGCCTGTTATCCAACCGCCTATAACAGAAATCATTGACAGAAAGAACACCAGTATTACCGAAATAAGTATAACGCCGATATATTGCTTTATGTTCGATGTAAGCTGTCTTAATGCAATCCAGAAATTCATACACTTTTTATGTACAGGCATTTGCAGACGGCTTGAAAAATATATGCTGTCACGACCTCCTGAAATTGAACGCATAGGAGTTATTTTTATAATCTTTCTTGTCTTGAAATATATAAAACCGAGAACAAATACAAACACACCGAGCAATACCACCGCACACGGCAAAAGCACAATTTCACTTGACGCAAGAAGTCCTGTAACACTTACAAGAATACCGTTTACAAGTGCAGTAACAGGTATTGACAGCGGAATACCGATTAACATTCCTGTTGCCGCAGAGAGAATATACTGTGTGATTATTACCGACCTTAGCTGTCCCTTTGTAAAGCCGAGTGCTTTAAGTATTCCAAGATTTACATAATCCATTTCAATGCTTGTCGAGATACTGTGGCTTATTATAATAAGAGTAACAATAAGCAAAATTACTGCAAACGCAATAAGTATTGCCGAAAATATCTGATTAAACATCATTGTATAATTTTTTGACAAAGACAGTCCGAGAGTAAGTGTTGACGAGATGAAAATGTCATTGACCTTGCTTTCAAATTTCTTGTATGTCAGTGTGCTTTTATCGCTCTGATAAATATTTGTTGTATTGTATTTATACATAGCCGAATTTTCGTTTTTGTCGATATTATCACAAAGCATATCAAAATCATTCTGCGATATAAAAAGCTGTTTTATTCCGATTAAAGCCGCACCCAGAAAAGGTTCTTCAATAAAGCCTTTTATTTTGAAATTATATTCCGTGTCATTATCTTTGATTGTCACCAAATCGCCCTTGTTGCAGTTGAATTTATTTTTATAGCTGACAGGAACGTAAATTTCACCCTCATTAAGCACAGGCGGATTTTCAACAAAACCGTTCAGGCTGTCATTATAAACATTATACGGGTGTTTTTCTGGCTCGTAAACACAAAAACTGTTATTACTGCTGTTGTTGGTATCTTTGCCGTTCACAGAAACATACGCCATTATTGACTTGATGTTTTCAACCTTTTCAACATCTTCCAATTTTTCAGCTTTTTCTTTCAGGTTTTCAATCGGTTCATTAAGATTTGCGTCAAATGTCCAGCACACCATATCACCGACACCGACTTCTTCAACAGCCTCGTCAAACCTTGCATCAGAATTGATATTCACCGATATAATTGATGAAAGCGATATTGAAATAATCATCATCATTACAAGTATGCCGATAAAGCTGCCCTTCTGACGCTTTATGTTTGCTTTGATAAGGGTTAAGTATTTCATAATCTGCACCCCCTTACCATTCCATAGACGACAGCCACGAATTTATCTGAGTTTCCCTTGATTTTGCCTGTGACTGTTCAAACGGTGCAAGCTTCATTTCCCCCTTGATACTTCCGTCTTCAAGATAGAGTATTCTTGTTGCCCTCATAGCCGCACGGACATCGTGTGTTACCATAAGAATACTCTGTCCTTTTTTGTTAAGGTCTGTAAGAATGTTGAGAACATCAACCGTATTCTGACGGTTCAATGCACCTGTCGGTTCATCGGCAAAAACCAATGACGGCTCGTTTATTATTGCTCTTGCAACGGCGGCTCTCTGCTGTTCACCGCCTGAAACCTGTGACGGCAGGTGAGTTTTTACCTTTTCAATGCTTAAAGACTTCATAAGCTCGTCGGCTTTTTTCTTAACCTCTGATGATGATTTATTTTTATTCAGAAAGCCTGTAACGCATATATTTTCATAAAGCGTAAGATTGCTTACAAGGTGCATTTGCTGAAAGATAAATCCAAATTCAGTCTGACGGATTTGTGCCATTTTCTTTTCGTTGTACCTGCTTATTTCTTTGTCACGGTAAAATACACTTCCGCTTGTTATGCTGTCCATACCGCTGAGGCAATAAAGAAGTGTGGATTTTCCCGAACCTGAGGCACCCATAATTACAGTAAAATCCTTTTCGTAGATTTCAAGATTTACATTATCCAGAATATGTATTTGTCCGCCGTTGTTTGCAAAACTCTTGCACAGGTCTTTTGCCGATAAAATAATGTTTTTATTTTCTGCCATTTTACTTTTCCTCTCTCTGATAAATTTTATCTTATGAATACAGTTTATCAAAGAAGTTATTAAGAAATCTTTAAGAATTACAAATAAATTTCAATATTACTTCCAGTCCGTCGCTTTTGTTTTCAAGACATATTTCTCCGCTCATCTGTTTCATAACATAACTTACAATATAAAGTCCCAGTCCCGAACCCTGATTATTACCGACATTTTTTCCACGATAGAATTTTTCAAGCACAAACGGCATATCCTCGTCGGGAATACCTTTTCCGCCGTCTTTGATATGTATTTCATAATTATTTCCGTTTTTCTCTGTCCACAATCTTACAGGAGTATCGGGGGCATATTTTTTAGCGTTGTTGATGATGTTTTCAAGTACCTGTACAAATCTGTTGCGGTCAACTTCAAGCTCGGCACTGATAATATTCCCTGTTATTCTGAGGTCACTGCACTCAACCGCCATTTCGTTTACGGTTTTTTCTATAAGCGGTTTTATTGAGATTTTTTCTTTTTTAATCTGCAATTTGTCAAGGTCAGAAAGAGAGTGTAAAAACAAATCATTCGTCAGAGCCGTAACCTCGTCGCATTTTCTCATAATGACGGACAAATAGCGTTCACGCCTTTCGGCGTTGCTGTCCATATTAGCCTGTAATGCCTCAGAATATGCACGGATTGATGCTATTGGTGTTTTAATATCGTGCGACAGCGTTGCAATAACCGTTTTGTTGTTGTTTATCGCCTCTTTTTCACAGGAACGAGCCTTGATTATTTCTCGCCTCATATGGTCAAACGCCCAGGTAAATGCACCGAAAAAATTTGTACGCTTATAATCAAGCGGCAAGTCAAGATTTCCCTTTGCGACTTCTGACGCATAATCGTTGAGAACATCAAACGGTCGTATTATTTTAAAATAAATATAACCAAAAACTATCATCAAAAACACAAGCGAAATGCCATACATTGTCCACAATATAACGACCGACTGATTGTAATTTGAATTTATTGTGCTGTCGGTCAGCGACTGTTCAAATTGTCTGATTTGGCTTTGTGCAGGCGACACACCGTCAATTTCGGTCAGCTTTTCTATTTCATTCAGCGACAAAATCCGCTGTCGCACTTCATAGTCATTATTGTTTGATGTAAGATTTATCTGAAAAGCTATTGCCGCAAGTGTTATAATCACAAAAAACACCGCTGTTATTGATATTATGCTTTTTTTAACAGATTTTTTCATTTTACTTCCTCAGCTTTCGATAGTATATTTCCATACTTAGATGTACAATTTAAGTGCAACAAAATAAAAGAATAGACTCATAAAGCAACCTTTTGTATAATGGAGTCACCACAACAGCATTAAAGGAGGCAGCAAAATGAGTCTATATTCATATTTTACTACATAAGAACGAGAATTGTCAATGCTCCTAAAAGCACAAGGCACGTTCGTTTCATAAAAAAATAAAAAATATAGTAAAGCAATCTCCAAGTATGAT
>JBJEOP010000007.1:0-22752 GCA_051880775.1 Acutalibacteraceae bacterium
TTTTAAAAAAATTTTTTGGCTCTATTTGCTTACCCCAACATTTATTATAGAGCCATAAAATTAGATAATCATAAATATAAAAAAGCGGTCTTTCTTTTTCGGAAGGACTGCTTTTTTGCTGAATAGTCATAATAAATATTATATAATACCGATGTTATAACCTTTTTGTAGTTTATTAGTCTTGAAACGAAATAATAATAATTATAAAATAATTATGTAAAATATTTGTATAATAACATTGTAAACGCTTAATCGCTGTTGAATGGGAAGTGACAAAGTTGGCAAAATTCAATTATCTTCTTGCAAGGCTTGTAAAACTTAACTATTTCAATATGTTTAAAATTGCAAAATCGGTGTCTGTAAAAGCAAACAAATCTTATGCATATATTCTTGCGGATATGGTACGATGTGGCTTGAAGTATCAGGCAGGATATTATGATTATCAGGAATTTGAGTTTTACAATATTGATAAAGATAAACGCAGCACATATTTAACACGTGGAAAAAATAATACTATAATCAAAAAATACAACGATAAAGATTATTTTCATATTTTTAACGATAAAATCGAATTTAACAAAACCTTTTCCGAATACCTTAACCGTGACTGGCTTGATATGAAAACAGCGGATATTGAGGAATTTAAAAACTTTGTGTCAAAAAACCCCGATATTATCGCAAAGCCTGTTGACGGCGAATGTGGCAACGGTGTCGAGAAATATTCAGTTTCATCAGACAGCGATATTGACAGAATTTATAATCAGATTAAATCCAAAAAGCAGTATCTTGTTGAGGCTTTTGTAAAACAGCACGAGGACTTAAATGCACTTTACGGCAAGGCTGTAAACACAATGCGTATGTTTACTTTCTGTAAAAACGGCGAGGGATGTTTTCTGGAAGCTGTTCTGAAAATAGGCAACGGGGGAGTCATCGACAATTTTTCAAACGGCGGTATGTACACCTTTGTTGACGACAACGGCGTTGTTACTGTCCCTGCAATAGATAAAAATGATACGCTTTATTCAGCTCATCCGATTACAGGAAAAGAAATAATCGGCTTTAAAGTTCCTATGTTTGACGAGGCAGTAGAGCTTGTAAAAAAAGCGGCAGCTGTTGTCCCACAGGTAGCTTATGTCGGCTGGGATGTTGCAATCAGCGAAAACGGCCCCGTAATAATAGAGGGAAACTGTTTTCCGGGTGTTTTTCAAAAAAGAGCCAGCTTTAACAAAGACGGCGTAGGACTTATCCCGACTTATCAGAAATATATGGAAATATAAAAATGCGGCAGCTTTTGGCTGTCGCATTTTGAGTTAGGAGTTAGAAGTTAGGAGTGAGGAGTTGTGCAAGCCGTTAATTTGATATGCGGAAATAAAGTTGATTTTAACAATTACTTTGAACGCAAATTGACAGCGGAGGCACTCCGCAATCAGCCGCCGCCGAGAAAATGTACGATTTCAAGCTGACTTTGATTATTCAGCATAACCTTGTCATAATCACTTTTTTTAATAATCTCTCCGTCAAGCTCAATGGCTATGTGATTGAGATTGTATTGCTTTGATATGAGATATTCTTTAAGAGATGTCGGAGTTTTCAGGTCTTTTTCTTCACCGTTGACTTTCATAGAAGCTAACCCTTTCGTGTTGATATTATTTTTCTGTTTCAGCTTTGTCTGCGTCGGTTTTATCAGTTTGTTTGTCTTTTGTTGCTTTTTTAGATGACGTTTTCGGAAGCGGTTTTTCTTTAACTTTAAATATACAAGTTCCAAAAGGCGGCAGAGTGATAAGTGCGGAATTATCAAAATGCTTTTCGGGTATAGGCTCGGATTTTATTATGTGTTTGTTTAATATGCCTGTACCGCCATAGCACTGTGCGTCAGAGTTAAGAACCTCAGTAAGGGTGCAGTTTTCTCTCAGTCCCAAACGGAAATTTTCAAAAAGTACAGGGGACATATTGCATACAACAATATATGTCTGCTTTTCAGACATACGATAGTATGAATATATATTCTGAACGTTGTTTGTTGCGTCAATCCACATAAAGCCGTCCTTATCGTAATCTTTTTCATAGAAAGCGGCGTTTTGCGTAACAAGTCCGCATAACTCTCTGAAAAAGTCGTGGAACGCTTTGTGTTTCGGATACTGTTCAATTAAAAGCCAGTCCATTTCCTTGTTTTCGTCCCACTCTCTGAACATACCGAGCTCATTTCCCATAAAATTCAGCTTTTTACCGGGGTGTGTGAACATATATGCATAGAGTGTTCTTGCCTGAGCGAATTTGTTGTCATAATTATCTCCCCACATTTTTTGAACGATAGTAGCTTTTCCGTGTACAACCTCATCGTGTGAAAACGGAAGAATATATTTTTCGTTATAAAAATAAGCCATTGACCAGTTCAGCTTATTATGGTTGTCTTTTCTGAAAAACGGATCAAGCTTGAAATATTCCAGGGTATCGTTCATCCAGCCGAGATCCCACTTGTAGTCAAAGCCAAGTCCGCCTAATTCTGACGGTGTAGTAACACCCGGATAATCAGAAGAATCTTCTGCAATAAGAATACAGTTCTTGAATTGGATATGCAGATTGTAATTCATTTTTTTGAAGAATTGAACGGCACGGTCATTAACGCCACGGTTTTTATTACCCATCCAGTAGATAGCATTGCTTATTGCGTCCATTCTTATACCGTCAAAATGATATACATCAAGCCAGAAAGCCGCCGAGGACATAATATAGCTCTGAACCTCGCCTTTTGAAAGGTTAAAGTTATAAGAACCCCATTCACTCTGATTTACATCTGATGGCGGATATTCATACAGTGCTGTTCCGTCAAAATTTCCGAGTGAATAGCTGTCTTTTACGAAATGAACGAAAGCAAAATCTATTATAACGCCTATACCGTTTTTGTGGCATCTGTCAATCAGCATCATAAGCTGTTCGGGAGTACCGTATCTTGAAGTAGGACAGAAATACAAAGCCGCCTGATAGCCCCACGAACCGTCAAACGGATATTCAGCCAGAGGCATTATTTCAAGATGTGTATAATGGTTTTCTTTAAGATATTTGATAAGGTCATTGGCAATTTCGTCATATCTGTACCATTGGCTTCCGCCGTCAAATTCTGATTTTCCGGCGGGCTTACGCCACGAACCCAAATGAAGTTCATAAATATTCAACGGTTCGTCAAAGCATTTTGTGCGTTCGTTCATCCACTCTTCATCGTGAAACATATTAGTGTTGTCAACATAGGTGATTATCGAGGCTGTATTCGGTCTTAATTCGTTGTGGAAAGCGTAAGGGTCTGCTTTATCTACAAAACCGCCGCCCTGTTGATATACTCTGAATTTATAAAGCTGACCGATTTTTGCCTCAGGAATACAAACCTCAAATACGCCGCCGTTGATTTTGTTCATTCTGTGAACGCAGCCTTGCCAGTTATTAAAATCTCCTATTACATCAACGCAGTAAGCGGCAGGGGCATATACACGAAAAACAACACCGTCATCTCTGTCCTTTGAAACCGGGTGTGCACCAAAATACTTGTAAGCGTTAAAACAATTTCCTTTGTAAAAGTCGTCCATTGAGAAAATTGACATATCTTTCATCTCCTGTTTATTAAAATTAAATATTTAATTATCCATAATTAGTTTAAAGTATCCGATTATACTTGTCATTAGACATATTTATATAATTGTCTTAATTTACTGCTGACCTTTAAAATTATTTTTGAAGTAAATATCAAATACCGACTGTAAGTCAAGACAACGAATGTAAGAGTCAACCTTTTCGGCATTTTCTTTCATACCGTCGTATACCCATTTTACTATTATTCCGCATAATCCAAAAGCGTAATAACCGGCTAAAAACGATTTTTGCTGTTCTGATAATGAATGGTCTTTATCCATTTCATCAATTTGCGTTGAGAACATATTATTGATTTTATTGAAAAGAAACTTCTGAAAAACCTTCAAATCGCTTTTTATTGTATTTATGTAAAAATTTTTTTCGTTTTCCATTGCTTTCAGCAAATAAAGAAATTTGCGTTTGTATTGTTGCTTGAGATTGTTTGAAAGAATACCGAAATCATTGTTTTCGTATGTCCAATAAAGCAATTCATCTTTATCTTTAAAATGATAATAAAAAGACTGTCGGTTAAGATGACACGCAGAAGTTATTTCTGAAACGGAAATATCATTGTAGTCTTTATTCGTACATAAATTTTTTAATGCGTCTGAAAGAGCTTTTTTAGTTTCAGCCGAGGTGGCCATATTTCATCACCTTTCATTTATGCTTGCAGCTTGTTAAAAAGCGAAAAGGCAAGGGCAACATTACCTTTTGCCTTAATCTGTCCTGTTGTAAAGGCTTTAAACGGATCCAGACGATGTTGATATATTTCCTCAAAGGTTTCTTTTGAAATACTTATAAAAAGATTTGCACTGTCGTGTTTTACGGGTTGAATTATCATTTCACCGTTAACAAAGGCAATAAATATATAACCGCCGTCATTTCCTGTTATATATACAATAACCGAAAAGTCTGTTCCGATATCAGAGAAATCAAGAGAACAAAAATTATTTTTCAAAATATCAAAGCACTGGTCAAAATCCATTTTTTACATCCTTTATCTTTAATTTTATATAATATAATATTATATCATAAAATAAAAATATAATTTTCCTTATAAGAATTATTGCTTATAATATACCATTATTTTATATATAATGCAAGCTTGTTTTTTGATATTATAGTGTAAAATGTAATACTGCCCGACAAATAAAATCTGTCGGGCAGTATCCGTTTTTAAGGAATGTCACCTAAATTCTTAAATCAATCAGCATCCGCAGCCACAGTTGTTGTCACAGTTGTTGCATCTGCAATCGTTGCATCTGCAATCGTTGTCGTTGTTACCGCAGCAGCAAACGAGAATAACGATAAGGATAATTATCCAAGCACAGCTGTTACCACCAAAGAAATTGTTACACATAAGAAATTTCCTCCTTTTGATTGGTTACATTACATACTATGTTATTTCAAAAGAAGGGTTACAACTGTATGAAAATAATATAAAATTTTTGAATATAAACTCATATTCTGCTTTGTTCACGGGCTGACGCAATTTCGCATTTGTAGCCGTCAGTGTTCCAGCTTTCAATATGATAATATCCGTCGGAATATGACAGCGTGTCGCCTGACGGTGACATACAACATTCAAGCACGCTTTCAACTTTTTTCGGCGAAGGGACAAAAACCCTGCCGTTCTTTTTCTGAACAAGCTGTAATTCCTGAAAAAAATCCCGTATATCCGAACTTCTGAATCTCAGAATTTCATAATAGGCAAAAACCTCAACACTGCTTTTAATAAGGCTGAAACTCTGCATCATACCGTAATCAACCAACGCAAAGGGACTTTTATAGAAATAATTTACTTCATCGAAATTTATTTTGCAAAGAATATCCGTCATTTGTTTAATTCCTTTAATGCCTCGTCAATCATTTCTTTCTCGCCTATAACAGCCGCTAATATAATCGAATACATTCTCTCGGGATTATTGTGAAAATTTCGTTTTACGGCGTTTGCTTCCGAAAGGTCGGGTACAAATAATGTCAGCGACATCAAATCACGCATACCGTCGGTGATGCGGAAAGTTACATTATATCCGCCGCCCTCGGCTTTGTGTATTGAAACAGGGTTTTCCTGTTCAATTTTCCGCTTTTCGACAAGACGCATAGTCGCCCCGATTGCTTTTTGTCTTATCGAAAGAGAAAGACTTGTGTTAAGCTGATGAGAAATCATCTTTCCGTTATCTGTAATCTGAATATACTCCTGTGTGTCGTCGGTATATTCGATATTTTTGCATTTTACAAGCTCCGCAATAGCCGAATTTGTTTCAAAATAATTTGCAAGACCGTTTTCCTGAATTATATTTACTAAATCCTCCATGCGAAAAGGTTTGCCGACACAGTCAAGAATATAGCATATCAGAACACCTATATCGCTTTTATTTCTTAAACCGCCGGGTTCAACTCCGGCAGAAAATGCGTCAAAATCCATAAAAATCCACCTCGAATAAAAAATAAACACATAAGCATAATACAATAAAATGATTATATCATAAAACAATCCAAAATCACAGCATAATTTTTAACAAAAAAGTGTGCTTGCATTTATTGATGTTATTTTCTGTGATTTAGCAAATCTTTAAAAATGCACAAAAGTATTTAAAGTGATTTAAAACATTTTTCGATTACATAAAAAATAAAATTTCACTTTAAAATGCCAAAATACGATTGTATAATTAAATTGTTATAGAATTTTGATAAAAAAGAAAAGAGGAATTTTTGATGAAATTTTTAAAGCAATTCGGTATTATATTGCTTATTTCGTTTATGGGGGAGGCTATAAGATATTTTGTGCCGCTGCCAATACCGGCAAGTATTTACGGACTGGTTATTATGTTTACAGCATTAAAAACACATATCTTAAAGCTCGAATCCGTGAACAGTACGGGTAAATTTCTTATTGAAATAATGCCGATTATGTTTATTCCGTCAGCTGTCGGACTGATAAATTCGTGGGGAATTTTGCAGCCTGTGTTTATTCCTGTAATAACAATAACCGTTGTTTCTACTGTTGTTGTTATGGCTGTAACGGGCAGAATTACTCAGGCGGTAATAAAAATTCAAAAAAAGGTTAAACATAAGAAAGAGGCGAATACAAAATGATAAAAGAGCTGTTTCAAAATTCGGTTTTTTTCGGTGTGCTGATAAGTATAGCGTCATATATGTTCGGTCTTTTTCTGAAACGGAAATTCAGACTTGCAATATTCAATCCGTTGCTTATATCGGTAATTATAACGATTGTCGCCGTACTTTGTCTTAATATTGATTATGAAAGCTATTACAGCGGTGCAAAATATTTAAGCTATCTTCTTACGCCTGCAACAATATGCCTTGCAATACCGCTGTATGAACAGTTTGAACTGTTAAAGCATAACTGGAAAGCCATAATATGCGGTGTTGTCAGCGGAGTGCTTTCAAGTCTTGGTTCTGTGTTTGTTATGGCATTGCTTTTCGGTCTTACTCACGAAGAATATGTTACGCTGTTGCCTAAATCAATCACTACCGCAATCGGTATGGGTGTTTCGGAGGAACTCGGAGGATATGTAAATATCACTGTTGCGGTTATTATCATAACAGGGATACTCGGAAATATTATCGGGGAATTTGTCTGCCGTATTTTCAGAATAAAAGAACCGGTTGCAAAGGGACTTGCACTCGGTACTGCCTCACACGCAATAGGTACGGCAAAGGCTATGGAAATGGGCGAAACAGAGGGTGCAATGAGCAGTCTTTCAATAGCTGTTTCAGGCTTATTAACAGTAGTCGGTGCAAGTGTTTTTGCACAGTTTATGTAAAGGAGCGACAGCATTATGATTATAACAATAGCAAGACAATGCGGCTGTGACGGTGATACAGTCGGAAAAATGCTTTCGGAGATTTACAATATTCCTCTTTACGACAAACACAATATCATTAAAATTGCAAGGTCAAGCGGAATATATGACAGTATGCCTAATTTTTTTGCCGAAAAACCGATAAACAGTTTTCTTTATGCAATCGCTGAGGGCGAGGGAGAAACATCTGTTTTCGATATTCCGATTAAGGCGTTGCGACAGACAATAGGCAACAATTCGTGCGTGCTTATCGGCAGATGCGGAAACTATGCACTGAGAAATCAAAAAGATGTTTACAGGATTTTTCTCAGCGGCAACAGACAACAGCGGATAAGGAACATAGCCTCAACTCATAATATTTCAGAACACGATGCCGAAAAAATCGTAGATAAAACCGATAACCGCCGTATGTCGTTTCAGAAATATTACACAGGCGAAGAATGGGGCAGTGCCGAAAATTACGATTTATGCATTGATGTAAGCCGTATAGGAATTGAAAACACCGTAAAGCTGATACAGAATTATATATTTTTTGCGACAATAGGAAATGAATAAATTCTGTATGGTATCTATAACTCCACTCTTAATTCTCAACTCTCCACTCTCATAATATCTCTATATTCTTACAAATTGTTGAATTTAAGTATATCGTATGATATAATCAAAATGCAAAATTATTGATTATAAAACGAAATCCACTGCTGAAACGAGGCGAAAAAATGAAAAACAGCGATATTAAAATTATTTCAGCCGATGCGGATAAAATTGAGATAAACCGAAACGAACTTGCGGCAAGACTCGGTGTTGACCGAAGCTTTACCCACAGTACCGTTGACGAATGTAAGGCGAAACTGCTCAGAGAAATTCAGTATAAATGTGCATATATACGAACGCCTGTTGATTTAAGCGAAAACAATGTGTGCGATTTCGGCTTTATGAAGATTCCGAGCAAAAACCTTTATAAAAATCTTAACGGCTGTAAAGAGGCATTTGTAATGGCTGTTACAACAGGGATTAAGGTTGACAGACTTCTTGCAAGGCTGAATGTTACATCACAGGCAGAGCATTTTATCACCGACGCTTTGTCGTCAGCGGCTGTCGAGTCATTTTGCGACTATGTATCGGACATTATGAAAAGCGGTCTTGTTTGTGCACCTCGTTTCAGTCCAGGCTATGGCGATGTGGATATACATTTTCAGAAACCGCTGCTTGATCGCCTTAATGCCGCTGAATTTCTTGGTATTATGCTCAATTCGTCATATCTTATGACGCCTGTAAAATCAATAACTGCAATAATGGGGATAAAAAATGAAAAAGATCACTGAACTTATAAAAGAAAAAAGAGTATATTTTGACGGCGGAACAGGAACAGTCCTGCAATCACTCGGACTTCCGGCAGGACAGCCGCCTGAACTCTGGAATATAACACAGCCCGAAAAGATAATTGCACTTCATAAATCATATCTTGATGTCGGCTGTAATATCATAAAGACAAATACTTTCGGAATAAACCGTGAAAAATTCCCGAACTATGCCGAGCTTATCCGTGCAGGAATTGAATGTGCAAAAAAAGCCGTTGCCGACCGTGACGAAAAATATATTGCCTTTGATATGGGGCCTACGGGAAAACTTCTTGAACCGCTGGGCGACCTGCCTTTTGAAACGGCGGTTTCGATTTTTGCCGATAATGTAAAGGTTGCGGCGGAGTGCGGTGCTGATCTCATACTCATTGAAACAATGAACGACAGCTACGAAACAAAAGCGGCGGTTCTTGCGGCAAAAGAAAACAGCGACCTGCCTGTATTTGTAACAAATGTCTATGACGAGGGCGGAAAGCTGATGACGGGTGCAAACCCTGCGGCAATGATTGCAATGCTTGAAGGACTGCGTGTTGACGCACTCGGAATGAACTGTTCACTTGGCCCTGATAAAATGCTGAATATTATCGGCGATTTTAAGAAATTTTCATCACTGCCGATTATCGTAAATCCTAATGCAGGATTGCCCGAAGTAAAGGACGGACAGACAGTATATAATATTGGTGCGGAAGAATTTTCCGATTATATGGTACAGCTGGCAGAAAAGGGTGCAACGATTTTAGGCGGCTGCTGCGGAACAACACCTGAGTTTATCCAAAAAACTATTCAGAAAATGAACGACAAGCCATACGAATATCCAAGCGAAAAGAACCATACTGTTGTTTCATCATATACTCACGCTGTTTTTATTGACAAAGACCCGATACTTATAGGCGAGCGTATAAATCCGACAGGAAAACCAAAGCTGAAAGAGGCTCTCAGAACCGATAATCTCAACTATATTCTCAACGAGGGTATCAGACAGGCTGACGCAGGGGCACACATACTTGATGTCAATGTCGGACTGCCCGAAATAGATGAAACAAAAATGATGGTAAAATGCGTTTCAGCCTTGCAGTCGGTGACGGATTTGCCCTTGCAGATTGATACGACAAAATTTGATACTCTTGAACAGGCTATGCGTATTTATAACGGCAAACCGCTTGTAAACTCAGTCAACGGCACTGAGGAAAGTATGAATGCCGTACTGCCTATCGTTCAGAAATACGGCGGCGGTCTGATTGCACTGACCATTGATGAGGGAGGTATTCCCGACAACGCACGGGACAGAGCGAAAATTGCCGAAAAAATAATTGCCCGTGCCGCTCATTACGGCATCAAAAAGAAAGAAATAATTGTTGACCCGCTTGCACTCACTGTTTCGTCAAATCCCGACAGTGCAAGGGTTACCCTTGAATCAATCAGACTTATTCGTGCAATGGGTGTAAAGACCAGTCTTGGCATTTCAAATATTTCATTCGGACTGCCGCAGAGAGATATTGTCACAAGCGTGTTCTATGCAAATGCCCTTGAAAACGGTCTTAACTGTGCAATTATGAACCCTTTTTCGGCGGCAATGATGAACACTTATTTTGCATTTCGTGCGTTGAATACTCTTGATAAGGGCTGTGTAAACTATATAGATTATGCGTCGGGCATAAAGCAGACCGCCGCAGCGGATAACAAAGGCGGCGAAGAATCACTTCATATCTCGATTGTAAAGGGGCTTAAAGAAAACGCCGCAAAACAGGCTGTTTTATTACTTGAAACAACTTCTCCGCTTGATGTTATAAATAATCATATAATTCCTGCACTCAACGAAATAGGCGTTGCATTTGAAGAAAAGAAAGCCTATCTTCCTCAGCTTCTTATGAGTGCTGACGCAGCGTCAGCGGCATTTGAAGAAGTAAAGAAAAAAATACCGTCTGAACAATCCGACAGCAGCAAGGCGATTGTTCTTGCAACGGTAAAGGGCGACATTCACGATATAGGTAAGAACATAGTAAAGGTTCTTATGGAAAGCTACGGCTTTACCGTATATGACCTCGGTCGTGATGTTCCGCCTGAAAAAATCCGTGACTGTGCCGTTGAACATAACTGTAAACTTGTAGGACTCAGTGCCCTTATGACTACAACTGTTCCGTCCATGGCTGAAACAATCGAACTTCTTAACAAAACCGACGAAAGCATAAAAGTGCTTGTCGGCGGTGCAGTATTAACTCAGGAATATGCAGATATGATAGGTGCGGATTTTTACGGTAAAGACGCTATGGACAGTGTACGCTATGCAGAAAGATTTTACGGCAAAGCGTAAGAATAATTAAAAATATCCCTGTGTGTTATACAGCGTTTGCGGTGACGACACACAGGGAATATTATATTGTACAATTATAATTACCTTTGATTTTCGATTTTGTTTATGATTTTATGACATAAATATAATATCTCGAAAAGAAATTAAAAAGTCTTTTTTTAAGGCACTTATCTATTGACTGAATAAAATAAAAAATGTAAAATATCCTATGTAAATATATAAACCATAAACTCAAAAAGCATTAAATCAGAAACGGAGATTTTTTTAATGAATACATCGGTGTTTGAAAACTATGAGTCTGAGGTGCGTTCTTATTGCAGACATTTTCCTACGGTTTTTACAAAATCAAAGGGTGCGGATTTTTATGATGAGGACGGCAATAAATATATTGATTTTTTCTGCGGTGCAGGTGCATTGAACTACGGACACAACAATCCCGAAATTAAGAAAAAACTGATTGAATATCTTGAATCGGACGGCGTTATGCATGCCCTTGATATGTACACTGTTCCAAAAAGAGAATTTATCGAAACTTTTGAAGAAAAGGTTTTGAAACCCCGTGGACTTAACTATAAAATTCAGTTTCCCGGACCGACAGGCACAAACGCCAACGAGGCGGCTTTAAAGCTTGCAAGAAAAGTCAAAAAGCGTCAGAATGTCTTTGCACTTATGGGAGCATTTCACGGTATGACGCTCGGTTCCTTGGCTCTTACAACCGACAAATCATCAAGAAAGGGTGCAGGCGTACCGCTTGAAAATGTCACATTCATTCCGGCACCTTATATGTTTCCTGAGCTTGATACCGTCGCATATATGCAGCGTCTTATCGACGATGACCACAGCGGTGTAGAAAAACCTGCGGCTCTTTTCATTGAAACAATTCAGGCTGAGGGCGGCATAAGAGTATTTGACGCCGAATGGTTAAGACGGGTAAGAAAATTCTGTGACGATAACGATATACTTCTTGTTGTTGATGATGTACAGGTTGGTTGCTGCCGCAGTGGTACATTTTTCTCATTTGAGCGTGCAGGAATACAGCCAGATATTGTCACAATGTCAAAGTCTATCGGCGGTTACGGACTTCCGCTTGCAATTACACTAATCAAACCTGAAATTGATATATGGTCTCCGGGTGAGCATAATGGTACATTCAGAGGCAATCAGCTTGCCTTTGTCGCAGCAAAAGCCGGACTTGAATTTATGCTCTCAAACAATATCGAAGAACAGACACGCCGCAAGGGTGAAATCGTCAAAGAATATGTCGAAAAAGAAATTCTCCCGATTGATTCACGCCTCGAACTTCGTGGAATAGGACTTATCCGGGGTATAGAATTTGAGAAAATCGGCGTTGTCGGTTTTGCCGATAAAGTAGTTGAAGCCTGCTTTAAAAACGGTCTTATTATCGAATGTGCCGGCAGAAAGAACTCCGTTGTAAAGATTATGCCGCCGCTTGTAATCAGCGATGAGGAACTCATTGAGGGACTTGAAATCGTAAAGAAATCAATCAAAGAGTGTTTTGCGGCACTTTAAAATAAAGTATAAATTTTAAATTTAAGTAGGTATGAAACAATGAATTTAGGATATATAAAAAGAGTTCTCGGCGGTGCAAGCTTTAAAAAAATGAAATCCGCCATCAACACCGTACACGAAAAGTCAGGCAAAAATAAACTGCTGACATTTTTTGATATGCTCGGGTGCAGTCTGAAATACGGTGCAGGCTATAACGACTACATCATATTTGAATTTTACAAAATCAAGGCAAAGCAGAGAAAAACCTATCTTACAAGAATAAAAAACAAAAAACTTGTAACCACTCTTAACGATTCCCGTTATTCTTATGTTTTTGACGAAAAAAATGTTTTTGACAAAAAATTCAAGGATTTTATGGGACGTGAAATTCATGACCTTGCCGAAATTGATTATGATGAATTTAAAAGATTTGTACATAACAAAGAGGACTTTTTTGCTAAGCCTTATATCGGTGAAAGCGGAAAGGGGATAGAAAAAATCCATATTGCCGATTTTAAATCCACAGACGAGCTTTACAGATATGTAAAATCACCGTCAAAAAACTTCGGCGTTATCGAGGAAGTTATTGTACAGCACCCTGATGCCGCAAGGATTTATCCTGACTCTCTTAACTGTCTGCGTGTTGTAACACTTGTGAATAACGGCGAGGCTCATATACTCTATGCTGTTTTCAAAATGGGCAATAACGGAAAGTTTGTCGATAACCTTGAAAACGGCGGACTTGCCTGTCACTTTGACCTCGACAAAGGAATTATTACAGGACAGGGACACACCTCAGCACTTGTCAATTATGACGCACACCCTGCAACGGGTGTAAAATTTGTCGGCTACAAGCTGCCGTTTATGGACGAAGTCAAGGAAATGGTAAAGAAAGCCGCTATGGTTATTCCTGAATTCCGTTATGTCGGCTGGGACGTATGTCTTACGCCAAACGGTCCTGCAATAGTCGAGGGAAACGACTATCCTGCATACGATTTTCCGCAGCTGCCTGACGATGATAAACCGAGAATAGGACTTATTCCGCAGATTGAAAGCTTTGGTATAAAAGTAAAAAAATAAATTTCTGTAAAAATACAGTGTTGCGTTTTTTGATGCGGCACTGTATTATTATATACGGAGCTTTTACGGAAAATAATATTATCAAGCACAAAGGGGGAGAGCTTTTTGCCTACATTTGAAGAAATCAAGAAAAATAAAGATATTCGTGCATATATTTCAAAAGCCGACGAATCGCTTATTGCACTCGGATTTACCGAGCACAGCTTTGCACATGTAACAAGAGTTGCCGAAACAACGGCGTATATTCTGCGTACACTCCGTTTTTCAGACCACGATATTGAAATTGCACAGATAGCCGCATATCTTCACGATATAGGAAATCTTGTAAACCGCATAGAACATTCGCAAAGCGGTGCAATAATGGCGTTCCGGCTTCTTGACAAAATGGGTATGCCTGCTGAGGATATTGCGACAATAACAACTGCAATAGGCAATCACGATGAGGGAACAGGCGTGCCGGTAAATCCTATATCAGCCGCACTTATTCTTGCGGATAAATCCGATGTACGCCGCACAAGAGTACGAAACCGTGATTTTTCGACTTTTGATATACACGACAGGGTAAATTATTCGGTTGAAAAATCCACTTTAAGAATAAGCAAGGAGCATAAACACATAACACTTAATCTCACCATTGATACAAAAGTCAGCTCGGTTATGGATTATTTTGAAATATTCCTTGAAAGAATGATACTTTGTCGCAAAGCCGCCGAAAAACTGAATCTTTCTTTTAAACTCTCTATCAATAATCAGTCGCTTATATGAACGGTTAATTTTATGCATAAAAAATCCTATACGAAATATATAAAAATATCTTAATAATGCTTTACTTTTTAACACAAAGCTGTTATACTTTGATACAATGACAAAAAATTAACAAATTCCCAAAACGGTTGGTGGTGTTAAAAATGCATAAATATAAAAATATATCAGACCCTGTCATAAGACGACTTCCACGGTATTACCGTTTTCTCGGTGAACTTCTCGATAAAGGCGTTGAGCGTATTTCTTCAAGGGAACTTTCCGATAAAATGGGATTTACCGCATCGCAGATAAGACAGGATCTGAACTGTTTCGGCGGATTCGGACAGCAAGGCTACGGCTATTGCGTTGAAAGCCTTTACAACGAAATTGCACATATTCTCGGTCTTGACCATTCATACAAGGCGATACTTATCGGTGCAGGTAACCTCGGCAGAGCCGTTGCAACACATATGTCCTTTGAAAAAAGAGGCTTTAAGCTCATAGGAATTTTTGATAACGACAAAAACAAAATCGGACAAACCATAAGAGATATACAGGTAAGTGACCTTGATAGTCTTGAATGCTTCTGTACGGAAAACAAAACTGATGTCGCAATCTTTTGTGTTCCAAAGACGGCAACTCCCGAAATTGCAGAGCGTCTGTACAAACTCGGCATAAAGAACTACTGGAATTTCAGTCACTATGACCTTGCTGTGCATTATGATGATATAATCGTTGAAAACGTACATCTTAATGACAGCCTTATGACTTTATGCTATAAAATTTCTGATGCGAACGATGAGCCGGAAGAACCTGAACAGGCAAAAGCAGTCAATAAGTAACATATATTCAAACTAAAAAGAGGTATAGTATGAAAAATATACAGCTTACCGAAAAAATAAATTCATCAGCTGTTGTAATGGGCTGTATGCGTATAGGCAATATGAGTATAAATGAAGTTGAAAAATTAGTTTATACTGCTCTTGAAAACGGAATTAACTTTTTTGACCACGCAGATATTTATGCAGACGGAGAGTCTGAAAAAGTATTCGGAGAAGTTCTCAAACTTCATTCTGACCTGCGTGAAAAAATTTATATTCAGTCAAAATGCGGAATAAAACAGGGAATGTATAATTTTTCAAAGGAGCATATAATTTCATCTGTTGACCGCAGCCTTAAAAGACTTAATACCGATTATCTTGATACGCTGCTTTTGCACAGACCCGACGCACTCTGTGAGCCTACAGAGGTTGCACAGGCTTTTGATGAGCTTTACAAAAGCGGAAAGGTCAGAAATTTCGGCGTCAGCAACCAGAATCCTTATCAGATAATGCTCCTGCAAAAATATCTTTCTCAGCCAATCATAATTAACCAATTGCAGTTCAGCATTATGTCATCTGGAATGATTGACAGCGGCTTTAATGTCAATATGACAAATCCCGAATCAGTAATTCACGACGGAAGTGTTCTTGATTTTTGTCGGCTTAAAGATATAACGATACAGGCATGGTCGCCTTTTCAGTACGGATTTTTTGACGGTGTATTTATTGATAATCCCAAATTTCCTGAGCTAAACAAAACACTTAACGAAATCGCAAAAAAGTATGGTGTAACTTCAAGTGCAATAGCTTTGGCGTGGATTTTGCGTCACCCGTCAGATATGCAGGTAGTTACAGGCACAACCAATACCGGCAGAATGACCGATATTTGCAAGGGTGCTGACATTAAACTCACTCGTGAAGAATGGTACAGAATATATCTTTCGTCAGGAAAGAAGCTTCCTTAAAAATCAAATACAGGGAATGATGTTCTCCCTCAGTAAATGCTGAAACCGCTTTTAAAGCTGATGACTTCTGCAAATTATGCAGGAATTGTCGGCTTTTTTATTGCTTTAAACGAAATATAAGGAGAAATAATATGGATAGTGAACAAATAACAAAAAAAGAAACTTCAAAAAAACACAAAATCAGACCGTCAGTACGCCGCTATATTGATATGCTTGTACTCTCGCTTTGTGCGTTGCTTATCGGAGCTGTAACGGGAGTGATTGTTGCAATTTTCGGTCGTGTGCTTATTGAAATAACAAATTTCCGGACTGACAATACTTATTGGCTTTTGCCGTTTCTTGCACCGGCAGGTTTTCTTATAATTCTGATTTATGATAAATTCGGCAAGGAAACGCAAAGGGGAATGTCCTTACTCTTTGAAAAATCTCAGAATAAACGTGATAAAATTCCGTTAAGACTCATACCGTTTGTAACTGTAAGCACTTGGCTTACACACCTTTTCGGCGGCAGTGCAGGCCGTGAGGGAGTAGCCGTACAAATCGGCGGTACAATCGGCAGCTTTTTATCCGAAAAAATAAAAACAGAAAATGCGGGAAAAATACTTATGATAACAGGTATGGCGGCAGGCTTTGGCGGACTTTTCCGAACGCCTGTTGCCGCAACATTTTTTGCTGTTGAGGTTCTTGCCGTCGGAGTATTGGAGATTACGGCATTATTGCCGGCACTTATTGGGGCATTTACTGCAAGTACGGTTTCAGGACTTTCAGGACTTGAAAAATTCACCGCTGTGCCTGAAACCGATTTTGAGGCGAATATACAGTTTATAATTCTGATATGCGTTGTCGGGGTGATTTTCGGAATAACAGGCGGGCTGTTTGCATATCTTCTCGGAAAAGCAAAAATGCTTTTTCAAAAAACAATAAAAAATCCGTATCTCAGAATAGTTATTATCGGTGCAGTATTAAGTGTTGTTTTGCTTTTGCTCTGGAACGGCAGATATTGCGGACTCGGAACAAATCTTATTTCGGCGTCGTTTTCGGATGAAGAAGTATATCCCTTTGATTTTGTAATCAAATTCATTTTAACAATAACCACTCTTGCGGCAGGCTTTCAGGGAGGAGAGGTTACACCGCTGTTTGCGATAGGTTCATCGCTCGGAATTTTGCTGGGAACGCTTTTTAATATGCCTGTAATGCTTTGTGCCGCCCTTGGATATATTGCGGTTTTCGGAGCGGCGACAAACACATTCATAGCACCGATATTTATCGGGGCAGAGGTTTTCGGTTATCAGTATTTGCCGTATTATTTTATCGTATGTATTCTTGCTTACATATTCAACGGAAATAACTGTATTTATTCGTTACAGCTCAGAAAATAATAAAAACAAAGCTGTATTCAGCAAAGACATATCATAGTTATAAAAATCCGTTTGAAATCATAAATTTTTATAAAAACAGACGGAGGCTTATCAAATGAACGAATGGATAATAGCAGGAATATGTTTCGGTGTTTTTATTATCCTTGTAATAATACAAAAAATAATGCATTCAAAACATCCTGTTCGTACGGCACTTATCTCAATGATGTGGGGTATAATTGCACTTGTGGCGGTAAATCTGTGTTCGTCTTTTACAGGAGTTTCAATACCTGTAAGTCCTATGACGCTTTCGGTTTCTTCTGTGCTCGGAATACCCGGAGTAACCTGTCTGCTCTTAATGCAGAGAATTTTATGAATAAATAAATACTTTCCTGAAATACTATGTATATACTTTAAAATCAGGAACGGTGATAAATATGAACACTGACAAGAAAAAGGTCGCCCTTGTCGGAACGGGAATGGTCGGAATGAGTTATGCATATACACTTCTTAACAGGGGTGTATGCGACGAGCTTTTGCTGATTGATATAAACAAGGAACGTGCAAAGGGAGAGGCAATGGATTTACAGCACGGTCTTGCGTTTGCACCTACAAGTATGAAGATTTATGACGGAGAGTATTCCGACTGCAACGATGCCGACATAGTTGTAATTTGTGCCGGAGTTGCACAAAAACCGGGCGAGTCACGTCTTGACCTTTTACAGCGTAATGCCGATGTTTTTCGTACAATAGTTGAACCTGTAATAAAATCGGGGTTTAACGGTATATTTCTTGTTGCGACAAATCCTGTTGATATTATGACAAGGATAGTTTATGAATTGTCGGGATTTCCGCCGTTCAGAGTTATCGGAAGCGGTACAACACTCGACACAGCCCGTCTGCGGTATCTTATCGGAGATTATTATACTCTTGATTCACGAAATGTACACGCCTATGTTATCGGTGAACACGGCGACAGCGAGTTCGTTCCGTGGTCGCAGGCAATGCTTGCCACAAAGCCTGTTCTTGAAATTTGTGAGGAACGTGGGAAAAGCGAGCTTGACAAAATGAATGAAATCAGTGAGGAAGTACGAACATCGGCACAGGTAATAATATCCGCAAAAAAGGCGACTTATTACGGCATAGGAATGTCGCTTGCGAGAATTACCGCCGCAATATTCGGTGACGAAAACAGTGTTCTTACGGTATCATCATTTCTTAACGGAGAATACGGCGAGAAAAATGTATTTGTAGGTGTGCCGTCAATAGTAAACCGTAACGGTATTAAAACAATACTTGAACTCGGTCTTTCGGACAGTGAGCGTCAGAAATTTCATAATTCCTGTGAAACTCTGCGTAAATCCTATGACGAACTTAATCTTAAATATACCTTATAATTCCAAATTGAATATAACTTTTAGCCTGTCAGAAAATAGTTGACAGGCTTTTTTAAGAATAAAAATGTTTTTACATTGTAGCGTTCGTTTGATTTAATTGCAAAATAATAATGATAGTGATAAAATATAGGAAATATCATAAATTGATACGGAATAATTCTGACTATCGGGAAGAAGAAAGAGTGATAATTGAATATGAACAAGGATTTTTCAAGACAAGAAGCGTGGGAATTGCTTAATGAGTTGTTCAAGAGAAGTTATTGAACGGGGTGCCGAAATGCTCGGTTGGGGGCTTGATGATTTAATCGAAAAAACGATACTTGCAATGCGTAGCTGTGAAAACGATTATGAAGCTGTTTGAGTATTTTTGAAAGGAATAAGATTATGGTATTGGATTATGATTTTGTTATAAAATTCAAAAAGGAACTTATGGATAAAAAGTCAGTATATCTGCATTTTCACGACGGATGCGGCGGTCAGTATTTCACACTTGAAAAAACCAGTGATGAAATAAGGAAATGTATTAACGATTTTTTAGCTGAATATAATCTTAAAGCATCTTTTACAGATGACGGATTGCAGTTTAATGTTGAGGTAAATAATGAGAAAATTGTTTGAAATAGATTTACATGACTATCAAAATAACGATAGTGTATTCAGAAGACCGTCTGTAAGAGGAATTATATTCAATGATGATAATAAAATAGCCCTCGTTTATAGTAAAAATGAAAAATATTATAAATTTCCTGGTGGAGGAATTCATAAAGATGAAGACAAAAAAGAGGCACTTATCAGAGAAGTCAGGGAAGAAGTCGGACTGATCGTTATTCCTGAATCTATATGTGAATTCGGAAGTGTAATGCGTCGTCAGAAAAGTAATATCTCACCGCACACTATCTTTGAACAGGAGAATTTTTACTATACCTGTAAAGTAAAAAATCAGATTGTAGAACAAAATTTAGATGAATATGAAGCAGAGGCAGGATTTATTCTTAGATTTGTGAGTTTAGATGAGGCAATCAGCGTTAATTCATCATATAAAAGTGAAGATTACTTTAATGAAATAATGATAAAGAGAGAAACAAAGGTGTTGCAGATGATTAAACATACAATTCAATGAAATTAAATTTTAGATGATATGTTTTTACAGCGTAGCAGATTATGTTACGCTGTTTTTTTGTGCCTTAAAACCAGATGAATATATCGGAAATTCAGCGAAAAATTATTTTCAATAGGTCATAGGTGAGTCGTTTATACATTTTTATCATTAAATATATACTGAATTATTTAAACTTGATAAATATTTATCTGTATTTCAACAAAAAGAAATAAAATAGTATAATATTGTTGACAAATGGAAAATTCAGGTGTATTATATTAAGCATACTAAACCTATAAAAAAGATAGGAAAAATAAGTTTTAAATAAATCAGTAAAATTTGTATAGCTTATTTTTAAATTAAAAACAGGGTTTAGCAAAAATATTTTTATTAAAGGAGAGAAAAGTTATGAAGAAAAGAATTGTAAGTATCTTGCTGGCAGGGGTTTTGACATCTATGGTGTTTGCCGGATGCGGCAGTACAGGAAATGCAAATAGCAACGCAGACAGTAAAACCGATAAATCAGACAGCAGTGTTGCAGGCGGCGAAAAAGTAGAAATCACGAATGTTTCGTATGACCCTACAAGAGAGCTTTACAGTGAATATAATAAAGTATTTGCTGAACACTGGAAAGAACAAACGGGTCAGGAAGTAGAAGTAACACAGTCACACGGAGGTTCCGGTAAACAGGCACTTGAAGTTGCAAACGGACTTGAAGCAGATGTTGTCACCCTTGCACTTGAATATGATGTTGATGCCGTTCAGAATGCAGGACTTATTGAGGACGGCTGGGTAAGTGAATTTGATAACGACAGCTCATCTTATACATCAACTATTGTATTCCTTGTAAGAAAGGGCAATCCGAAAAACATCAAGGACTGGGACGACTTAGTAAAAGACGGTGTAGGAGTAATCACTCCAAATCCAAAGACATCAGGCGGTGCAAGATGGAACTATCTTGCGGCCTGGTCTTATGCGAAAGAAAAATATAACTGCGATGAAACAAAGATTAAAGATTTTATACAGAAACTTTATCAGAATGTTCTTGTGCTTGATTCGGGTGCAAGAGGTGCAACAACATCATTTGTTGAAAACGGACAGGGCGATGTTCTTATTGCGTGGGAAAACGAAGCATATCTTTCAATCAAGGACTATCCGGATGATTATGAAATCGTTACCCCGAGCATCAGTATTCTTGCACAGCCGTCAGTAGCTGTTGTAGATGAAGTTGTTGACAACAGAGGCACAAGAGATGTAGCAACAGAATATCTCAACTATCTGTATTCAGATGAAGCACAGAGAATTGCAGGCGATAACTATTACCGTCCGTCAAATGAAAAAATTCTTGAAGAATATAAAGATACATTTGACCTTAACATAAATCTTGTAACAATCAAAGATTTTGGCGGCTGGGACAATGCTCAAAAAACACATTTTGCAGACGGTGGTGTGTTTGACCAAATTTATGAGAAAAAGAATTAAGGTGTAATAATGAAAAGAGCAAGAAAAAGAGTAATTCCGGGTTTCGGACTCTCAACGGGAGTAACCCTTACAATGTTAAGCTTGATAGTTATTATTCCGCTTGCGTCACTTGTGGTTTTTACATCAAAGCTGAGTTTCAGCGAAATAATAGAAACAATCACCCGTCAGCGTGTGCTTTCCGGCTTTTATGTAAGCTTTATCACAGCGTTTATAGCGTCGGTTATCAACGCTGTGATGGGAGTAATTCTTGCGTGGGTTCTTGTAAGATATAAATTTCCGTTCAAGCGTATTCTTGACGGTATGATTGAACTGCCGTTTGCACTTCCTACGGCTGTTGCCGGAATTACTCTTACTGCTCTTACTGCCGATACGGGACTAATCGGAAAATTCTTTGCACAGTTCGGAGTGAAAATTGCATATACAAAAATCGGTATAACAATAGCGTTTATTTTCGTCGGCTTGCCTTTTGTTGTGCGTGCAGTACAGCCCGTACTTGAAAAACTCGACCCCGTTTATGAAGAAGCGTCGGGAATTCTCGGTGCAAGCCGTCTGAGAACATTCTGGAAAGTTATATTTCCCGAAATTTTGCCGTCCGTACTGACAGGCTTCGGACTTGCATTCGGCAGATGTCTTGGTGAATACGGCAGTGTTGTATTTATCGCAGGCAATATGCCGTTTGAAACAGAAATAACACCGCTGATTATTATGTCGGAGTTGCAGGAGTATGACTATGCAAGTGCAACCGCAATAGCTTTGGTAATGCTGATATTTGCATTTTTGATTTTGTTTATTACAAACCTTATTCAGTCAAGAAGTTCAAAAATATTAAGGGGGGCAAATTAAATGTACGAAAATAAAATCGGTTCAAAAATCGTCAAATGGACACTGATTGCAATAAGTGTTATTTTTGTATTTTTAATGCTTGTACTGCCCCTTTTTACAGTAATCGGAGAGGCACTCAAAAAGGGCTGGAACGCATATATTACGGCGGTAACTGATTCATATACCGTCAGTGCAACATGGCTGACACTTGAAGCAACCCTGATAGCCGTTATTTTAAATACCGTGTTCGGATTGTTCGCAGCGTGGATGATTACAAAATTTCATTTCAGAGGCAAAAAACTTCTCACAACCCTTATTGATGTGCCTGTAACCATTTCGCCGATTATTGCAG
>JBJEOP010000008.1:0-22626 GCA_051880775.1 Acutalibacteraceae bacterium
CAGAACAGATACGGCGACCAGTTTACAATTCATGCTGAGGGACTTCTTGCAAAAGCTATTTGCCATGAAAATGACCACCTCGACGGAATACTTTTCAAAGAACATGTAATAAGACCGCTTGCTCCCGGCGAAGAATAAAAAATTAAAAAATAACTTAATATGTGGAAATAAAGTTAAATTCGTATAATTTTTTATATTGTAACATTAAGTTGTTGCGTGAAATAATAACATTAACTAATCCCGCGGAGCAGCCAGTTTAATGGTAACAATAACTTTGAACGCGAATTGACCGCGGAGGCACTCCGCCGCGAATCGGGAGCGGCAGCTTGCCGCAGGAAAGGAATGAAATGTTATGCGTATAGTTTTTATGGGAACACCTGATTTTGCCGTTCCTTGTCTTAAAGCACTTATAGAGGACAAAAACGAAATTGTCGGAGTTTTTACACAGCCCGATAAGCCAAAGGGCAGAGGATATGCTCTTACTCCGCCGCCCGTAAAGGTAACGGCACTCGAAAACAATATAGAGGTATTTCAGCCGAAAACACTCAAAGACGGCACAGCTCTTGAAATACTCAACAAACTTAATCCCGAGATGATAGTTGTCGTCGCTTACGGAAAAATTCTTCCGAAAGAAATAATAGATTTGCCGGAATACGGCTGTATAAATGTACACGCTTCACTGCTCCCTGAATACCGTGGTGCGGCACCTATACAATGGGCTGTACTTGACGGCAAGAAAAAAACAGGCGTTACCGCAATGTATATGGACATCGGACTTGATACGGGCGATATGCTTATGAAGTCCGAAACCGAAATAGGCGAAAACGAAACCGCCGACGAGCTTCACGACAGACTTTCCGTTTTAGGTTCGGAATTGATTGTAAAAGTGGTACATTCCGCACTTGACGGCACTCTTAAAAGAGAAAAACAGGACGATTCAAAATCCTGCTACGCAAAAATGCTGACAAAGAAAATGTCAAAAATAGATTTTACCAAATCGGCACAGGAAGTACACAATCAGGTCAGAGGACTTAACTCGTGGCCGTCGGCAAGTGCATTACTAAGCGGCAAAAGAGTTAAAATTCACCGCACGCTTATTGCAGACGGCAAAGGAGAATCGGGACAGGTGTTGTCGCTGAATCCGCTTGTTGTTGCCTGCGGAGAGGGTGCCGTTGAAATAACGGAATTACAGCCCGAGGGCAAAAAGAGAATGTCGGCACAATCATTCATTAACGGACTGCACAATATAAAAGCGGAAGAATTGAAATTTGAATGAAAAAAAGCACGAAAACTCATAGTTGATTGTTAAGAAAGGAGCGATTTCAAATGGAAAAACTGACTCAAAAGACCGAAAAAATTATGAACGGTCGTTTCAGCAAGGACAGCCTTATTGCTCTGGCAACAACGGATAATAATGTTCCCTATGTACGAAATGTGGACGCATTTTATGAAAACGGAGTCTTTTATATCATTACATACGCTCTTTCAAACAAAATGAAACAGATAGAAAAAAGTCCGCTTGCGGCAATTTCGGGCGAATGGTTTACCGCACACGGAAAAGCAAAAAATCTGGGATATTTCCGTAAAAAAAGAAAACGCTGATATTGCGGAAAAACTGAAAACCGCATTTGCGGCGTGGATTGATAACGGACACAATAATTTTGATGATGAAAACACCCTTATTCTTTGTGTTGAACTCACAAACGGGCTGTTATTTTCTGACGGCGTATGCTATGATATAGATTTTACTGAATAAATTGTGACTTAACAGGAGATTTTTAAAATGACAGATGTGTCAAGGCAAACAGCTTTACAGGCACTTTTGCGTGTCGAAAACGATAATTCTTATTCAAATATTACGCTTGACAGCGTTCTTTCAAAGAGCCGTCTTTCGTCGGCTGACAAGTCGTTTGCGACAACGATTTTTTACGGAGTAATCGAGAAAAAACTGCTTATTGACTACAATATTGCGGCTTTCTCAAAAATTCCTGTAAATAAACTTGACACGAAAATTCTCACAATTCTGCGAATGGGAATGTATCAGCTTTTCTTTATGGACAAGGTTCCTGTATCGGCGGCAGTAAATGAGTCGGTGAAACTCTGTAAAGCTAATAAACTTTACAGTGCCTCATCTTATGTAAATGCGGTGCTGCGAAGTGCCGCCGCAAACAATCAGATAAAATATCCCGACAGAAAAAAAGGCAAAAATAAATATCAGTCCATAAAATATTCCTGTCCCGAGGATATAATAAAACTATGGCGGCAAAGCTACGGTGATGACATTACCGAGGGTCTTTTGCAGTCGCTTGACGGCAGACCGCCGCTGACAGCAAGAGTCAACACAACAAAAACAACGGCTCAAAAACTCAGACAATCGCTCTTACAAAACGGCATAACGGTAAAAAATTCCGAAATTCTCGAAAATGCACTTCTTCTTGAAAATACGGGTGCAGTTGAAAAATTGCAGGAATATACAGACGGACTTTTTCACATACAGGACACAGCCTCACAGATATGCTGCGAGCTTTTAAATCCGCTTGAAAATCAGACCGTACTTGATGTATGTTCGGCACCCGGCGGAAAAACCTTTACAATAGCCGAGCTTATGAAAAACAAAGGAAAAATAATTTCCTGCGATTTGTATCCGTCAAGACTTAATCTCGTAAATGACGGAGCAAAAAGACTTTCACTCGATATAATCTCCACGAATGCCTGCAATGCTGCGGAAGTAAAGGATTTGCCAAAGGCTGACAGAGTGCTTTGCGACGTTCCGTGTTCGGGACTCGGAATAATAAGGCGAAAGCCCGAACTGAGATACAAAAAAGAACTTGGGCTTGACACTTTGCCGTATTTGCAGTACCTTATACTTTGTAACTGCTCGGCATTTGTAAAAGAGGGCGGTATTCTTGTGTATTCCACCTGTACGCTTAACCCGTCCGAAAATAATCTTAATGCCGAAAAATTCCTTGCGGAACACAGTGACTTTGAACCTGTTGAAATAAAACTGCCGAAAAACATACGCCGTGGCTTTGACGAAAAGCCGAATGAACTTACGCTGTTTCCGCACATAAACAACACGGACGGATTTTTCATAAGCGTTTTCAGAAAGAGGTGATATTTTGCTTACGGACATCAAGTCAATGTATGAGGACGAACTCAAAGAGGAGTTTGCAAAACTCGGAGAACCTTCGTACAGAGCCGCTCAGGTATATAAATGGCTGCACAGCGGGGTAAAATCCTTTGACGAAATGACCAATATTCCGAAATTATTAAGACAAAAACTTGTAGAGAATTACTATATATCTTATGCAGCTATTGAAAAAAAATTAATTTCGGATTATGATGATACAAAGAAATACCTGTTTTCGTTTGCTGACGGCGAGGCTGTCGAGTCTGTACTGATGAGTTATCACCACGGATATACAAGCTGTATTTCAACACAGGTCGGATGTAAAATGGGCTGTACCTTCTGTGCGACGGGCAAAAGCGGTTTTTCACGAAATCTTACCGCCTCAGAAATGCTTGCACAGCTACAGACCGAACAGTCGGACAACAATATACGGATTTCAAATGTTGTGCTTATGGGAATGGGCGAGCCGCTCGATAATTTTGACAATGTAGTGCGGTTTCTTCATCTTGTAAGCAGTGAGCACGGTATGAACATAGGTATGCGTCATATTTCGCTCTCTACCTGCGGACTTGTGCCGAGAATATACGAGCTTGCGGATATGAAATTGCAGCTTACGCTTTCGGTTTCGCTTCACGCACCGAATAATCAGATACGCAGCCGCACTATGCCGGTAAACAGAAGATACGATATTGACGAGCTGCTCAAAGCGTGCAGATATTATTTCAGACAAACAGGAAGAAGAATTTCATTTGAATATGCAATGATTGACGGCGTTAATGACAGTGATTCCTCAGCAAGAGAGCTTGCGTCAAGGCTTACGGGAATGTCGTGCCACGTCAATCTTATACCTGTGAACACGGTCAGTGGCACAGGCTACAAAAAAAGCAAAAGGGACAGAATGCAGAGTTTTATTGCAATTCTTGAAAAATCAGGGATAACGGCAACTGTAAGAAGAACACTCGGAAGTGACATAAATGCGTCGTGCGGTCAGCTCAGACGGTCGGTTATTGACGGCGGTGTCGAAAAGGGGGATAAATCATAATGAAGGTATATTCCGGAAGTGACATAGGTCTTAAACGTAATTCAAATCAGGATTACTGCAAGACGGGAACTTTTCCTGACGGAACGGTTTTTGCTGTTGTATGTGACGGTATGGGCGGAGCAAACGGCGGCTGTACGGCAAGCCGTGTCGCTGTCGAAACAATAGTAGGCTCTATAAATAACGGCTATGATTCTTCACTTAAACCCGAAGAAATAAAGTCGCTTATCGAGTTTGCCGTTTTGAAGGCAAATACGGCGGTCTATGATATGGCGTCAAACGACGAGTCACTTTACGGAATGGGTACAACGGTTGTGTGTGCTGTGATAAAGGACAATCGGCTGCATATCGTCCATGCAGGCGACAGCCGTGCATACCTTTACAGAAATGATGACATTCAGCAGCTTACCACCGACCATTCAATGGTTCAGGAGATGGTTTCGGCAGGTCAGCTTACTCCCGAACAGGCTCAGAATCACCCTCAGCGAAATTACATTACACGGGCACTCGGCATAGAGCCTGAGCTTCGTACAGACTATACGACAGCGGCGTTTGATGAAAATTCACTGCTCGTAATCTGTACGGACGGACTGTCCAATTATGTCAGCAAGGAAAGCCTGCTGTACTTTATCCGTAATAACAGCGGCGAAAAATTGACTGAAAAACTTATTGAATCTGCAAAAGAACTCGGCGGCAGCGACAATATTACTGTTGCACTTATTGCCGGCTGAAAATCTTGAAAGGAGCTTTCTTTTATGGATAAATATACAGGCAAAAGGCTTGACGGCAGATATGAAATACAGGAGCTTATCGGCGTCGGCGGTATGGCTATGGTTTATCGTGCCTATGACGCAATAGACGACAAAACCGTCGCAATCAAAATACTTAAAGATGAATTTCTCGGAAATGAGGAATTTATCCGCCGTTTCAAAAACGAATCAAAGGCTATTGCCGTTCTTTCTCACCCGAACATAGTAAAAGTGTATGATGTCAGCTTCGGCGACAGAATACAGTATATCGTTATGGAGTATATCGACGGCATTACGCTCAAAGAATATATCAGCCATCAGCACGTTATTCCGTGGAAAGAGGCTGTGCATTTTACCGTGCAGATTTTACAGGCACTCCAACACGCTCACGAAAAAGGAATCGTACACCGTGATGTAAAGCCGCAGAATATTATGCTTTTACAGGACGGCACAATCAAGGTCACCGACTTTGGTATTGCACGTTTTTCTAATACCGAAACACGCACAATGACCGACAAGGCAATAGGTTCTGTACACTATATTGCTCCCGAACAGGCAAGAGGAGATGTAACGGACGGAAAGGCGGATATTTATTCCGTCGGCGTTATGCTTTACGAAATGCTGACAGGCAATCTGCCGTTTGAGGCAGACAGTGCCGTTTCGGTTGCAATAATGCAGTTACAGAATGACCCCAAGCCACTGCGTGACATAAACGACCGGATTCCCGAGGGACTTGAACAAATCACCCTCAAAGCAATGCGTAAAGACCCGAAACAGCGTTATATATCAGCCAAGGAAATGCTTGAAGCTATTGAAATTTTCCGTCATAATCCGGCTGTGCGTTTTCAGTATAACTATTTTATCGATGAAACCCCGACAAAATATGTTGACGCAATAAACAATGTCCGTTCGGCATCTCCCGAACCCGTTTATGACGACAATTACAACGAACCCGATGACGACGCTGCTGCGGCACGCTCAAAGACGGCTGTAAAGTGGATAACAATAAGCGTTGCCGTGCTTGTACTTGCCGCAATAGTCGTATTTGTGTATATGGCAGTATCAAATGCGTTCAAATCTACCGATGTAAAGAATGTTGATGTTCCGAACTTTGTCGGACAGATGTATGACGATATTCAGAAAAATTCCGACTATAAATTCAAATTTGAAATTACGGCAAAATATGACAACACACAGCCTGTAAACATCGTACTTTCACAGGACCCTGAGGCAGGCTCAAAGCAGGTTAAGGAAAACTCCACAATTAAGCTCGTAATAAACAGTACAAGCACAACGGTTGAAGTTCCTAAGCTTAAAAATTACTCCGAACAGGAAGCAATAGATAAATTACAGGCAAAGTACCTTAACTATTCTGTTTCAAGAGTAAACAGCACCGATGTTGCAAAGGGATATGTAATTGACTGCTCGCCTCAGGAAGGCACTCAGCAGGAAATAGGCACAACCATTACGCTTATCGTCAGTGACGGCCCCGAAACACAGCAGGTGGAAATACCTGATGTTGTCGGCAGTACCTATGAGCAGGCAAAGGCAGCCCTCGAAGCCAAGGGCTTTACAACACAGAAAGCTCCTGTTGCAAGTGCCGAACCGGCAGGCAAGGTAATCGGTACAGACCCGCTTGCAGGCAACAGACTTTCAACAGGCTCGCTTGTTACGATTCAGGTAAGCGACGGCAGCAAGATATTAAAAGAAATGACTCAGGATATAGATTTGCCGCAGGACGAATATGCGTCAATTACAGTCGGTATCTATGTTGACGGTCAGAAGTTTGAGGAATCAAGCGGAATACCTGCTGACGGCTTTACCAAGTCGATTAAGCTTGACCCGACAAGCGTAAACAACAATTTACAGAAAAAGGTTATCGTTAAAATTGACGGAGTGAATTATATTTCATATACATTTGACTTCAAAACTCAGACAATAACGGTAAATTTTGATAATATGTCAAAGTATGTTATCAAGCAGGGACCGCCTGAGTCGTCAGTTGAATCGTCACTTGAACCGTCTTTTGAACCGTCAGATGAGCCGTCAGGCGAACCCTCGGACGAACCCTCGGATGAGCCGTCAGATGAACCCTCAGACGAACCGTCAGATGAGCCGTCATATTCACCGTCATATCCTTACGAGAACAGTTCCGGTGAAATGTCGCCTATGAATCGGTATAATCACGGCTATAATGCCGATGCCTTGATGATGTTTTAAGGGCAGAGAACTATGGAAACATTAAACGGATTGATAATAAAAGCAATCAGCGGCTTCTACTATGTTGAAGCCGCTGACACACTTTATGAATGTAAAGCACGGGGCGTATTCAGAAAAAAGGGGATAAGTCCGTCGGTAGGCGACAGGGTTACAATAAGCCATATGAATGACGGCAAAGCCTCGCTCGATGATGTATTGCCGAGAAAGAATTATCTCATAAGACCGCCGCTTGCAAATCTCGACAGACTTTTTATCGTATCGTCGGTTGCCGAGCCGAGTGTAAACACCGTTATAATTGATAAAATTACTGCGGTTGCCGTCAGCAAGGGCATAGAGCCGATTGTGATATTCACAAAATCCGACCTAGCCGATTGCAGCGAGCTTTTGGAGATATACAAAAAAGCAGGCATAAAGGCTTTGCAGTACAGCATAAAGGATAAAACGGGAAGTGATGAAATTATTTCACTCCTTGAAAATAAAATTTCAGCTTTCACGGGCAATACCGGCGTGGGTAAATCGTCACTTCTTAACTCACTTTTTCCCAATCTCAACATCGAAACAGGCGAGATAAGCCGCAAGCTCGGACGAGGCCGCCACACAACACGCCACAGCGAGCTTTATAAGGTCGGCGGCGGTTATGTTGCCGATACACCCGGATTTTCAACGGTTGATATTGAACGCTATGAGATTATCAGGCGTGACGAGCTTGCATATTGTTTCCCTGAGTTTGAACCCTATGTCAATAACTGTAAATTTACAAGCTGTTCGCATACCTGCGAGCGTGGCTGTGCTGTAATTGATGCGGTAGAAAACGGCGAAATTCCCGTTTCACGCCACAACAGCTACAAATTTATGTATGATGAAGTAAAGTCAATTCCTGACTGGCAGCAGAAAAAATAATATGGAGTGAAAACATTGTCAGAAAAACGCTGTGTAATTATCGGCTCGTCGCCCGATACTGAAATATCGGTGCTGACCGAAAACATAAAAAGCGGAGATTTTGTTGTATGTGCCGACGGCGGATATGTTTACGCACAACAGGCAAAAATTACTCCGAACCTCATTATCGGGGATTTTGACTCGTCAGCTTTTCCGCAAAATTCCGACTGTGAGATAATAAAGCTGCCTGTACAAAAAGACGACACCGACACACTTTTTTGTGTAAAAGAATGTTTAAAGCGTGGATTTAATAATTTTGTCATTCTCGGCGGAACAGGCGGCAGATTTGACCATACTTTTGCGAATATCTGCACACTGAAATTCCTTGCCGAAAAAAAGCTTTATGCCGAAATGATCGACTCTCAAACCGTCATTTCCGTTATGACAAGCGGAGTAAAACAGCTTTGCGGAAAAAAAGGAATGACCTTTTCAATTTTTCCTTTCGGCTGTGAAAGCTGTGAGGTAACACTCAGCGGATTTATGTATGAACTGAACAAAGGAACACTCAAATCCGATTTTCCGCTTGGTGTCAGCAACGAAATTACATCGGACAACGCACATATAACAATTCACAAAGGCACAGCCGTAATAATGCTTATAAAAGAACAATAATTTTTGATACAAAAAGCACCGACAGAAATGCCGGTGCTTAATTTTAAACAGATTTAAATTTCTTTTTGAAATTCCGATAAATAATTGCTGTATTCGGGATAATCGTATTGAATTTCTTTACATATTTTTTCGGCATAGCGTAAATGCCCTTTAAGATAATTCCGGTAAAGATCACGGTTTTCATTATAGGTTTTCCTGATTCCGCAGGAAATATGAGAAAGATCACTTCCACGCAAAACATCAATAGCAATCAGAATTTTATCCCTTTGGTTCAGCTTTACGATATTACCGTAATATAGCTTAACATAACCTCTTTTGAAAACCTTATCTATTATAGTCTGGTCATAAAAATAGCCTGTACGATAAATTTTTGGATTGTACTGTGGTAAGGTTTCAGGACAATCCGTTACAAAAGTAAATGCTTTCATCAGTTCATTATGGATAAACTTTCCTTTATCATTTTTTCCGAACAGTGATGACGGCGGAATATATTTTTCAACAGGAGTTCGTAATTTTCCCGAAAAACCACACCTGTTAAATCTGACATTATGCAGTTCGGTACATCTTAAAGAAAAAATTTCCGCATTACCCACGAAATCGCCAAGATCAATACTTTTCAGATTTTTGGCGTGGACGGCATTTTCAAGTATAGTTCCGCTGCAATATGGTTCATATTCAGGCAACAGCCTGATTTTTTCCGCACCGATATTCAGTGACCACGGTAGGAGAGTTGCCCCATATACTGTAACAGCACTGCTTTTTTCGGATTTATCTTTTAATATTTTATAAGTACCGTTGATTTTATTTCCGTCAGAATTGAAAACATCAACAAACGGCGGAAATGCGGCATATTCATCAAGCATAGTTTCTTTAATTGCAACTTTACAGCTATAACTTGTGTAAGTCTGTCCGTAAGGATTGCTTTCTCTGAAAACAGGCTGATTCATTGTAAGATAGCGGCATTTTGTAAAATTGAGTTCACACAATGTATCAACGGAATTTTTACCCATTGTTACAGTATAATTATCCGGAAAATCAATTTTTGCCCTGTTGCCGACAGTCAGTACATTCAACTTATTCTTTTGTTTTGTCGGAATAGCGATAACAGAATGATTTTGCTGTACGGGTGTAGCGTAAAATGCACTGCCGTCACGCAGTCCATAGAAATCATCATTATATTTGTTATAATTTTCCGTATTCAGAGAAAAGCCCTCTAAACCACAGCCGAAAAATGCTTTTTCCTGAACATTGAATACAGAATCAGGCAAGGCAATATATTTCAATTTTACACAATGATAAAATGCCCGTTTACCGATAACATTCAATCCACAGGGAAGATGTACTTTTTCCAGATAACAAGCCATAGAGAAAGTTTCGTTTGGAATATATCTCAAACTGTCCGAAAAAATAACATGACTGATACAGGAACGGTTGAAAACATTTTTTCCGATTTTAGCAACGGAGGATGGCATTTCCACACTTGTCACTTTCGTATAGGCAAAGCATTTGTCACCGAGTTCATTGACTTTTATACCGCCGATTTTAAACGGAACAATGACTGCTGTTTCTGTTCCGTGATAATTAGTGATACGGATAGCTTTTGATTTTTTACGGTAAGACCAACCCATCATAACGGCTTGATTTTCCGTAAGTTCAATTTCTTCTACTGATGCTTTATCGGGGGATTTGTTGTCAGGATAATATATGTTATCAATAGGCGGAGTTACCGTTTTTGGATTTTGGGTTTTGTTTGCTGTCGCTTTTGGCATATCAATTTTTTGAGTTGTCGGTTCTGTATTTTCATTTTTTTTAATATCCTGTTCATTCTCAGGAGAATGAGCAGAAATAATTTTTTTAAACGCATTAAAAAAACTCATTGTATCTCACCTTTCAATAGTCAATAATTTTATAATCTTTATAAAACACGCCATAGTCCTTAATTTTTGGATTGTTCAGGTTTTTAACAATCGGATATAACACACGGGCGGCACCGTCATCAAATGTGAGATAGGGTACAAAATTTTTGCTGATTTCATATCCCGGCGGAAATTGATTTGATACCCACCCCGGGTCACAGGAATAAACAAATATTTTATCCTTTGCAAAATCCGCTGCAATGGAATGTGTCATCATATTCAGCGATGCCTTAGCCATATTTGTGTGAACGTGACGGGCAAGTTTCTGCTTTGTGTTAAACCGTCCCTCAACCGAACTGACATTGATAATAAACTTGTTTTGTGTATTATCATACTGCATCAGACGATGAAGTCCGTTGGTAAGCATGAAGGGAGCAGTTACATTGATAAGCTGTACTTCCAGAAGTTCTTTGGCGGTGATCTCCTCAGGTTTTCTTACCCACGAATTATCGTTTTCCGTTTCACCGCAATCCGAAAGTGTACTGAAAGGAATGAGCGAATTTTCACTGTTTATATCGGTAAAAGGTATCATAAGATGTCCGTTACCTTCTGTCAGCAAGGATTGTTCGTGATTTTGCAGCTGTAAATAATACTCGTTTGACTTTTTGACCGTCTGGGCTGCATTATTGATAAGAATATCAATTTTTCCTCCTGAGATATGTTCTATATTGCAGATCAATTCCTCAATTCTGTCAACTCTCAGCAGATCAAAGCCGATAATAAACAATCTGTCTTTGAACTCGTCATAATCCTGTTCATTCCGATAATTTTCAAGGGCAGTTTTCGGGTATCGTGTTACAGCAATAACGGAGGCACCTTCTCTCAGAAGCCGCAAACAAATTGCATAGCCAATCTTGATTCTGCCGCCGGTCACAACCGCAAATTTTCCGCTCAGATCACAGTTCAGTTCACGCATTTGACGATTTATTTCTGTACAGGCAGGGCAAATACCATAGTGGTCTATGTTTTTCTGTCTGCAAATCAAACAAATTTTCATTATAACCTCCTTGACGATAATATTTAGTTATTGTATAATACAAATGTCGGTAGTTTATATAAAATCTCTCACCTCACAGAGAAGAAGCGGCTTGCCGCCCGACAAAAGGGAATAGCTCAACGTGAGAGCAGTCCGCTCCGCACGGCGGAAAGACGGTGGTTTAACTCCACCGCCTTTTTATTTTAGCATATATTTCAAATTTGTGCAATTATAGGATTGTTGCTGAACAAAGCAAATGCAGTAAAATTCAGTAAGTCAAATTTATTGAAATATGTGTCATACAGAGTGCAGTCTGTATATTATGTTAGTGTAAGCACGAAACCGACAGTAATATTTACTTACTGTAACAGCGGGCGGTGTTAATATGAAAAACTGTATAAAAAACGGAAATATTCTTGCGTTCAGCTTGGGACTGTTGGTTTCGTTTATATTTCCGCAATGCTGGCTGATTGTCATTGTTGCCGTTTTGCTTGTAATTATGGCAATAATGTGGCCGAAGTGTTGCAGATTTTAACAGGGGGCAGCTTTATGAAGTTTGTTGTAGTTGACAATCCTAAATTCTGGAGTTTTTTTCTGAGGAGAATATTCAAAATCAAGAAAAACGCACAGCAGGATATAGTTGCATAATTTTTTAGCTGAACAAAACATATAAGGCGGCAGCAAACGCTGTCGTCTTTTTGTATTTTTGGTAAAGATGTATATTTTTTTATACTTTATTTTATCAGAAATTGCTTAATAATTTTGATTTGCTTTTAAGACGAATTATGTTATAATAATAATGTATATGAACAGTTTGCGACTTATCGAAAGGAGAAATTATGCTGGCTCGTATTCAGGCATGGGATGAAAATGTTTTAAGACATCTTTTAAAAAAACATACTCCAAAATTAAATAAAATTATGATTTTAGTATCGCAAATCGGAAATCACGGAATTGTCTGGTTTATTTTTTCCGTTCCTTTTTTGCTGATGAATAAATGGCGTCTTACAGGCTTTACTATTCTTCTTGCAATGGCTTTTGCGTACCTTGGCGGAGAAATAACAATCAAGCGTATTGTGGGTCGTGTTCGTCCCTGTAAAAAGGAATTTGAAAAAGACCTTCTTATCAAAAATCCGCCGGAATATTCTTTTCCGTCAGGACATACTGCCTCATCTTTTGCAGTATCGACAGTAATTTCGATTATGTGTCCGATGCTGATTGTTCCCGTACTTATACTTTCGTGCCTTATCGCATTTTCAAGAATGTATCTTCTTGTACATTATCCGACAGATGTCATGGCAGGAATGTTGTTCGGCATTATCTGCGGAATTGCAGCCGTTCCCCTTGCAAACTGTATTCCGCTTTTTAAATTCCAGTTTTAACCAAAATAAATAATAACCTATTATTGCACAGCCGATAAAAAATATTCGGCTGTGTTTTTTTATGCAAAAATATAAATTTACATCAACTTTACAAAACTGCGGTTACTGATTTTACACAGCAATATTATTATATGAATTGTTCAAGGAAAAAAACATTAAAAACAAAAGGAGAAATCACTTATGAAAAAGATTTTTACAGCACTTCTTATTGCGGCTCTTGCCGCAGCAGCATTCACAGGATGCAGCAACTCAAATTCAGGTTCAAATTCGTCAGCACCGGCTGAATCGAGCGTAAGCAGCTCAGCAGAAGCATCAGCAAATGAAAAGATTACAGGTACGGTAAATGTAGTAACAAGAGAGCAGGGTTCAGGTACAAGAGATGCTTTCACAGAGCTTACAGGAGTTCTTGAAAAGGGCAGCGACGGTTCAAAAACCGATAAAACATATTCAGGTGCAGTAACTCTCAACGGAACGCAGGCAGTTATGAGCAATGTTTCAGGCGATAAAGCCGCAATCGGTTATATTTCACTCGGTTCACTCAACGACAGCGTCAAGGCTGTAAAGGTTGAAGGCGTTTCACCGTCAACAGAAACAGTAAAAGACGGAACATACAAGCTCCAACGTCCTCTTAACATCGTTACGAAATCAGAACTCAGCGAGGTTGTTCAGGATTTTGTAGATTATATTATGAGTGCCGACGGTCAGAAGATTGTTGAGGACAACAAATATGTACCGGTTGACTCAGGTGCAAAAGCATACAGCGGCAAGAAACCAAGCGGCACAATCACAATAGACGGTTCGACATCAGTAGGACCCGTAATGGAAAAACTCAAAGAGGCTTATGCCGCAGTAAACCCGAACGCAACAATCCGGTTCCAGACATCGGATTCGTCAATAGGTATCTCGTCTGCAATCAACGGAAGCGTTGACATCGGTATGGCGTCAAGAGATCTCAAAGATACAGAAACAGGCGTTACAGCTACTAAAATCGCCCTTGACGGTATTGCGGTAATCGTAAACAAAGAGAATACTGCCGATGACCTTACAATCGAACAAATCAGGAAAATCTACACAGGTGAGGTTACAGACTGGGGCAACATCTGATAAAAAAGCTTTAAATAACGGGGAGGCACACTGTAAAGGTGTGCCTATACCTGTATTATGTTAAAGTCAGCTTTATAATTTGAAAGGATTGATTAAGTAATGAGGAAGGTTATGGAAGTGGGGATGAAGGTTCTGTTCTTCATTTGTGCTTTGATGTCTGTACTCGCAGTAGCACTTATATGTATATTCCTGTTTGTGAACGGAGTGCCTGCAATGGCGAAAATAGGACTCTTTGATTTTCTCTGCGGCACAAGCTGGGCACCGACAAATGTTCCCGCAAGCTACGGAATTTTGCCGATGATTGTCGGCAGCCTTTATGTAACGGCAGGTGCGTTGATAACAGGAGTTCCTATTGGACTTCTTACGGCGATATTTATGGCACACTACTGTCCAAAGCCTCTGTATAAAATCCTTAAACCTGCAATTCAGCTTCTTGCAGGAATACCGTCGGTAGTTTACGGATTTTTCGGACTGGTTGTTTTAGTGCCGTTTGTACGCAATAACTTCGGTGGAACAGGCAGCAGTATCCTTACAGCCTCAATCATACTCGGAATAATGATACTTCCTACGATAATCGAAGTTACCGAATCTTCACTTCGTGCAGTTCCGTCAAGCTACTATGAGGGAGCAATAGGTCTGGGTGCAAGCCACGAGAGAGCCGTATTTGCTACCGTTCTTCCAGCCGCAAAATCGGGTGTAACAGCCGGAATCGTGCTTGGTATCGGACGTGCAATCGGTGAAACAATGGCAGTTCAGCTTATAGTCGGCAACCAGACGGTAATTCCGAACAGCATACTCAGCGGTGTTCGTACCCTTACGACAAATATCGTTATGGAAATGGGATACTCAACAGGTCTGCACCGTGAGGCACTCATAGCAACAGCGGTTGTTCTTTTTGTATTTATACTTCTTATCAATCTCTGCTGTTCCGCACTCAAAAACCGAAACAAGGCGAAAGCGTAAGAGGTGAGAACTATGGAAATAAATGCGTCCGTACCAAAAATCCCGTCAGAAACGGATAAAGAATTTGATGCGTCCTCAATCAGAAGCATAAATAAAATGACGCTGTCCAAGCGTCTTAAACTCTATAAAAACAAGCCGGGTTCGCTTATTCTGCTGATACTCGTAATGCTTGCAACGCTTATCACCGTGTCGGCATTGGTGTTTATCATCGGCTATATTCTCATAAACGGAATACCTCATCTTACCCCGGAATTTTTCTCATGGGATTATAATTCCGAAAACCTGTCCTGTGTTCCTGCATTGCTGAATACAATTCTGCTTACGGTTATCGGAATTGTTATCGCAGTACCGCTCGGAATATTCTCTGCAATATATCTTGTTGAATATGCAAAAAAAGGTAACAAACTCGTAAAAGTAATTCGTATGACAGCCGAAACTCTTTCGGGAGTACCGTCAATCGTTTACGGTCTTTTCGGTATGCTGTGCTTTAATGTAACGCTTGGCTGGGGCTACTCTATTGTTGCAGGTGCATTTACCGTTGCAATTATGATTTTGCCGCTTATTATGCGTACAACCGAGGAGGCTCTGCTCACTGTTCCCGACAGCTTCCGTGAGGGCAGCTTCGGACTCGGTGCCGGCAAGCTCAGAACGGTATTCAGAATAGTGCTTCCGTCGGCTGTTCCGGGTATTCTTTCGGGTGTAATTCTTGCGGTCGGCAGAATTGTCGGTGAAACAGCGGCTCTGCTTTATACATCGGGTTCAAGTGCAGAGCTTGCAAAGGGTATCACTGACCCGGGCAGAACACTGGCACTTCATATGTATGTTCTTTCAAACGAGGGACTTCATACCGATCAGGCTTATGCAACGGCGGTTGTACTTCTGATAATGGTACTTGTAATCAACACAATCTCTGCCGTAATTGCGAAAAAGGTTGCAAAAGCAGCGTGACGCTGCACTCGATTTATTTAATACTATTTCTCTTTAAAACTGAGTATAAAAATTGCGGGTGCAGGGGTTCAACCCCTGCCGGGGTCAAGGGCGAGCAGTCCTTGTGGGGTTTGGGGCAAAGCCCCGACATTCATTACTCAAAAAAGAAATAGTATTAAACTTTAAGGTTATTAACGAAAGGAACAGAATTTTATGTCAGAAAAAAGTACGGCTGCTATAAAGACACAAAAGGATAAAATAGACAAAAACGCCATTAAATCGGTAAATCCCGATAAATTCTTAATCGAAAAGGCAAATCTGTATTACGGGAATTTTCACGCACTCAAAGATATAAGCCTTGCACTTCCGTCAAATGAAATAACGGCGTTTATCGGACCGAGCGGCTGCGGTAAATCAACGCTGCTTAAATCACTCAACAGAATGAACGACCTTGTCGAAGGCTGTAAAATTACGGGAACATTTCTTCTTGACGGAGAGGATATTTACGGCGATATGGACGTAAATCTGCTGCGAAAAAGAGTAGGTATGGTATTCCAGAAGCCTAACCCGTTTCCGATGAGCGTTTATGACAATATTGCATACGGTCCACGCACACACGGAGTACATTCAAAGATTAAACTTGATGAAATCGTCGAAAAATCTCTCAGACAGGCTGCTATATGGGACGAAGTGAAGGACAGACTGAAAAAATCCGCTCTCGGTCTTTCGGGCGGACAGCAGCAGCGTCTTTGTATCGCAAGAGCCATCGCCGTACAGCCTGATGTAATTCTTATGGACGAGCCGACAAGTGCCCTTGACCCGATTTCAACTTCAAAGATTGAAGACCTTGCACTCGAACTCAAAAAGGATTATACTATAATTATGGTAACTCATAATATGCAGCAAGCTTTGCGTATATCCGACAGAACGGCGTTTTTTTTACTCGGAGAGGTTGTTGAATACGGCGAAACCGAACAGATTTTCTCTATGCCAAAGGAAAAACGCACGGAAGACTACATCACAGGTCGTTTTGGCTGATTTATCGGATTTATATTTTGGGAGGCTTATATTATGAGAAACCGTTTTGATTCACAGCTTGAAAAACTTAACAGCTCGCTTATTGAAATGGGCGGACTGGTTGAACAGGCAATAAGCAACGCATATTCGGCTCTTATTGAGCAGAACGCCGAGCAAGCGGAAAAAAACATAAAATTTGACGCAGTTATCAACGAAAAAGAGCGTGAAATTGAGGGTCTTTGTATGAAACTTCTTTTGCAGCAGCAACCTGTTGCAAGGGACTTGCGGCTTATTTCGGCAGTTTTGAAGATGATAACCGACCTTGAAAGAATAGGCGACCACGCTCAGGATATTTCTGAAATTGTCCTCTTTCTTTCGTCACAAAAATACATCAAAAAACTCGAACATATCTCAAAAATGGCAGAAATTACTGCAAAAATGGTAACCGACAGCATTGACGCTTTTGTAAAGCGTGATATAATGCTTGCACAAAGGGTATGCGATACCGACGATACCGTTGACGGTCTTTTTGTTACGGTAAAAGACGAGCTTATTTCACTGATAAACGAAAATGTCAAAAACGGCGAGCAGGCTATGGATTTTCTTATGATAGCAAAATATTTTGAAAGAATAGGCGACCACGCTGTTAATGTCGGCGAATGGGTTATCTTTTCGATTACAGGAAAGCACAAGGAGTTTGATTGAATTTGCTTATTTATATAGCCGAGGACGACGAAAACATAAGAGAAATTGAATGTTATGCACTAAAAAACAGCGGATACGAAGTTGCAGGCTTTTGTGACGGCACAGAGCTTATGAACGCACTTTCACAGAATAAACCCAACCTTATCATACTTGACATAATGATGCCGGGTGAGGATGGACTTTCCGTGCTGAAAAAAATCAGAAATTCAGGCGACCTCAAAAATATTCCCGTAATGATGATTACGGCAAAAACAACTGAGATGGATAAGGTAAAAGGTCTTGATACGGGTGCGGACGATTATATCACAAAGCCGTTCGGAGTTATGGAGCTTGTTTCAAGGGTTCGTGCATTGCTGAGAAGAACCTCACGTCAAAGCGGCGACAATACACTTGAATACAAGAACATCAGAATTGACGACCAAAAACACAGAGTTACGGTTGACAACAACGAGTGTGTTCTTACCTTTAAGGAATATGAGCTTTTGAAACTTCTTATTTCAAATCAGGGAATAGTTCTCAGTCGTGAAAAGATTATGAACAAGGTTTGGGGCTTTGAGTATGAGGGCGAAAGCCGTACCGTTGATATGCACATCAAAACCCTGCGTCAGAAGCTGGGCGACAGCGGTTCGGAAATAAAGACAATTCGTAATGTCGGATATAAAATAGGCTGATTTTCTTTAATTACGGACGGACGCAACAAAAAATGTGTCCGCCCTTTTTAGTTAGGAGTTAGGAGTTAGGAGTTAGGAGTGAGTGTGACCGTCAGTTAGTGCGTTGCAATTAGTTTGTGCTGATATTAAGTTGTTGAGTTAAGTTATAACATGAACTGATTTTGCGGAAAATGATTAAACGGTAACAATAAAGTTTGAACGCAATTCGGGTGCGGCAGCTTGCCGCTTGTTGAGCTAAGTTATAACATAAACTGATTTTGCGGAAAATGATTAAACGGTAACAATAAAATTTAAACGCAAAATTGGGTGCGGCGTCACGCTGCACGCCGGGGAGGGATTTTTTTGGAAAATAAAATCAATACTCATATGTTTGTAATGGGTGTTTTTTCAATTATAATAACAATAGTTTTTGCAGTAACGGCATTTTATACGGCGTTTGAAAATCAGGTAACCTTTGACCTTTCCGAACGCACGGACGAAATAGCGACAGTATACGAATATCTTCAAAACAGCGATGAGCTTCAAAAATTTGCCGATGATTCACTGCGGATAACGCTTATAAAAGCTGACGGAACAGTGCTGTTTGAGAGCAGCAGCAATGACGCCGACAAGATGGAAAACCACCTTGAACGACCTGAGGTTCAGGAGGCAGTCAAAAATGGCAAGGGAACATCAAACCGTTATTCCGAAACAATGAATACAGATGTGTTTTACTGTGCAAAAAAACTTGCTGACGGAAATATTATAAGACTTTCACAGGAAACAAACATAATGTATTCGTTTTTCTCAAATGTAATACCGTACCTTGTACTTCTTGTGATAATTATGCTGGCGGCGTCGGTGCTTCTCTCGGTTATTCTTACAAAAAAGCTTGTCAAGCCTATAAACAGAATTACGGCTGAACTTGAAAATATTGACGAAGACACAGAGAGCAACGAAAAAATCTATGACGAGCTGCTGCCGTTTATAAGCGAAATAAGGCACAGAAAAGAGGAAATACGTGAACGCCTTAAACTTGAACGTCAGGAGAAAAACAAGCTCAGTGCAGTGCTTACAAATATGTCTGACGGTATGATACTTGTTGACCGTAACAAAAACATTATGCTGTCAAGCCATAAGGCAGAGAAAATACTCGGTTTTGACGATAATTATGCAGGGAAAAACATAATATATGCTTCACGGAGAAAGGAACTTACCGACAGCATTAACGAGGCAACAGACGGAAATGCAAATTCGTCCGAGATGAAAATAAACGACAGAATTTATCAGATTCGTTCAAACCCGATTATTGTAAACGGCGTTCAGTCGGCAACAATGTGCCTTATGATTGATGTTACCGAGAAATATCGTGTGGAACAGATAAAACAGGAATTTACCGCAAATGTTTCTCACGAACTGAAAACACCGCTCACATCAATTTCAGGCTATGCCGAAATGATAGAATCGGGTATAGCACAAAAAGACGATGTAAAGAATTTTGCAGGCAAAATCCGACTTGAATCCGAGCGTATGATAAATCTTGTAAAGGATATTATCAGGCTTTCCGAGCTTGACGAATCTGATGTCCGTGCGGAGTTTGAGGAAATTTCACTTCTTGAAACTGCAAAAGAGGCGGTAAATCCGCTTTATGACTCAGCGGAAAAAAAGAATATTACACTTACCGTCAGCGGCACCGACAGCAAAATCACAGGCAACAAATATATGATAAGTGAGCTTATATACAATCTTTGCGACAATGCAATAAGATACAATAAGCCAAACGGCAAGATTGATGTAAATATTTCCGAAAAGACCGTTACAGTCGCAGATACGGGAATAGGCATTCCGAAAGAGTGTCAGGAGAGGATTTTTGAACGCTTTTACCGTGTTGATAAAAGCCGTTCAAAGCAGACAGGCGGCACAGGACTCGGGCTTGCAATAGTCAAGCATATCGCAATCCGTCACAATGCCGAAATAAAGGTTGACAGCGAGCCTGACAAAGGAACTTCAATATCCGTGATTTTTAAATAATAACTTTGTATCTTTTCCTGTAATATACAGGGAAAGATATTTTGTTTCACAAACAGAATTTGCAAAAGTAAAATAAAGGCATAATTTTTCTGTTACAAAGGAAGAAATTGTTTTTACAAAAATGTAACATCTTAAAATATGAAAAATGCCTTGATATTATTGCCGTTATGGAGTAAAATGAATACTTGTAAAAAGAAAATAAAGGAGTAATATAATGGTATTCGCAGATTTGTTTTTTCTGTACTTTTTTCTGCCTCTGTGCTTGATTTCGTATTTCGTATGCAAAAAAATAAAGAATAAAAATACGGTACTTGTTGTTTTTTCACTCATTTTCTATGCCTGGGGCGAGCCTGTATGCGTACTCCTGTTGGTATTCAGTGCGTTTATTAACTGGTATCTTGCCTTGGTTATCGGGAAATTCCGTGGGCAGCGGGGAGCAAAAATGGCTGTTGCGGGTGCGGTTATAATCGACCTTGCGTTTTTGATTGTGTTCAAATACAGCGGATTTCTGGTTGAGAACTTTAACGGTCTTTTCCATACAAGTCTGCCTGTTCCTCAGATTCAGCTTCCTATCGGAATAAGCTTCTTTACATTCCAGGCAATTTCCTACATAATGGACTGCTACTGGGAAACCGTTGAACCTCAAAAGCACTTCAAGAACTTCTTGCTCTATCTTTCACTGTTTCCGCAGCTTGTTGCAGGTCCTATCGTGCGTTACAGCGTTATCGAAAAGGAAATTACGGATCGCCGTTCAACCGCTGTTGACATCAGCGAGGGAGCAATGCGTGTAATTATCGGACTCGGAAAGAAAGTAATTATCGCAAACAACCTTTACAGCATTGTAACTCAGTTCTTCGGCAGTGAAAGCACTCCCGTTGATATTTCAAACCTTTCATTCCTCGGCACATGGTACACCGTTATTGCGTATTCTTTGTATGTTTACTTCGATTTCAGCGGATATTCGGATATTGCAATAGGTCTTGGAAGAATGTTCGGTTTCCACTTTGATGAAAACTTCAAGTATCCGTTTATATGTAAGACAATTACTGAATTCTGGCAGAGATGGCATATTTCACTCAGTTCATTTTTCAGGGATTATCTTTTCTATGTCCCGATTTTCGGCAAACCCCGCAAGTACCTCAACCTGTTGCTTGTATGGTTCTGTACGGGATTCTGGCACGGTGCTGCATGGAACTTCATTTTCTGGGGACTTTATTACTTCCTGTTCCTGCTGCTCGAAATCAAAATCGGTAAAAAGCGTCTGAAAAAATGGCCTGTGTGGCTGTCGCATATTTACAGTAAAATCGTAATCGTTATCGGTTTCGGAATATTCTGTTTTACGGATTTGAATCAGCTCGGAAAATTCTTCCTCAACATCAGCGGAATAAGTATGCTCACAAACGGAAATCCTTTTGGCGATATACTCACATGGAACTCTTTCCAGAATAACATAATACTTATTGCAGCTGCAATTATTGCGTCAATGCCTGTACTTCCGAAGATGAAATACTTCTTTACAAGCTGGGGCAATAATACAGTTTACGCTGTCGGAAAGATTGCCGGAACGGTTGCCTGTGCGGCAATGCTCATAATTCTGAGTATTCTTCTTGTTGATTCAACAAACAATCCGTTCCTTTATTTCCGTTTCTGAGTATATGCATAAAGGAGAACAAATATGGACAACAGAACAATTCAACATAAGCCTCAGAAAAAAAAGACCTTTAATTCCCGTAAAAGACAAGGCGTTGAACACGGTTTTTCGGTAATTTCAATCGTAATTCTTATGTCGGTATTTTTCCTCACAGCAATATTTTTGCTTGTATTTCCACGCTCAACCGTTTCAAATATCGAAAAAAGAAAGCTTGCAACATTTCCTGAGTTTTCACTTCAATCGTATTTTTCGGGAGCGTTTACTGCCGGAATAACCAATTATTATGATGATACCGTTCCTTACCGTGACGACTTTAAAAATATGGGAAATAACTTCAAGTCTGTTTTCGGTTTTCATACCGATGATGAAGTTAAGGTTATCGGCAAGCCGATTTCGGTTGTTTCCAAGCCGGAAAGCAAACCCGAAAGCAAGCCGGACAATAACGAAACAAGCAATACAAACAGCAATCCTGAATCAAGCAGTGCTGAACAGAGTTCACAGGTATCGGAGGAATCAAAGCCAAAGGACTACACTGTGGAAGATCCGAATGCTTCCTATGAAAACGGTATGATAGTAGTAAAACAGGACGGTCATTACCGTGCGTTAGAGCTTTTC
>JBJEOP010000009.1:0-22439 GCA_051880775.1 Acutalibacteraceae bacterium
AGAAAGTAAAGCACATCACGATCTTCGGGTTTTGACGGCCAACGCTCCTCGCCTTTAATAATCTTGGAAAGTAAATTCTTATTTCCAAGCTGTTTGGTATAAGCAACAAACATTCCGGCATGAGAGGGAGAAATACAACCGTAAGCAAGTGTTTTCAGCATAGGGGATCCCGGTTCAAGACCGGAACCCTCAAATTCTTTGATGAGGTCGCTGAGGGTATGCCATGAACGAGGCGTTGAAAACGGTTCTTCTGTCTTTGGAGGTACGGAAAACAAATGGTCGGGACGAGCTGTGATATAATCCGTTATCCACGGATGAATATTCTCACGGTATGCCCAAATAAGCCACTGTTTTACATCAACTTTCAGTTGTACGTGAAACATACGGTTGACAAGAGCCGAGGACATAGTTTTGACAATCGCATTATCCTGTGCTCTGTTGCCAGCACCGATTACAACACTGCCGACAGGTAAGTGATATTCCCCTATCCGTCTTTCATAAATCAGGCTGTAAAATGCCTTTTGAACCTCTTGCGAACAAGCATTAAGTTCATCTAAAAACAATATATACGGTTCATTTCTTGCAATCATTTTCGGCGGCAGAAACTCCGACACATTACCGTTAATTCTCGGAATACCGATAATATCTTCGGGGGCAAGCTGACTTCCAAGCAGAGAAACACATTCCATACCGACATCTGACGCAAATTGCTCAACCAATGCCGATTTTCCTATGCCGGGAGCACCCCAGATAAAAACAGGTCTTACGGGAGCTACCGTCAGCAGTATTTCAGATAATTCCTCCTGTGTTACTTGTACGGGTAAATTCATAGATTTTTCCTTTCTTTTATCAATTACTGTAAGAAAATGATAACACACATACCAAACATTTTCAATGTGATAAATTCAAGTTTGCATTATTGTCAAAGCTACAATCTGTTACTTATAATCTCGGGTCAACAGGTTCACTTTCAAAGGCAAGAACCCCGAACACACATTCGTGTACACGATACAGCGGCTCTTTCATCGCAAAGCGGTCAAGTGATTCCATACCGAGAGAAAATTCTTTCAGGGCAAGATTACGCTTTCTTGTCAGTGAGCGGTTCTTCAAACGTCTGAGATTGTCGTGGCTGAGATATTCGGGTCCGTAGATAATCCTTAAATATTCTCTGCCTCTGCACTTTACAGCCGGCTGTATAACTTCACCTTTATAGAATGATGCGAATAATTCAGGTTTTACAACCATACCTTCCCCACCGTTTCCGGTAAGGTTCAGCCACCAGTCAATACCCTTTTGCACGCTTTCTTCATCGGTTGTATCCACACAAATATAGTCCGTTGCCATAAATACAGGGTCAATCCCTGTGCAATAATTTTTTATCGTTTCTATATGCCATATATGCGGCTTGTCTGAAAATGTATGCCCCTCAACCGCAAGAATATGGAACGGTGCAATTCTGAAATCATCAACACTCTGAACTTTCCAGCAGTATTCACGGTAAGAGTCAACGTAACGCCCCATAGCGTCCTTTTTGAATTGGTATTCTTTCAGCAACTCAACGGGGTCAAAATTCTGTCCTGAGCTTCCCTTTGATACCTCAAAGGGAACATTTCCTCTGTTACACAGCTTTTCAAGTGCCTGTACAGCTGATGTCAGACCGTCACGACCTGCTCTTCCGACAGGGGCGTATTGCTTTTGCAAAAGCTCCTGTGCCTTTTCCGACCACGGCATAAGCTCAGTATCAAAGCACACCCAATCGGTTTCAAAATCTTTCCAGAAGTTTGATTGTATCAGCACATTATCAAGCCTGTTGAGAATTTGCTTTTCTGTTTCAGTATCGTTAAAGAAATGTCTGCCTGTTCGGGTATAAATTATACCTCTGCTGCCATCTGTGATATTAAAGCGTTTTTCTGCTGTTTCTGTATTTTTGCAAAGCACAATAACCGCACGGGAACCCATATGCTTTTTCTCACAGACCACATTTTTAATATCACGGCTGCGATAATATTCAAAGGCTTCAAGCGGGTGTTCCAGAAATCCGTCAAGACTGCTTGTCTTACACGGCGACATAGTAGGCGGAAGATAAATCAGCCAGTGCGGGTCAGCCGCAAAGCGTGACATAATTTCAAGTGCCGCTGCGGAATTATTTTCGTGTATGGAAATATCCGGCATAAGCTTAGTGTTAAGATACAGCTTGCCGCTGATGTCGCCGAGGGTAAGCATATCGTCAGGTTCGCTTTTTGCTTTTGTAATGGGTTTAGCAGGTTCACAGTATTGCCGCAGAGCCTTAACGCTCACACATTCTCTTTCGGGATAACGAAATGCAGTCAGACTGCCGCCGAAAACACAGCCCGTATCAATACAGTATGTACCGTTTACTGCCCTTACCTCCGATTGCGGAATGTGACCGTAAACAACAGTCGCTTTTCCACGGTAATCTGTCCCCAGTCAAGACGAACAGGCAAGCCGTATTCGTCGGTTTCTCCTGTGGTTTCACCGTACAGACAGAAGTCACGCACTTTCATATAGCTACGTCCGATATATTCCTTTTTGATACCTGCGTGAGAAATCACAAGTTTACCGTCGTCAAGAACATAGTGGCTGACAAGTCCGTCCAGAAATGCGGCAACTTCATTTCGGAAATCATCATTTTCTTTTTCAAGCTGTGAAACAGTAATATCCAGTCCGTGCGTCATCTGTACATTCTTTCCTCTGAGATATTTCAGCAGCTTAACATCATGGTTTCCCGGTACGTCAACAGCATTGCCTGATTTCACCATATCCATTACAAGACGAAGTACCTCGGTATTTTTCGTTCCTCTGTCGCAGAGATCTCCGAGAAATGCCGCCTTTCTGCCGCAAGGGTGAACCATAACACCCTGTTCGTTCCTTTGATAACCGAGCTTTCCGAGCAGCATAACAAGCTCATCATAGCAGCCGTGAATATCGCCGATAATATCAAATGCTCCGTGATCGTCTTTTTTGTCGTTCCAAAGCTTTGTACGAACAATTTCGGCATTATTGACTTCCTCCTGAGAATTCATCACATAGATAAACCGAAAACCCTCTTTTTTGAGATGTTTTACACTTCTGCGAAGGTCAGCACAATGTTTTTTTATCACTCTTTCGGGATAACCTCTGTCGGCTCTTGCGGCATTTCTTTTTAAAAGCTCATTTTTGGGCAGATTCAGCACGATTGCCACAGCGTGAACATTCTGTTTATGTGCAAGGTCAATCGGATTAAGTTCCAAAAGCAACGCCGCTGTTGTGCGGTTGTCGCTCACCTCCGTATAGAACACATAGGCTTTTCCGAAATTCAGTTCAAAGCATTGAGCCCTTTGCGGATTTTTATGTAACAGGTAGCCAAGCTCCTGTGTGTTTGTTCCGTTCATTGTAATTGTCAGTAACACTTTAAATACCTCCTGTCGATTCAACTGTATTTATGATAACAAATATTTCCTGTTTTATCGTGGAAAAAAAGCTGCGAGCTTTCATAGCCCACAGCTTTTTTGTCGTTTCAGTCTGTTTTTTATCATATTTACAAATCTTTGCGGTTCAATAACACGCAGCATCGGCCCGAATGACAGAACCCTTATCAGCATTTCCGTTTCGTCACTCTGATCGTATTTTATAGTCAGCCGATAATGCCTGTCATCAAGCTGCTGTGCCGTCTTTTCAAAATGCGAAAAGTGCAGCATTACACGTTCAAGTGCGTTTCGCTCGTCAACAAGTTCCAGTGTAAGCGTGCGTTTTCTGCTGGTATGTTCACGGCTTTTTTCAACGCTGAATTCACCCTTATGCAGTTCACAGGAAATAATTTTCCCTAAATTGATTACTGATGCAGTACGGCAGCCGCTTGTCAAAAGTCTGAATTTATCGTCCTTTTCGGAATACTCTAATCTATCAGGCATAACTTTAAAAGAAACATTATTTTCCTTTTTGTTTCTGATTGTAATATCAAGCGGCTTGCGTTCACGAATGGCACTGAGTATCAGTCTGAAATTTCGGATATATTCTTCGTTTTTAAAGTTGTCACCGTCACGGTAGCTGTCATAAATATAAAAATCATTTTCTGTAAACAGCGGTTCAATATTCTCAGGAAGTCCGAAATCACAGTCAAACAGTTGTATTCGTCTGTCGAGCGATATTGCTTTCAGCCAGCGTTTTTCAAGGTCGGTCACAGGAATGTTTGGAATATGTTTCAGCGGCGTTGTACCGTTTGGCAAAATAATCTGCCAACGCTGTTCACGCAAAGCCGTTCCGATTGAAAACGCACTTTCCGAAAAGGCATATTTTTCGGCAATCTCCCGAATGTGTTTGGCACTGACAGGACTTTTCAGTGCCTCAGCCAAAATATGAGCGACTGCCTGATAATAGGCACTGTATATTTCACTGAATATCATTCTTCGTTCACCCCATACATACGATACATTTCTTCAATATCCGATTTGAGTTGTTTTTCAATTTCCTTATTGGAGAAGTTCACCGAGGTAATGCGGCATATAAACGAGCGAATCCACGTCAGTATTTCGTTGGTATCATATACTTCGGCAAAAAAACGTGCATTGTTATTGTCAAGCCGTTCAACTGTACCACAGCGTTTTTCTCTTTGAAGCCGACCAAATATGTATTGCTCGTCATCATCAAAGGTCACGGTAAACTCTACCGTTTCACGCCGTTCTCCCCTGCCTTGTTTGCTGACACCCCACATATACGGCATCATTCCGTCAAGCTTTGAACGCAACAGGTCATAATCCTCCGCTGTTCTGTACGGCTTTACACTCAGTATATAATCAATGCGGAATGACATAATTCTCCGTGCAGCTCTGCGGTAAGCCATAATATACTGTCTGCCGCTTTGCACACTGAAAAAAACACGGAGCGGCACAATATTGATTTTTTGTATTTTACTGTTTTTGCGATTCAGCTTTGTAATTTCAATTTCCTGTTTTTTGTGTATTGAATCAAACAGTAAAGAAAGTATTTCGCTGTCAATCGTCTGTGTTATGTAGTGGTGTTTAAAAGAAAACCTGTCACCCTTGTCGCTTTGGCGGTCTGAAAGAAAAGAACCGATTACTCCACAGGGTGCAATTTCAGAATAGAAGTCAATCACATCAATATTATTAAATTGATATTCCTCCGCTCTTTTGTAATAAAGAGTTTTGCCCTGTTTTACGCTGTAAATCAAGCCGGTTGTTTCATATTCTCTGAGCTTTTTTCTGACGGTGGAGCTGTCAAAAAGCTTTGGCTCTGAAAAATGCGATAAATAATCCTTATCAATTTTTTCAACAATCTCACTAAGCGGAAGTAAAACGTAAGAATCATACAGAATATCAAAAATAATAAAAAACAGCGTTATATCCCCGTCAGTAAAGCTTGCTGTTTTCCATGCCTTATACAGCGGATTGTGAACGGTGCTGCGGGTATCAACCGAGATATATACCGTCTTTACGTCATTTGTCTGACGGAAGTACATACAGTCATTCAGCCAGCTTTCAAGTCTGCGTTTTTCATCATCGTAGGAACGGGAGCTTTTTCTGTTATACTGCTCACGGCTTTTACAGCCATAGACATAAAAATCCCTCATATAATCCCGTATTTTATCAAAGCTCTTGATAAGCTCACTGTATGCCATTTTGCCACCGTCCTTTCTGTTCTGCTTGTTTATTTTACAATATGCCAAACAAAAAATCAATCAGATTGCCCTATAACTTTGCTGTATAAAGCTACAAAGCAGTGCAAAAATATAATCAAGTGCTTGCAAATGATTACATATAGTGATATAATAATGATACAGTAAGCATGATTTTATACAAGGAGATGATTTTATGTCAAGCACATTAGTTCAATTTCGTACAGATGATGAATCAAAAATTAAGGCTATGAATATCTGTGAGCGACTTGGCATTGATTTACAGACCTATATGCGTATGTGTCTTTCCCGTCTTATACAGGAAAACGGTATTCCTTTCAGTATGAAACTTAAAAACGAACCTGAAAACAAAGGCTTGGAAGCCTTGAAAGCCGCAAGTAAAATCGCAGAAGAAAACGGAATTTCAGATATGACTCTGGACGAAATCAACGCTGAAATTGCAGATTCAAGAAAGTAAGGCACATATATGAAATACTATGCTGTAATTGACACTAATGTTATTGTATCTGCAATGCTAAAATGGAAATCTGTTCCCGGAGCAATTCTGGAATTAACCTTTAACGGCTTAATAACACCTTTAATCAACAGTGATATTTTGAAGGAATACAGACAAGTCTTATCAAGACCAAAATTTAAACTTCCAGAAGAAATCGTTAATAATATCGTTGACAGCATTGAAGAAAAAGGAATATATGTTCAAGGAGAAACAATAGACGAATGTATTCCTGATCCAAAAGATATTGTATTCTATGAGGTTGTAATGGAAGAACGACAAAGCAAAGATGCTTATCTTATAACAGGCAATATCAAACATTTTCCAATTAAGCCATTTGTAGTTACTCCAAGACAAATGCTGGACATTATTCTTGCTGATAATAACATTTAAAATTATATCTTACTTTCAAATATAAACAAAAGCGTATGTATGACATTAAATTATGCCATACATACGCTTTTTGGTTACAGGATTTTTTCCATTCCGATTTTTTGTATTTGAAGTCCGCAGTTTTCATAAAATTTCATTGCGGAGGTATTACAGCCCCATACATTGAGTGTAACATTATAGCAACAGCTGTTTTTTGCAAAATCAATAACAAAATCATAAAGACTTTTTCCTATATGATGTCCACGCTTTTTTTCGTCGATACACAAATCATCAATATACAGAGTTTTTATATCCGTAAGAATATTGTCGTTTATGTGCTGCTGAAAAATACAGAACGCATATCCGCACACTTCACCGTTTTCATCAACGGCAACAAAAACAGGTCTTTTATCGTCTGCAATAATCTCCAAAAGCTCACTGTCGTTATACTTGCGGCAGTCTGCTTTAAAAAGGTCGGGACGACCGTTGTGGTGAACGGTAAGAACCTGTGAAAGCAAATCCAGTATTTTATCTTTGTCTTTTATTTCAGCACGTCTGATATTCATTTTTTCCTCCGAAAATTCATCAAATTTTATTCTTCAAAAACAAACTTATAAAGCCGTTCTTTCTCATAATCCATATCGTCTATTGTAAGAACCTGTGCCTCTCCTGCCCACGTATTTGAGAAATTGTCACTGCCGGGAATACTCAGCTCCTCTCTTTCATAGCCGAGATACGAAATAAGTCCCATACCGAGCGAGATAACATTTCCTTTTGACATATCCGTTGTAATAAGCGGTGCAATTTCATATACAACTCGCATAAGCGTAAACGGATTGCTTGATTTAAGCTGGGCAAAAATTGTATTTATTACAATTCTCTGACGGCTTGTGCGGTCAAAGTCAGAACCTGCACTGTCACGGTCACGGGCATACCAAAGTGCCTGACGGCCGTTAAGATGAACCTTTGCAACCTCGTCGCCGTTATCGTTTTCATAGAATGTGTAATCGTCAATATTCAGCTCGTGCCGTGTTTCAACCTGTTTGTTTTTCCAGCACTGCCAGTTTATATAGTCAATTTCGTCAGCCGTAAGTTCAAGGTCAATGCCACCCATTGCATCAATTATCGCAGTAAAGTTTGAAAAATCAACCATTGCATAATTGTCAATTTTTATACCGAAATTATATTCAATCGTTTCAACCGCAAGAGCCGCTCCGCCGTAAGAATACGCCGCATTAAGCCTGTCCTCTCCGTATCCCGGAATTGTCAGATAAAGGTCACGCAGAAACGATGTTTGTTTAAGCTTATGATGCTTTTTATCTATCGAAAGCAGTATCATTGAGTCGGAACGGCCGTTTTCGTCCTCAGCATGATTATCCGCACCGAAAAGCATAATATTCTGTACATCGGGTGAGCTTTTCAGCTCTCCTATTTCTGCTTCAACCGACGCCGTGTCGGGACTGTCGCCGGAATAGTTTATACGAAATACAATAAGGGCAACATATCCGACCAATAAAAGCACAAGCACAAGAATAATAATCAGAATAGCTTTTAATATTTTTTTGGGTTTTGAGCGGTGTTTTTTTGGATTTTGAGTGCGGGTTCTGTTTGTTCTTTTTCCGGAATCGGAATAAATATCCTCATACTGACTGTCATTTACATCATTGAAGCCGTCATATCCGCCGCTGCCGTCATCATAGTAATTATCGTTATAATTGTTATTTTTGAAATTGTTGTTATAATTTTTTTCAGACATTTAAAACACCTCATTATAACCGTATAGCATTAGTGACAGGTGTGTTATGCACCTGTCACTAATAGCTTTGAATTTAAAATTTGATTTTTCGTTTTAATTTGAATAAGAAGTTTCATCGTTATCGGCTGTTTCTTCCGATACTGAGCTTTCAGTTTTTGAGCTTTGCGGCTGATTTTCAAAAATAAAATCCGCAACCTGTTTTCTGAAATTATCCCAGTCAATTATAACGATACAGTTGACAAGATAACCGTCAATATATATAGGATTATTCGAGTCGGAATAATAGAAATCAGTCCCAAGGCTCGAAAGCTCCGGTGCTGACTTGGATTCTATATCGTAATTAAGATATTTTGTTATATTTGTTGCAAGAGAGGTTATTTCCGATGTTTTGAGGTTTGTTGTAATCATCGGTCCGATTTCATATATTATTGAAAGTATCTTTGTAATATCGGCTGATTTCATTTTATTGATTATAACACCCAGAACATTTCTCTGACGTTCTGTTCTTGTATAATCGTCACCGCTGCATATACCGTCCTCGCCTCTGTTTCTTGAATGCCAAAGTGCCTGACGGCCGTTAAGATGTACTGTTGCAACCTGCTCACCGTCGCTGTTTTCGTGGAAGGTATATTCGCTGATTTTAATTTGTTTTTCATCTTCGCCTACATTATTCAGCCAATAGTATTTCAGATTTTCACGGACATATTCACGCTGTTCGCTGCCGACAGTATTTTTGTATTCGTCCTGACTGTTAATCCAGTACTGCCAGTTAATATATTCTATTTCGTCGGCAGTAAGCTCAACATCTATACCGCCGAGAGTATCAATAATATTCTTAAAACTGCTGAAATCAACAACGGCATATCGGTCAATCTGAATACCGTAATTTGCCTGAACCGTATGCACCGAAAGACTTGCACCGCCGATAGAATAAGCCGCATTCAGCTTATTGTTTTCATATCCGGGTATCTCAACATAGGTATCACGCATAAACGAAAGAAGTTTAAGCTTTTTATGACGTGTATCAACAGAAAGAAGTATAATCGTATCGGAATTTCCGCTGTCGCTGTCAGCTCTTGTATCCGCACCAAAAAGCATTATGTTCAGTATCATAGGGTCATTCATAAGCGTACCGTCATAAGTGTTTACCTTTGGCAGTGACGGATCAGAAACGACACTGTTCGGAACACTGTTATGTGAAGATGTATTAGCTGACGGTTCAAGCGTTTTATAATTTATGCGGTTAAAATAAGAATAAGCAACTATACAGCCCGAACCAATAACAATAAAAATAATTCCCAGAACAACGGAGATAATGTTAATTGCTATTCGCTTTGCGGAGAGCTTAACGGTAGTTTTCTGTGCCATACGTTTAGGGCGGTTTGGTGCAGGCACTGCTTTGTTGTCGGTCTTATTTTCTGCTATATCAGCTGTTTTGTTTTCTGTATTTTTTTGAGTATTGCTTTTTGATGAGTTGCTGTTATAAAAAATTACATTATTATTTTCCGTGGGAGTATCTTTGTGATGTGCGATGTTTTTCTGTTCTCTGTTGTCATCTGACATATAAAAATCTCCTTTGCTTGATAAAAATGGCAGCTAAAAGAATATATTTATTAGATTATTATATATTATAAATCGGCTTTAAGCAAACAAAATCAAAAAATATGTCATCATAAACAGATTTTACCTGAAACAAAATATTATATTGTACATAATTCGACGATTTTTATGCGTTAAAGAGCAATATTCTGTTCGTCAAGTGAAAGACTGTATGACGGCAAAAAATCAGAAATAAATATTTCCACCTCTTTCATACCGCAGTTTTCAAGCCACTTCATAATTTCCTCTTTTGCCTTGCAAAATTCATTGTTGCCCATTTGTTCTTCTTCAATACATTTTATCAGGGCAGACAGCTTGTCGGCAGCCTTGACAATTTTTTGTATTTCTACATCATTCTCTGACGGAATAATGAGTTTTCGGTATTCCTCACACATATATTCAGGCAGAGTTGACAAAAGCTGGTTTGCCGCCTCGTTTTCAATATCCGCATAGGCATTTCTTAAAGTTTTACTTGAATATTTTATCGGTGTAGGTAAATCTCCCGTTATAATTTCCGTACAATCGTGAAAAAGTGCAATGGCGGCGGCGTGTTCAGCGTCAATATTACCGCCGAGTTTTTTGTTCCTTATTGTTGCAAGGGCGTGTGAAAGCATTGCAACAGTAAGGCTGTGTTCGCTTATGTTTTCGGTTCTTGTATTATTCATAAGCGACCATCGGTTGATGTATTTCATTCTTGACATAATTGCAAAAAAATGATTTCCGTTCATAATTACTGCACCTCTTTTTTTATGTCTAAAAGCATCTGCATTACAAAATATAATACATTCAAATAAATTTATCAATCATTTTTTAAATATGCACATAAACATTTCCAAAAAACAGCGGTATATATTCTTGATAATATATGGATTTAATTGGTTATATATATTGCATAATACCATTATGATAAAATCAAGCCTTTTAAAAATTATATTTTTTCATCGCTTTTTATATCCTCAATCATCTTATCAATCAGCTGTTCCTGATAGCCGGCAAGTTTTTCTTTTTTTACTGCTGTGCAAACATCAAACAGGCGTGAGTCGGTTACGCCGTCAAGCTGAATAAGTCTTTCCTCCGTAACGGCTTTATCAGAAATTGAGTCATAATAGTCCTGCACAGTCATTCTCCACGGACGGATTTTCTGCGGATTGCGGCATATTATTTTGTTTGCTATTAAAATGCCCTCGGGGTCGGTGTCGCCCGAATAATATATTTCACAGTCGGAACGGCACAGCATATCTATAACCAAAAGCGACGCTGTTTTCATCTGTCCCGATGTACACAACGCCGATATTTTCATATCTTTGAGTTCTTCACAGATATGCGAAAAGACCGTCTGATTTTCAAAAACATACACCTTTTTGCTCTCGCAGTCTGCACCTGTTATTTTTCCGAGGTTTGAAAGCGTTATAACATAGGATTCATTATTTTTAATAAATTCGCTGTATGCCTGATGTATGCCGCTTTCGGTGTAAAGTCTTATTCCGTATGCCGTAGTAAAACTGGAAATATCGTCTGGTTTTATTCCGAAAGAATAGTATAGTTGCAATATTTCTTCGGCACTCATATTTCCGCTTTTATTTTGAAGAAACGACAAAAGCTGTATCAACAGCTTACCCGCAACTGAATTTCTGTCAAAATAATGCGGATTGCGTGTGATTTCAGCTGCAAGAAGAGCAAGTCTGATGCCGTTTTCGGAAATTTTATTAAGATATTCAAATGCACTGCACACATTAAAAATTACATTTTCTGTTTCGTCTTTGGATTTTTCATACTCTGAAATTATGATTTTATAGCCGTAATTTTTGTTTTCACTGACATTTTTAAGCCAATGTACAGAGGAACATTCATTTCCGTATTCCGACGAAATATTTTTGATAATTGCAGAAAAGAAGTCTGATTTTTCATTTATTTTTTCAGCTTTAAAATCCTTGTTTGTTATCAGCTTTTCACCGAAATACGCTTCAAGCAGATCATAAAGCGTTATATTTTTATATTTTGTTTCTGACAATGCCTTTTCAAAATCTTTCATTGAAAATTTTATTTTATCTGTATTATTAAAATCCCTGCCGAGAAATCCGCCCAACAGCTTTGTTTCGCTGTCGGACGGGTTATCAAGAATTATATAGCCGGCACTTCTGCCGTAATTTTGCCATTTCTTTTTCATTTGTTCAAAGGCACGGTTATAGCCGTCTTTGCTTCTAAAATATTTCACGCAGGAATTTAATTCGTCATAATTATTCATCTAAAACCCTTTCGTGTCCGTTCCAATAATAGCTTATTACCGTTACTATATCCGAATTTGCGGGACGCAGAAGCTCGGCAATACGCAGTGACGGTACTGTTTCATAACAGCCCCATAAAACCTGAGAATTTATTATATAGTCGAAATCCAACTTCTGTACCAGTTCAAACATACTGCTTATATTTTTGTCGTCAACTCCCGCAAACGCTTCATCAAGAGCGATAATACGAGGGTGGTCGTTGTTTACGGCTTTTTTGTACTGTGCATTGACCGCCGCAAAAAGCGGAACATACATAGCCATTGCCTTTTCACCGCCGCTGAATCTGTTAAAAGCTCCGTCTGTAAGCTCTTTTTTGGACTCGGAATTTCTGTAATAATACATTTTAAATTCAAACCATTTTCTGTAATCGAGTGCGTCCCTTACCAGATCGGAATAATTTACCGTTTCGCCGTTTTCCTCGGCTGTCTGCTTGGCAATATGAATTTTATTTCTGAAATGTGACGAAACCCTGTCCATATCCTGCGTTGTGAGAAGTTCTTTATCACGGGCAAGAAGTTTTTCGAGTTCGGATATTTCAAGTTCGTTGTCACTTTCGGAGCTTTTGGCTTTCCAGTCAAGCGAGAGCGTCAGAGCCATTGATGTATCCATATTCTTCATAAGTTCTGACATATCCCTTATCCATCTCCGGCTTTCGGCAATGCGGGCGTTGAGCTTTCGGCTTAATGTATCGGCGAGAATATTTTCAAACAAATCACGGTCTTTTTTCTGTAAAATCTGTTCCGTACTGTCTATCATCTCTTTAACGGCAATACAAAATTCATTAAAATACAGCTTTTGACCGTCGAGCATTGCATAAATGCGTTGTCTTTTTCTCAGAATATTGGTATTATCGCTGTTTTCAAAGCAGTCTTCAAGGGTTGCACCGTAAACTGCAATATTGCTGTTGTATTTTTGAAATCTGATATGAAGTAATGTTATCATATCCGAAACAGATTTATCCCTGTCACTGTCACGAATACAGTCAAGTGCTTTTTTCGCTGTTTCATAAGATGAACTGCCGACATCTTCAAACACAAGCTTCAACGATAATTCCTCATCAAAATAAGCTTTCAGATTTCCCGTTACCGCAGCCATTTCTGCACTTTTGATTTTGGCATTTTCTATTTCTGTTCTAAGTCTTGAAATAATACTTGCAGCAACCGCTATATCTTTATCGTTGTTCGTATATCTTTGTTCGTTTTCTTTGAGCATACGGTTTATCTGAGTAAGTCTTTCGTCTTTTGCTTTAACCTCGGGGTTGTTTAAAAACTCATTTATTTTGTTTATGAGTGTATCATAGCTTTCAATTTTTCTTATGGTCTTTCTGAGTTCAGCCTGAGTTTCATCAATAATATCCTTTTCGGTGTCTATATTATCCTGAATATTTTGATATCGAACCTTTGCATTGTTGTATGTTATAACCGCTATTTTAAGGTCATCAAAACAGTTTTTATAGTCGGATACTGCTTCTCTTACCTCTTTGTAGCTTTCTGTATTTCGTGCATAAGGCAGTATTTTACAGGCTGAAATCATATCCTGTTCGCATTTTGTTTTGTCCGCTGACAAATCAAGCAATCTTTTTTCCTGAGTATTAAAATCTCTTACAGCGGAATTATAATTCATCTCGCACTCTTTTGACATATCTATCGATCTGTTAAGGTCGTCATATTTCGGCAAAGCGTTTTTATCCTTTTCGAGTGCTGAAATCCTTTTATTTATTCCGTCAAGTTCATTTTTTAAACAGTCAAGCTGTTCTGTGCATACATCTATTTCTTTTTGCTTTTCGGCAATCTGTTTTTCTTTGTTTCTTCGTCTTGCATTTACGCCGATGTACTTAGCCTCTGCGTCAGCGGTAGTGTAGCCTTCAAGAATACCGTTGCGAAAATATCCGTCAGCAGAAACAACAAACTTACTGTCGCTTTCCTTTCTTGCACTGAAATCCGATAAAATATTTCCTGTCTGATTTTTCAGTTCACTGTCAATATCGTCGCTGATTTTCAGCTTATTGAAAATTTCAGTGCCGTTTCCGTCAGTATGAATTATTATATCAGAACAGCCCTGCAACAGCTGCGTTGCTTTTTCATAGTCGTTTTCGGCTATTACAAGAGAATCAAGCAAACCCGAATACGCAAGCTGACATTCAAGCATATTCTGTTCATCAGCACTTATACCCTCAGCAAAATCAACCGCCTCATAAAACGGTATGAATTTTATATTGTTTTGCGTGAGTATTTTTCGTGTTTCCCGTACTCTCTGAGTTCTTTCGGGAACAGGCTCTTTCATATTTATAAGCTGTTGAAGTTCGTTTTCAAGGGATTTTTTTGATTTGTCAAGCCGTTCCTGCTTTGACTGAATGTCAGTTTTAATGCGGTACAGTTCACTGTATTTTTTATTATACAATGAATTTGTAATATCCAGAATTTCACCGTAATCTGCCGAACCCTTATATTGCCTGATAAGTTCGGACAGCTTTTGGATAGTTTCATTATTCAGAACAAGCTCTTTGTGTTCATCGGCAAAAATATAATATTGCTCTATTACACTGTCCCTTGATTCGTATTCAAGCTGTCTTGCGGAATTAAGCTCCTTTTCGGCTGTCAACTTATTTTCACTGCGTTTATCGAGTTCTTTTTCCGCATTGTTGTATTCTTTTGTTTTTTCTTCAAGTTTTATAACAGCGTCACGGGCGGCATTTATATTTTTTTCAAGAAGATTAAGTTCATCTGAAATATTTTTTGAAATACATTCATAATTACTGTTGTCGGTCAGTTTTTGAACATCATGGTGTTTTTCAAATTTGAGAATAACGTTGTATTCGTCAAGCTGTGACAAAAGATTTTCAATACTGTATTTATAATCATCTGTTTCTTTGCGGATATTTTTTTGCTCAACTTCAAGCCTGTAAACCCTTTCTTTGCTTTTTGAGATTTTTTCGGATTTTCTGTCACGGTCTGAAATTTTTTCGTTTCTTGCGTTTTCATATTCCTGACGCTTATTTATTTTTTCTTCTATATCAGAAATATTTATTGTGCTTTTCTCAGCTTCAAGCTCGGATTTCTCTATCCTCAAAGCCTCGTTTTCGTCGTTAAATTTTTTCACCTCGTTATTTCTTGCCGTAAATTCTTCTTCTTTTTTCTTTAAATCCGCACTGTCAGCGTCGGAACGGGATTTTGCGTCAAGAAAAGCCTGTGCCTTTTTCGACAGCATATAGCGGTTGTACCTGTCGTACTCGGTTTTTATGCTCTGCAAATCGCTGTATGTTTCCTTTAAGTTTTCGAGCCTGCTCTGAATACCGTCCATTTCCTCCATAGCGTCAACCATTGCGTGCAGATCGTCGTCAGACAGTGTTTGAAGCGAATCATTAAGAATATCATAAACCCTGGACGGCTTGAATTCCTTTGACAGCTTAGGGGCACGAACCTTTATAAGAAGCTTTATAAACTGTTCATACTGTTCAATACGAGGAAAACCGAATATATATTTATTTACAAGTGACATATATTCTCTGTGTGTTTCGGCAAAGATATTGCCGTCGCCGAGCTTCTTTTTCAAATCCTGTTTAGTGCAAGGGATTTTTTTGGTTCCGATTTGTTGGTAAAGGAACATATCATAGCCTATTCTTTGATTGTCAAGAATGATAAATCCCCAGAACTGCATATCCTTGCCCCGTTGTGCCCTTTGACCTATTCCTATTGTACGGTACTGATCGGTATTCTGTTTTTTGAATTCAAGAAACAAATATCCCGTCACATCGTCCTTTTCATTGTCACCGAGAAAATAATACTGCATTTTTCTATCGCTTGAACCAAACGGATCAAGCCTGCTCGGTGTTCTGTCGCCGTCAAGTATAAAAGGAATAATACTCTGTGTTGTAATTGATTTTCCCGAACCGTTCTGTCCTTTAAGAAGTAACTTTCCGTCGGAAAAATCAAATATTTCCTCATCATACAGCCAAAAATTAACAAAACCTATTCTGTTCATCTGCCAACGGTTATCCATCGCCTTCACCCTCCGCAATTTTATAATCTTTCGGATATTTTCCGTCAAATATTCCTGCTGACGGATATATCACAATATTCTCACTGTCAGTTACATCAAGCATTTTCCATATTTTCATATTTTCGATTATATTCACAATCAGTCTTTCGGGTATCATTTCACGGTATTCCTTGCTCCAGGCTGAAATATACTTATCTCTGCATTTTTTTACAATAGCGTTGAAATCCTCCTTACTTACATAAATACAATCGTTTGAATTTCTGACAAGAATATTTTTTTCTGTCTGTTTTCTTATTTCTGAACATACAAGCAAAATTATTTCAGATATTGCCTTATTGTCAGGAAAGCACTCTCCTGTACAGTTATCCTCATACATAACAAAAAAAGCCGAGTTTTTATGCACTCTGAGCTCTCCGCCGATATTGCTGTCAAGCGTTTTTTGTATTGCATTACGCTGATTTTTGATGTATATGGAGTCGGGATTATCGTTTTCACTCCAATAAACACACGGTGTCGCAACAAGCTGTCTGTAAACTCTGTTTATCCTGAAATGTCCTCTGTCGGTCTGAGTGTCGTCAATGTGTTCTTCCTCAAAATCCCTGTATGTCTTGTAGGACGAAATATCCCTGTTAAAATTAGTGGCAAAATATCTCGAAAGTCCTGTGTTTACATACAGCACCTCTCTGTCTATAATACCTGATGTTTTTTCGTTTGAGGAATCAACCACTTTTATAAGACCGGTGTTTTCCGCAAATTTTAAGGCTCTTACAAGCGATTTTCTGTGAGAAAATACAGTCGAATCCAGCTGCACAAACTCTTTTAATTGAATAGTAATCACATCAACAAGTTCCGACAGTAAAAAAGGTTCTCCGTCCTCCCTGTCTTCAAGAAAAATAAGAAGTGCCGATAAAATACAATAATCCATTTTATCGGTGAATTCAGTTATTCCCATAAAACTTTCCGCACAGGCAGGAATTTTCTCAACCTTTAATATTTTGTCGTTGCTTATCAGTCGCCAGCCAAGCTGTTCAACAATAAATTTTCGTGCCTGATTGATTTCACGCTTGGTTTTTATATAAGTGTCTTTATCTTTTGACTTGTCAATCCAGAAATTTTCAAGAAGTTTTTTTACTGCCTCCAAAGCCTTACACCTCCTCAAATTCCATTACATATCTCGGCATAACAAGATTTCCGTCAGTACATCTCAGCGTACACTGTCCGTCTTTCTTTACAAGATGAAATTTTTTGCCAAATTCCGTTGACGCTGTTTTTGAATTAGTCATATTTGCAAGTGAAATCCATCTGAGGATTGTGGTTCTTGTGTCCTCGGATATGCATTCGTCAATATCCGAAATATCAAGTCTGTTATTCTTTATATATTTGGTCACCATATTTTTATTCTTTTCGACCTGCATAAGATACTGATTTCTGTGCATTTGTTTTTCCATACTTTTATTTTCAAAGCCTGTTTTATCCGCTCTCGGCTTATATGTTCTTGTATGCGGCTGTAACGCATACTGCATAGGTTTTTCATTATATGTACTGCTGTTAATACTGTCGGTTGAACGGCCGTTATTCACCTTGTAATGCTCTAAATGCTGTATTCCGAAAACATATGCCGACAGCTTATGTGCCTCATCAATATTTTCACAATCCGCAAACATAGAGATAAATCTTTTGTAGTCGTCCTTACGGCTCATACCCCAGTTCTGAGTTTGTATAATCAGCGACGCATTATGTACTATATTGCTGATTATCGTGTCGGTTCTATCCATAACCATATTACTTTTGCTTTCAAAACTGTCGGTTGAAATAAACCAGTTTTTAAATTCCTGCCATCTGTCATAGGTTATATTTTTTATATCACTTTCTCTGGTTTCTGTTGATTCCGATAAGGTTCTTGGTATATCAATTTCACTTTGTACAACCTTTTCAAGCAATTCTCTTTCGGTTTCTTTTGAAATATGTTTTAAAAGGCTTTCAATATGCATTGATTTGATTTTCAGTTCCTGCACAAAATCTTTAAGATACTGCACTAACTTATCTTTGTGAAGTACAAAATCTAAGGATTTCATTATTTTATTCGCCTGTGCTGAATCAAACTCCCGCAAATAATCATCATAATTATTATTCAGCCTTTTAAAATCATCCTGTAAATTTCTCCACCATTCGTTTATCTTGTTCAGTGGCATATTATTTACATTTTCAACACTGCTTATCGCTTCTTCAATTCTTGTAAGGTAACCAGGCGACAAACTGCCTGTTTCTATAAACAGGTTTTCAAGCCTTACTGTCAGCTTTTCTATTTCGACAGAATACTTTGACATCGAATAGCTGTATCTTTTGTTTTTATATTCTTCTATTGTATGATAAATTCTTTTTGGGTCCTGTATTGCAACAAGGTTTTTCCAGTTTACAAGTGCGTCGAGGTCACTTTGCAGCTGCTCCAAAGTATAATCGGCAAATTCGGGAAATTTTTTTATTTTTTCAAAAATTTCCTCCTTATGCATCTGACCGTGCATCTTTTGGTCTTCTTCATAGAAAATTCGCATAATTCTTCTGTATCTTGCCGAATTTCCCGTTGAAAGATATGTCATCTCCTGTATAGCTTCAAGCAGCATACTGCGGTCACACCTTTTATAAATATTATATTACATATTATAAAACAAAATGTTATGTTTTTCAACAAATTTTGAGTAATTATTTGAATTTTCATAAATATTTTTTACAGTGTTTATCTGTTATTGTATCTGCATTTTTTAATATTCATCAGCTTTTTCAGAATATTATACGGAAAACCGAGTCAATTATTATTTATTCCATTCAAGGTACGCTTTTTCGCAAAGACTTTCAATATAATCCCGTCTTGCCAATGTATCAAGCCATTCTTTTGGAATAGAAGCATATCCGTACAAAGCCCCTGCCATTCCTCCGGCAACAGCCGCAACAGTATCTGTGTCATCACCCAGATTAACCGCCTTTAACACACATTCAGAATAGTTATCGGTAGTAAGCAGGCACCATATTGCAGCCTCCAATGTATCAACAACATAACCTGAGCTTTTTATTAAAGTCCTGTCTGTCTTTGAAAAATCCTTGTCAAAAATCCTTGAATAATGCTTAAACTCATCTTCTCCGCTATATATTTCATAAGCTTTTGAAAGACCTGTCTGTACGGATTCCTTGATTGGATTTTCTATTATCTGCCACATAATTTCAGCGTATATTCCGCAGGCAATCTGAGAACGTCTGTGTGCGTGAGTTAAACAGGACGCTTTATGTATAAGCTCAATGTCATTATTTGATTGTTTATTATAAAAGCAATAAAGAACAAAAGGCAATATTCTCATCAGTGAACCGTTGCCGTTAGAATGTTCATTTGTTTGTCCACATTCAAGTGCCTTATAATTATGAGCAAAGTAATCAACGACAGATTTTATGCAAGTGCGTCCTGCATCGAATGTTTCGCCCGTCGGAGTGTATTCGCCTTCATTTAACCAGTTGCCAAATTTAATCATTATGTCGTCCCAGTCAACAACTCCGTCTGAAAGGCTGTCCAGTGCCGCAAGAGTCATACTCGTATCGTCCGACCATGTTCCCGCGGGATACGGATATGTACCAAAGCCTCTCATTTCATTTACAGGATTTTTGTCAAGTTTATTTCTGACTGTAAATTCAACAGGTACTCCAAGTGCGTCAGCGACATCGTGACCAAAGATAACAGCCTTAATATTTTGAAGTACATCGTATTTTTTCATATGTATTTCCTCCTGTTTTTTGTTTGCAAGAATGATATAAAATCATTTATACAATAATTATAGCACATATATTGTCCGCTTTTTTTGACTCATCATAAAATTTCAAAGTAAAAGTACAGTAAAAAAATGAAACAGTCAAACAGTTATTTTAGAAGAATATAAAATCATAAATAAAGTGCAAATTTTAACAATTTTAATAAATGACAAGTTGTAAAAAAAATTTGTACTATTCCATCAAAACAGATTTAAAGTAACCATTGCCATTTTCTGATTTATCCTTTGTAAAAATAATTAAAGCAGAGGATAAAGCATTTGTCACTCTCCTCTGCTTTGTTTTATATGATATTCAAAGTATGTTTCTTAACTGTTTAATATTCGGTTTTTGCCCTCTCTCAATTCTTGGATTTTTATAAGTTCCTTTTTTTGCGGCTGAAATAAACAAGAAATATAAGTACTACGGCAGATATGAGTGTGATAAAGGCATACATCACTGTATTTAAATTGTTTCCGGTTGTCGGAATATCAATACCTGATGATACGCCCTCGGCACTGAATACCCATTTAACAGAACCTAATAATGTTTTATAATTGTTGTCCGTGTTTTTATCAACAGACAAATTCACATACAAGTTCTTAATTTCACCCGGTTTAAAACTACCAAGACTAATAGGATTTTTCATTGAATTATTACCGTTTGGAATTATATCATAATTTCCGTAGATTGCTCCCGAATATATTATATTTCCTTTGCCGTCGGTAATACTTATCGTTGCGTTCTCACGCAAAAGCTTTTCTATAAGAGCGTATGTTTCATCGTCTTCTGCCTGTTGCCTGATATATTCTGCATTCAGAAATATTTCAGTTTCATTATTCCAGCTGTTTGTAACTGTAATTTTCTGGCTGCGGGTTTCACCCGGCATCAAGTCCTTAAAGTTTGCAAACAAGTCACCGTCATTTACCGCAAATACAAACCCGTCATCAGGATTTTTAAATTCAACCGTTGTAACAATAGGCACCTGCTGAGTTTCGGTATATTTTATTCCCAAATCCTCAAACGATGTTCCCCAGAATGAAATTCCGTCGCAGGCAGCCTGAACCAGCTCCGTTGTCACAATTATATCGGCGTTTTTGTTTTTATATTCTCCGCCGGTGTTTTTGCCGTCAATTTTAAAGCTGTCAAACAGCGACGGGGTTATTTCTCCCGGTGTCAGCACATCTTTATAATAAAAATATCCGTCAGATTTATACAGCCAATTATCTGTATTGTATTCAATCAGAATATTGTCTGTACTCAGGCTTGGGTTGACTGCGAGCGTCCCATCGGATTCCCGATAGTCGCCCCAGGCTTTTTCTATTTTTACACGCACAACGGCTTCAGCTGTTCCTGTGTTTTTAACCTGAACTTTTTTATTAACGACATCTGCCGGATACACCGTCTGACCTTGCTCATATTCTTCAATAATACTGCCCTTAACGCTTGCAAGAGTAATATTGTTTACAGTGGAACTTCTGGTATTAAAGAACGCCAATGTCAAACCGCCGGAAAATAAAAATACAGCTATTAAGGAGATACATAAAACCGAAAAAACAGCCCGTTTTTTCATATCATCATCACCTTATTCAATATTTTTACTGCAAGGCAACTTTATCAGGTTGTTCCGTAGTTTTCCTGAATGGTGCCGTTTGCTATTTCAGCGTCAAGGGCAGCGAATGCATCAGCTGCATTTGTGAAATTATCCGTCTGAATTGCCTGCGCATAAACCTCTATCTTGAACTGACCGATAAGTTCAAGGTCGGTCTGATTGTAATCGGTCGGAACAACAACATTTGTAAAGAGAACAGCCTCATCGCCCTCTGCAAATACAGTGTTGTATTCGTAATAGTATTCGCCTGCTGTGGATTTGGTTGTATTGAGTGTAAAGCTCGGATTTATATTAGAATAAGCGTCAAGGTCGCTCAAAGAATATTTGTTGTCTTCTTTGAGATTGTCTGTTACAGGCGTTTCGTCTTTGTTGTATGTATTGTCATAGCGAACCATTGCAAGAATTTTACTAAGACGGTTTGTATCGGTTATTTTGTTTCCGTCTTTGTCCTTTACGGTCATTACAACACGCATATAGCTGTCGTTGACGATTTCTGCAACAGTCGGGTCTTTAACGAATGTATCGCCCGGCGTCATATCCTTACCGTCGGTATCATCGTCCCAGTTCGGCTCGCTGAATGAAATGTCAAGGTCGCCTACTGTGAATGTGTTGGTTTGTTTTTCGGAATCCGTCAGGAATGCAAGCGTTCCGCCTATTGAAACAGCCGCTACTAAACCTGTTGCCAAAATACCTATAATCACTTTTTTACTCTTTTTCATAATTCAAAACTCCTTTTAATTTATTCATCAGTCGGTTATTCTGCTCCGACAATCAGTTCTGTTACATCAACGGGGTTGCTGTCTGACGGTGTGTTGTTGAATACTACTAGAAATGTTTTTAATTAACTCGACTATTGTTCAGTTCTATGATATAATCTTCTT
>JBJEOP010000010.1:0-21957 GCA_051880775.1 Acutalibacteraceae bacterium
TCTGCTGTGTGGCAACCGCAGCCATATTCAGAGCACCGCCGGCACTGTTTTTTATGAGAGTACGCAGAGGTTCTTCAAAATCATCAACATAAGTCAGCAGTGTCAGCAAATTCCAGTCCTTGTAAAGCATATTGTTTCTTATTATTACATTAAGACTGTTGACATAGTTTTTAAAAAGAATATCGTGGTGAATATGCATTGTTTCTTCGCTGATATAGGGTTCAAGTGCGTCATAAGGATAGTTCAGCGGCGGCAGTTCAAATGGATAATGCATTGTCAGTATCAAAAAAAATCACTCCGTTTTTGTTTTTATGAGATTGCTTATCGTGTCGAATTTATATCCCATCTGTTCGCACTTTGTCAGAAACTCATCGAGTATTTCTGCGTTGGTTTTTGATGTGCTGTGAAGAAGAATAATTGCACCGTTGTGCATACGGGGAATAAGTTTTTTGAATGCTTCGTCGTGCGTGGGCTGTTTGTTTTCGTACCAGTCAACATAGGCAAGGCTCCAGAATATCGTCTTGTATCCCATACTCTGTGCCATTTTCAGATTTGATTCGCTGTACTTGCCCTGAGGCGGACGGTAGATTTTCAGCATTTCCTGTCCTGTTGTTTCCTTGTAAAGCTGTTCGAGCTTTGTCAGTTCTTCCTTGAATGACTGTTCGTCTGAAATAGAGGACATATCGGGGTGAGTAAATGTATGATTGCCGACCGTATGCCCCTCTGTTACCATTCTTTTGACAAACTCAGGAGATGTTTTTATGTAGTTTCCTACAAGAAAAAATGTTGCACTGACCTTGTGCTTTTTAAGAACATCAAGGATTTTTTCGGTATTGCCGTTTTCGTATCCTGCGTCAAATGTAAGATACGCTGTTTTTTTTGATGTGTTGCCGATATAAAATGCGTCCATTTTGCTTAGCTGTTCCTGTGACGCATTGCCAACCGGCGGCTGTCCCTCCGTCTGAAAGCTGAGTCCCCAGTTTCCGTCTGCCGCTGTTTCAACTGCCGTATTATTGCTGATTCCGACGCAGGCAAGAATTGCCACAGCTAAAATCATTATTCCTGAAATTACCGATATGACGATTTTTTTATTGAAAATCAAATACAAAAAAACACCGCCCTTATAAATGCTACTTTATAAGTATGCGGTGTTTCTGATAATATTCATATTTAAACGGCCTATGCCGTTATTTTTCCGTAATTTTTTTAACAGGCGTTCTGATACTGCATAAGAACAAGGTAACTATGGCAATATTCAGAACATAGGGTTAAAGTCATTTTTGCTGATTGAAAAAATCCGCAAAAGCGGCAGACATACCGTCATCTTCCTCAAACGGCTTTTCACTCTTTGCTATCTGGCTTATTTTCAGAAAATAATCGTCCATAGTATCAGCGGCGACTGAAAGCATATATTCAAAAAGCTCCTCGCTGACATTTGTGTCACAAAAACTTGATGTCATCTTGAAAAAAACTGTTCCGTCACCCGGCTCAAAACAAAAGTTTCCGTCGGTAAGTCCGTTATTGATTATGCATACTGCAAGAGCCATATTGGAATAGTTTTCTCTTTTGATTTCAACAGGAACGGGTGAGTAAAGCGACACAAGCATTTTTGACGGATTGATTACAAACACGAAATTAAGCTGAATATCTTTTCCGCTCGCACTGCATTTAACGCAAAGGTTTTCGTCATTACGCTCGTAGTCAATATCGTTCCTTTCCAGAACATTGCAAAGAGTTTCATAGGACTGCCATGACTTTGTTGATGTCATTGCAATAATAAGTATCTCCTCCTTCTTTACTTAAAAATTTCATATAACGGATTACAATTATATTTATAGCACATAATTACAAAATAAACAAGGAGATTTTTGTCATTTTAAACTTTTTTTACCGCAAATTTACAGTTCAATCATAAATTTCCTGTATATGAACACAGCCTTGAAAATTTTTAGGGTTTCAGGCTTTTAAGTATAACTTTTCGCATATCACCCGCAAGAAACAGCGAACCGAATATAACAATCGCACTGTCACTGTCAGCATAAGACAAGGCTTTTTTGAATGCTTCGTCATAATCATTCATAACGGTTATATTCCTGCAGTATTCCTTTGCAGTCTGTGCAAGCATTTCGGAAGTCATTGCACGGGGACTGTGCGGACTTACGGTAATTATTTCGTCAAAAAGCGGCAAAAGCATTGATAGTGCCGTGTGAACGTCCTTATCAGCCAACATTCCGACAATGGCTATTTTTTTCTTGCCGCCGAGATTGTCTTTGATTGCCCTTGAAAGTGCCTCTGCTCCGCCGGGATTGTGAGCTCCGTCAAGAAGTACAATCGGATTTTTTCCGAGAAGTTCAAGTCTTGCAGGGAAAAACGCTGTCTTAAAGCCGTCTTTTACTGCACTGTCGGCTATATTAAAGCCACGCTCACGCAGTACGCCGATTGTATAGAGTGCGGTTGCGGCATTTTTCAGCTGATGTTCACCGATAAAACGAATTTTCAAATCATTTATGCTGAACATATCGCACGAAAAAGAAAATTCCGAACCGTCAAGCGACGATGATTTTTTTGTCACGGAATTTACATCTGCAATATAGAGTTTATTATTATGTTTCTTTGCGGAATTTCTTATAACATCAAGTACGCCGTCCTTTTGCTCTCCGTATGCAACGGTATAGCCGTTTTGCTTGATTATTCCGCATTTTTCAAAGGCGATTTTTTCGTAGGTGTCGCCGAGAATTGCCGTATGGTCAAGCGAAATTGATGTTATAACCGACACGAGCGGCGTATCTATTATATTTGTTGCGTCAAAGCGTCCGCCAAGTCCTGTTTCAAGCACAACACAGTCACATTCTTTACTGCTGTACCACACAAGTGCTATCGCAAAAACAAACTCAAATTCGGTTATAATTTTTCCTTCTGCTTTCATCTGCATAACAACGGGATAAATTTTTTCAACGATTGCGGCAAGCTCATCTTCATCAATCATTTTTCCGTCAATCTGAAAACGCTCACGGAAATCTATTACAAACGGTGAGATGAACATTCCTGTTTTATAGCCCGCTTTTGTGAGAGTGTTTGCGATAAGCTCTGTTGTTGAGCCTTTGCCGTTAGTTCCTGCTATATGAACGAATTTCAGCTTTTTGTCGGGTGACCCGATACGCTCTACAAGCTCCGATATTCTTTCAAGACCCGGTTTGCTGCCGAACACCAAAAGAGAATTTATTTTTTCCACTGCTTCATTATATGTCATTTTTAATGCTCCTTATAATTTATGATTACCTATTTATTATAATCATTATAAGGCGTATTTTCAAACCCATTATTCTGTAATTTTACAACTAATTTGTCAAGATGTTTTTTCCAAAATCTTTGAAAGCACTTTGTATGTCCGAAATGCTTTACAAGGCTCGGACTTATCGAATAATAAATGCGTATAAATAATCTTCCGTACCATTTTGCCGACAGATTTCTATCCCGAAATCTGCGTAAAGTCCATACCTCAGGGCAATCATAGCTGCCATATACTGATGTTGCAATATAACAGCCGCCTTCTGATTTATTTTCTTCTTTACCTTTGATTGAATTGTCAGTCTTTGCAGTCAATTCAGTCTTTGGATTATTTATGTTTGTTTTACTCCAATCGTGCGTTTGCCTTACAGGGTTTTCCGACTGTTCTAGTGCTGTTTTAACTGTTCTGCTTATGTAGTCAACATTCACTCCGTATTTAGTCCAGAATGTTATCAGCGGTATTCCCGCTTCTTCACATATCATTTTAACCTTTATATCACGTTTTCTTCTGTCGGGACGATTGTGAGAGTCGTCATTTATCTCTATAAGCACCAGTGGCTTGTATGTTTCCTTATCGAAAATTCCTGCGTCAATATTTCGGAATAATTCATTATGGTAGTATGAACTATCTGTTCGCTTTATTACAGAAGACAAATTTATTTGTGGCTGTAAGATATATTTTTCGGGTAAATTATCTTTTATTGCTTGAAAATAACTTAATTCGCTTTTTGTAACCAATGAGTCTTTCAGTTCATAAAGATACTTATCGTCTTTTTGTACACCTTGCTGTTCGTTAGTGTCCATATTTTTTCTCCTTACATATTTATATTTTTTACTTTTTAATTATATAATAATTTTTTCACATTTTCAAGAGCCTTATTCACTTTTTGCGTACTTGAATATAAAAAAACATAATGCTATAATCAAAAATACAAAACACAACAAAAAGGATTTTTTAAAAATGTACAATAACACTCCTCTTTATAACAGACTTGTACGGCACAACAGTCTTGACCGTTCATCATTCCATACTCCCGGACACAAATGTGCCGACTTTTTCCCCGACGATTTATTAAAACTTGACTATACCGAACTGCCCGACACCGACGCACTTTTTGGGGCTGACGGCGTTATTCTTGAAACCGAAAAAAATCTTGCAGAGCTTTTCGGTACAAAGCGTTCAATTATTTCTTCGGGCGGCTGTACTCTTGCAATACAGGCAATGCTGCGGCTTGCACTGCCCTACGGAAACAAAATGCTTTTTGCACGAAACGTACACCGCAGTGCCGTAAACACTATGGCACTGCTCGGAATTGAGCCTGTATGGCTTTATCCGAAAAATGAAAACGGACTTTTTACAGGCAGGGTTACTCCGCAGGATATTGAAACGGCATTAAAAAATGACAGCGAAATATCAGCCTGTTACCTTACAAGCCCCGATTATTACGGTGAAATAAGCGACATCAAAGCCATTGCGAAAATCTGCAAAAAATACAACACGATACTTCTTGTTGACAATGCACACGGCTCTCATCTTGCCTTTATGAGTGAGAACCTGCACCCTGTTCATCTCGGTGCCGATATGAGTGCGTGTTCAATGCACAAAACTCTCCCCGTTCTTACAGGCGGTGCCGTGCTTAATATCGGGAGCAACCGTTTTATTGATAACGCAAAGGACGCTATGGCACTTTTCGGGTCAACAAGTCCGTCATATCCGATTATGTCGTCAATAGACATTTGCACCGACTATATGCAAAACCGTGGCGGCAAGGCGGCTTACAGACAGCTTGAAAGCAGTATTGCAAAAATTAAACAGCTTGCCGCACAAAAAGGCATAATACAGCCAAGCGGTCTTTGTGACCCACTGAGAGTATGCCTTAACACCGCCTCTGGCGGTCTTGTCGGAAATAAGCAACAGCAGTATTTTGAGGACAACGGCATTGACTGTGAATTCTGCGACGGAGAAAACGCCGTATTTATCTGTACGCCGTTTAACAGCGAGCGTGATTTTGTCCGTCTTGAAAATGCGATTAAAAATATGCCTGTCAGCAAAAATCTTTCAACGGTTTTCTCGGTTTCAGACTTGCCGAAAAAGGCTCTTTCTCCCCGTAAGGCTATGTTCTCGGCAAGCGAAACGATATTGCTCGAAAATTCACTCAGACGCATTGCCGCCGACACCTCCTGTCCCTGTCCGCCGGGTATCCCCGTTGTTATGCCCGGGGAAATAATTGACGGTACAGTTATTGAACTGTTGAAAAATTACCACGTTGACAGAATTAAGTGTGTCAAGGAATGAGTGTGGAATTGTGTAAAACATTAGTTTGATGTACAAATAATACTATTTATCGTTAAAATGGCGGATAAAAATTGCGGGTGCAGGTGTCGCTCACACCTGCCGAGGTCAAGGGCGAGCAGCCCTTGTGGGGTTTGGGGCAAAGCTCCAACATCCATTACTCAAAAAAGAAATAGTATAAAACAAGGGAAACACTGATAAAATCACATTTTATCAATGTTTCCCTTAAATTTTAAATCAAAAATACAGCGGCATAAAACCGAATCTCCGCCGCCAGAAGATTTTTTTCGGACAATGATATGTCGAAAAAATTTTTCTCGGTTTGCATTAAAATTATCCATAAACAAAAACAAATAACATGCAAACTGATAAAAATAACATATAACGGAAAACATAAACACTAAACACAATGTAATATTCTCCTTGAAGGTTATATATATATTGTCCGAACGGAAAAATAATTAAAGTTCCACTTCAAATTCTTTTGTGCTGTTGATATAGTCAAGTGCCGTCTGTGCCTTTGAAAGTTCGTCCGAAATTGCCGCATAATCTGCACTTACTTTATCAATATCATAATTTGCATAACGGTAATCTATGATGTTTGAATTACGACCGTATCCGGCACTTTCACGTTCTTTTGGAAGTGCGTCTTTCATATCCGAAAGTTTCTCTTTCCTCTGTGTAAGCTGAGGAAGATATACAAGCATTTCATCAATCGTCATTTCAAATTCGGGAATTACCGTCGTTGTATTAAAAATATTAAGCGTGTGTTTCAGCTTGCGGATTTTTGTTTCAAGCTCGGTCTGCTCTTTCTGCATTGAAGCATAATCATATACAGGTCTTACGGATTCAACATCTTCTCCGAGGGAGGCAAGAAATGTTTTTGTACTTGTTTCACGTCTTTGTAAGGCTCTGAGTTCGTCGTTAAGCTGTCTGAGCAGTTTTGCCGCCTGTGCTGATGTCATTTTCATATATATATTCCTCCTTGATATGTAATTCCGATTATAATTATATTTTACATTTTTTTCTGTAAATTTCAAGTGCATCATAAATCTTATGATATACAACCCGACTTGGATAACGCCTGTAATCCGCAAAAACGGAAATGCCTGTATGGTAAAAATGCTCCAAAATTGCCGCTGCACATCCTGCACTTCTGCTTTGTCCGTATTCACACTGACAGATAATATCCATATCGCTGTTATATGCCGAATAAACAAATTCAGCAATTTTATCCGCATCGGGAAAATACAAATCATAGGAATATCCTCTGTCTTTTAATGCGTCTATGTCAAGGTCGTCAAGCTCACTGTAAAAAACATTGTCGCAAACCTTGCTGTAATCCACATGTGTATAATCAGCATCGATACGCTTTATTTCAAGATCACAAAAACTGATAACAGCAGTGTTTTCGGGAAACTTATTTTCGGAAATTATCTTTTCTATTTCTTCTCTTGAATAGATAAATACATTCATAAGTCATTCTCCGATAATTAAGAGCTCATCGTCGTCAAATACTTTTCAGCAATCTTAGTCCAATAATCAAATTCTTCTGAATTCAGTGTATCCTGAATAGCATTAAGACTTTCTCTTGCTTTATCTTCATTCTCAAAATTACAATCCACCGTAACACTGCACAAAGTATAGGTTTTATTTTGGTCGAATTTAACTTTTTTCCAATTTTCACCGGATTCTTGTTCAAAGAAATTTTTAATGTTCTTATCATTTGTTTCAAGGTGAATTACAATAAGCAACTCATTTGCAAGAGCAATACGGGATACATTTGGCCAAAAAATTTCATAATGAAAAAATAACTTCTTCCACTGATCATCTTTAATTATCGCCCACCATGCGGCATTAAATTTTCGATTAAAACTGCTAAACCCTTCTGGCAAATTTTTTAAAAGCCATTCCTCAACATTTTCAACAAATTGATTATATTCCTCTTGTGCCGGCAAAATAACGGGTAAATTTTTGTAATACATTTTTGCACTCTCGGTAAAATCAGGATAAGTTTTCATAAGATTTACCTCCACATATTTTATAAATTCATTTAAAAGCCATTGACTACGGTCTTCACTGTTTTCGCTGTCATTTAACGATATTTTCTCTTTTAACGGTATTTTCTTTAACTCTTTATACAGTCCCTTGTATGTTACACAGCGAAATCTGCCGTCAGGATTTGACCTGTTATTCCATTCGGGATAAAGATAAATACAAAATTTTTTCTTATTGGATTGTTCTGCCATTTTCTCAATAATATCGGCATAATCCTTTGTCTGGTCTTTCTGCTCTTCAGAACAGATTTTATTTTCAATTCCAATAAAACACTCAGGTGTTTCAATAAAAATATCAATTCTGCGTTTACTGTCAAACACATACTCTGTATACACTTTAATATCTTCTATATTTGTTTCACCTGATATTTCATCATAATTATCGGTACCGTCACAATCGGCACGAAGAAGTGCATTAAGGGGCATTATACTAAGTTTACCAAGTTTGTTTTTATTCGGGTCAAAAAGACAGCCAAGCCACCGTGTTATGTAAATTTCTTTGTACTGGATTCCGAATAAGTCGGGAATTGACTGTGGTTTTATCTGCTTCCGTCTGCACTCCCGTAATTCTTCGCATACTTTTTCAAAGTTATTTTCTGGCATAATATCATTCCTCTCTTTTATTTTGCTGACTGAATTATAACACTCACAGGTGTACAAAAATCTGTATATCTATTTGTTATAGGGGCTGTTTTTTACGGTTCTGCATATTTTATCCCTTAAACTTTGCGGTTCAAGTATTTCACAGGTATCAAGAAACTGCATTGCCCATATAAACATACCTTTCGGTGCTGCATATAATATCGCCGTAAAGGTATCATCATCATTTTTGCTGATATGTATATCCGTTCCGAAACGGTTAATCACAGCGTCAAGAATATACTTGTGACAACGCATTTTTATTTGTTCAGGTTCACCGCCATACATAAATACTGAATTCTGTATGTATTTTTCCAATTTAAAATCATTTGACAAAGGTACAATATCCTCGTCTGTCAACTGTATATCCTTTATCCTGCTGATATGATAGTGACAAGGTTCTTTTGCTCCGTTCCAACTGCCAATCAAATAGTAATTGCCGTCATATATAACCATACTGTACGGACTGACAATATGGCGACGACTGTCTTTTGGGTGCAATTTTTTATCGTACCCGTATTCTGTATAAACGAATGATACTTTTTTCTTTTTTGCTATTGCCTCATCAATTAAATAAATATTATAGAAAGTTTCCTTATTTGATGTTTTGGCATTATCACGGCAAACCTCTAAATTGTTATAATATTTACGCTTATTAACACTGGTCAGCATTTTGATTTTTTTAATCAGTTTTGATGACTCTTTTGCAGGAATTGAATTATTTGAATAAACACTATCCATAAGCAGCCTCAATTCGCTTATATCAAACAATCTCTCCCTCAGATAATAGCCCTTATTGTTTTCTTCGTATATTGAAATATCAAATCCCATAAGATTCAATGCGGTACAACAGCTTGTCACTGTACGGCGGTCAATATCTCTGCCATACAACTGCATCATTTTTGAACGGATTTCTTTCATACCGAGAATATTATCTTCATCTGAATAATCCCATAAAATTTTGAGCAGACAAATGACATTGGATTTAGGTGATGACATAGGCTACCTCCGTAATTTATTTTTATTATTAAATTTTATCACATAAGATAAAGGTATTCAACAAAACACAAGTAATTTATAGAATATTTGATTTAATAAATATATTTTTTAAATCCCTTGAATTTTGAAGCCGTGCTGTGCTATAATACCATTGAATAACACAATGACGAAAAAGTAGCCGTATGAATGTTAATCAACAGAGAATATCCGTCATGGCTGAAAACGGATTGCTTAACGCTTGCGGTGAAGTTCCTTTCCGAGTGGCACAGCTGAAAAATTGAAAATTGAAAGCGGAAAATTATTTCTGCCTGATATTTTTACAGTAGGTTGTGACGGCTGACACCGTTATATGTTAAAGGAGTGTTTGCTCTTTTTGTGCAAAAATCAGGGTGGTACCACGGATTATTTCGTCCCTGCGTAGTAATTTACGCAGGGATTTTATTATTTTTATGGAGGTATGAAAAGTGAACGACAAAATTTTAAAGCTCAAAGAAGAATTTGAGAGCGAAATTGAAAAAGCGTCTTGTCTTGCTGACCTGGACAAAATCAGAGTTGCTTATCTCGGAAAAAAGGGAAACATCACCGCTCTTTTGAAGGGTATGAAGGAGCTTTCAAACGAAGAAAGAAAGACATTCGGTGCAGATGTAAACAAGCTGAAAGCCTTTGCGTCAGACAAAATTGACGAGAAAAACAAGGAACTTGCCGAAAAGGAAATCGCACAGGAAATTGCGGCTATGCCCGAATTTGACATTACTGCCCCAGCTGACCTTAACAGAGGTTCATATCACCCTATTACGATTGTACAAAGACAGTGCGAGGCAATATTCAGGTCTATGGGATTTAACGTTGAGGACTATTCCGAGGTTGTAACGGACTATGAGTGCTTTGAATCCGTTAATATCCCCAAGCACCACCCTGCCCGTGATATGCAGGACACATATTATCTCGAAAACGGTCAGTTACTTAAATCACAGACTTCCGCCGCACAGAACGCAATACTCAGAAAATACAGCAAAGACCTTATCGAAAACGGCAGACCGATAAAGGCTATATTCCCCGGCAGATGTTTCAGAAACGAGGCAACTGACGCTTGTCACGAAAACACATTCTTCCAGATGGAAGGCGTTATGGTTGACAAGGATATTTCAATTTCAAACCTTATATACTTTATGGAAACAATGCTTTCGGAGGTTTTCAGAAAAGAAATAAAAGTAAGATTAAGACCGGGATTTTTCCCGTTTGTCGAACCGGGCTTTGAACTTGACATAAGCTGTCTTATCTGCGGCGGCACAGGCTGTCCGTCATGTAAGCACAGCGGCTGGCTTGAACTCTGTCCGTGCGGTATGATTCACCCGAACGTTCTGCGTGAGGGTGGAATTGATCCCGAAAAATACACGGGCTTTGCGTTCGGCTTGGGTCTTACAAGACTTGCAATGATGAAATACGGAATAAAAGACATCAGAGATCTGAACAGCGGCAGTCTTAAAGCACTGTCACAGTTCACAGATGACGAATGATTCGGAAGGAGGAAACAAAATGTTTTTATCAATGAATTGGATTCAGGATTTTGTCGATTTGGACGGTCTTGACAAGGTTGACCTTATACACAGATTTTCTCTTTCGACAGCCGAGGTCGAAAACGAAATATTCTTCAAGGGTTCTGACATAAGCGGCATAGTTGTTGCCGAAATCAAGTCGGTTGAAGAACACCCGAAGTCAAAAAAGCTTCATCTTCTTAAAGTCGATACAGGCGAACAGGAGCTCACCGATGTTGTATGCGGTGCTCCGAATGTAAGAGTAGGTATGAAAACGGCTTTTGCAAAATTGGGTGCAAAAATCGGCGAAATCGAAATCACACCGAGAGATCTCGCAGGCTATACCTCATACGGTATGTGTTGCAGTGAGGCTGAAATAGGAATAAGCGACGACCATTCGGGTATTATGGAAATAACGGACGATATTCCCAACGGCACAGATCTTAAATCAGTTTATGAAATTGACGATATTATCTTTGAGGTTGACAATAAATCCCTCACAAACCGTCCTGACCTCTGGGGACATTACGGCATTGCAAGAGAATTTGCGGCTCTTGCAGGACGAGAACTCAGACCGCTTGATGTAAAAAATCTCAGCGACTACGATAATCTTCCGAAGGTCGATATGAAGATTGAGGACACACTCTGTCAGAGATACAGCTGTTTAAAGGTTGAAAACATAACACGAAACATCAGCCCTGTAAATATGAGAATACGACTTTTCTACTGCGGAATGAGGGCAATTAACTTCCTTGCTGACCTTACAAACTACATTATGCTTGAAATGGGACAGCCGATGCACGCTTTTGATGCAAGAAAAGTCGAAAAAATCAGAATTAAACGCTTTGAACAGCCGTTTGTATTCCGTACACTTGACGGCGTTGACAGAAATATTGATTCCGATACAATTATGATTTGCAACGACAACACACCTGTTGCAATAGCAGGAATTATGGGCGGACTTGACTCGGAAATCGTTGACGATACAACAACTCTTGCTCTTGAATCCGCTACATTCAACCCTGTTTCAATCAGAAAATCAACCGTTCGCCTTGCACACAGAACGGACGCTTCTATGCGTTACGAAAAAAGTCTTGACCCCGAAATGACAACGGTCGCAATAGGCAGATTTTTAAAGCTGCTTGAAACATACGACAGCGAAATCCGTGTTGTTTCGGCACTCACAGATGAATATGCGTTCAAATATCCGCCTGTAACGCTTACTTTTGATATGGCTTTTGTTGACCGCTACACAGGTATAAAGATTCCTGCCGATACTATCGTAAAAACTCTTTCAAGTCTTGGCTTTAAGGTTAAGCTTGACGGCGACACCTTTACCGTTGATGTTCCGTCTTGGAGAATTACAAAGGACGTTACAATCAAAGCTGACATTATCGAGGAAATAACAAGAATTTACGGCTATGATAATTTCGAGATTAACACTACACGCTCACCGCTTTATCCTGTAAGAATGTCCGATGTTAAAAACGACGAAGAAAAAATCAAGGATATTCTTGTAAAGAGATATAATCTGCACGAGTTACATTCTTATGTATGGGCATACAATGACGAGCTTAAAGCACTCGGTATTCCTGTTGAGGATAATGTAAAACTTGCAAACGCAACCAACCCGAACATCGAAACTCTGAGAAATTCAATTATCCCCACACAGCTTTGTCAGGTTAAGCAGAATGTTTCCTTTGCAAACGAGTTCGGTATTTTTGAAATCGGCAGAGTTGTAAACGGTCTTGACGAAAACAATCTTTGCGTTGAAAACAAAATGCTTGCAGTAACTCTTTACAGCAAAACAACACCTGTAAAAGACCTTTATTTCCGTCTGCGTGACATTCTTGCCGTAATCACTGACGACATCAAGCACAAAACGCTTTCGTTCAAAAAGGCTGAACCAACCCACAGCTACGAACACCCGACAAATCTTAATACCGTAATTCTTGACGGTGTTGAAATCGGCAAAATCGGCATTGTTCACCCTGTTGTACAAAAGAACATCGACAAAAAAGCCGCTGTTGTTTTTGCGGAAATTGATGTCAACAAATTCGCACAGGTTAAAAACAGCAATATCGTCTATGAAGAGCCGTCAAAATTCCCGTCAATCGAATACGATTTAAGCCTTGATATTCCGAACGGTGTATTCTTTGAAAATCTTGCTGAGGCTTGGAAAGATGTCAGCAGAGAAATCCTGAAAAACGTCAGCATTGTTGATACCTATGATACAGACACAATTCACAGAATAACAATACGCTTTGAATTTTCTTCAAAAGAAAGAACTCTGTCACTCTCAGAGGTTCAGGAAATTATCGACAAGATAACTTCAAATCTCAACTCAAAGGGTGTTACAATCAAAAATCAGTAATAATGTTGTTTTTGAGTGTTTGTCTTATGCAAAAGGCAAACACTCATAAGCTAAAAATCAGCTTTGCAGGATATTTTTACGGAAATATCTGTTGTTTTAGTATTATCTGCGATATTATGTACAAATACATTATACTATTCGACAAAGTTTTTATAAATTAAAGATAAAAATTCATAAAATTCTATTGTATTCTTAATATATATGTGGTAATATATCTAATATGGAGGTGGTATAAATGCATGATAAGACTATGATATTCTCAATTACGGACAATCGTGACGAAAGCATAAAGTCTATTCTCACTACCGTTTACAAGGCTTTGGAGGAAAAAGGCTATAACCCTATTAACCAGATAGTAGGTTATATTTTGTCCGAGGATCCGACATATATCACCACTCATAATAATGCACGAAACCTTATACGCAAGATTGACAGAGATGATTTACTCGAAATTCTGCTCAAAAATTATCTCAATCTTTAAATGGTTTACACACGCTGAAATGGAGGGCGATTTATGGCTGAGGTCAAAACCGAATTCTCCCAATACAAAGGCAAGCCGCTTGTTCGCAGCGGAGATGTTCTTTATTATGGAGATATGAAAGACAAATATGTCATCAAAATGCAGATAAAATCAAAACAAACACAGGGTGATATGGAAATTGCCGACAAAGTATCGGTTCAGCTTTTAAGCACCGACCCTGATGTAAGTCCGAGAAAAGCCGTAATCAAAACAAGCGAAAAACACGGACTTTACCCCGCAATCGATATTGCTGATGTATGGCTGCACAAGGCTCTGAAAGAGAGCTGAAACAAAAAATCAACGGATACGGAAGTATTTTTCCGTATCCGTTTTATTTATTCAGCACTTTTTCAGAAGTACTGAATAAATAATTAAAAATGGATAATGGATAATTGAAAATTATTCATTATTTCCCCACAACGCAACTAACTAACCGCCCACACAAATAATTATGCATTATGAATTATGAATTGTGAATTATTAAAGTATTATGCAGATAAGTCCGTTACAGCCGTCGTTGATGATACGCTCGATTGTTTCTTTGACCTTTTTGCGGGCGTCAGCAGGCATACGGCACAGCTTGTTGTGCAGTCCCTCGTTGACAAGCTCGTGGAGTGATTTGCCGAAAAGATTTGACTCCCAGATTTTCGACGGGTCCTCCTCAAACTCCTTCAAAAGATATGTCACAAGCTCCTCTGACTGCTGTTCGGAGCCGACTATTGGCGTAATCTCGGTTTTTATCGTGGTTTTCATCATATGGACAGACGGTGCATTTGCACGAAGTCTTATTCCGTAGCGACCACCCTGTTTTATTATTTCAGGTTCTTCAAGCGTGAGTTCTTCCATTGACGGCATAACAATTCCGTAGCCTGTTTCGTTGACATCGTTGTATGCCTGCTGTACCTTTTCAAATTTCTTTTTCATCTGAGAAAGTTCCAGCATTGCGTCAAGAAGTCCGCCCTCGTTGCTGACCTCAAAGCCTGTTTTTTCGCCGAGTACCTTGTAGAAAAGCGAGTTGTCAAGATTTACTTTTATTCTTGCACGACCTGTTCCGAGGTCAACGGCACTTGTTTCGGCAAGGGTGACATATTCACAGGAGTTAACGCTGTCGGCAATGTCACTTACTTCACGGATTTTTTCGGCTTTTGCGGCACTCTCCTGAATAACCGAAAAAAGCGTGTTTCTCAGCCAGTGATTTTTTTCAAGTGACGAAACCCAGCGTGGCATATCGACCTTTATTTCTTTTACAGGAAATTCAAACAGCACACGGGCAAGAATACGCTTTATCTCGTTTTCGTCCATATCCATACAGCTTACGGGTTCAACAGGCACACCGTATTTTTCGGTCATCTGATGTGCCAGCTCCCTTGTCTGCTGAGTGTTCGGATAAACGGTATTGAGAAGAACTATGAACGGCTTTTTAATCTCCTGCAATTCTTTTATTACACGTTCCTCTGCCTCCTCGTATTCGCTGCGTTCAATATCGCTTATTGAACCGTCTGTTGTAACGACAAGACCTATTGTCGAATGGTCGGTTATAACCTTTTTTGTACCCAATTCTGCCGCCATATTGAACGGAATTGCCTCATCAAACCAAGGTGTTTTTACCATTCTCGGCATTTCGTTCTCTATGTAGCCCAACGCACTCGGTACAATATAGCCTACACAGTCAATCATACGAACACGAAAACTTGCGTTTCCGCCGATATTTACCTCGACAGCCTCCTCAGGAATGAATTTCGGCTCGGTTGTCATTATTGTACGCCCTGCCGACGACTGCGGAAGTTCATCATTTGCACGCTCACGCTGATTTTCATTTTCGATATTCGGAATAACCAAGGTGTCCATAAAACGCTTGATAAATGTCGATTTGCCGGTTCTTACAGGGCCGACAATTCCAAGATATATATCACCGTTTGTTCTCTGCGATATATCCTTATAAATATTTCTTTCTTCCATACAGACCTGCTCTCCCCCCTGTATTACATCGGAATAAGTATCATTCCTCTTGCCTGAATAACATCATCGGTCAGTTCGTTTTCAAGCTTTATCGCCTCAACTGATGTACAGTAAAGCCGTGCTATACTCCACAGGTTTTCGCCCTCGTCGGCATAATACAGAGTGAGTGCCGCTGTTTCGTCCCTTTCACGCTTTCTCTCCTCGTTTCCCGAAACAGCCGTTATTGCCTTGCAAACTCTTGTTTCAAAGATTGTCGCTTTAAGCCGTATGTCAGCCTTGATTTCAACGGAGTTTTCGCCCGTTATCCTGAAATTCAGCATTATTAAGGAAATATTTGTATGTGCATTAACGCTTTCAAGTCCCTGCGGAATTTCGGGAGTAATCACAAAATCCAAAGCCCGTTCAACATAAAACGGTATATTGTCGCCGTCCAGTGCGAAAATACAGCAGTTGATTTTGCCCTTTACGGTAAACGTGTCGTTTTCGTAGGAAGTAATTGAGTTTATGCCGTCGCTCCATAAATCAATTATTTTTGTTATGCCGCTGTCGCCTGTTTTAACCTCGTCTTTTACTGACTGTGACAACGCAATATCAGACGCAAGACGCACAAGCGGAGTCTGTCTGTACGACATATCAAGCTCATAGGCTGTTGAATAGGCGTCGTCAATAAGCTCTATATTCATTTCGTCATAGGCATAAACCGTTGCACAAAGCCGTGCGTCAAGCGTTACAAGCGTGCTGTTTTCGTCATATTCCGATTTAAGTGAAACATCATAGCTCAGAACATCAACACTGACTTCACTCTGAGAAGTTTCACTGATACCCTGAACATCAACCACCTGACTTATCGGGATACTGAAAGTCATTGTGTCCTGTGAACCTGTTTCAATATCCGTTATATAGAGTATGCTGAGAAGAACCTCTCCTTTGAGCATAAGCTTATCGGATATCGCCTTGCTGTCCTGTATATTTACGGTAAGCTCGGAACGGATTATTGTTTCGGGCGACTGTTTTCCCTGACCTATGTCAAGAACCTCACTTACAGAAAACTGTTGTTGTCCTGTTCCCGAAAGCGTGCTGACTGTTTCGGAATGTTTTTTCTGCTGTATATCTTCCCCCTCGATATTGCGGCAGTATTCCTGTTCGGATTTTGAACATACAGTGGCACAAACCGAAAACGCTCCGTGAATGTCAAGCCGTCTGGGGCTTAATGCACGGCAGTTAAGATAATCCACTCTCAGCTTTACGACCGCCGTCATATCCTGAGAAGTATTTTTGATATTGAATGAACACGAAAACGGGCTTGTATGCTCACAATATCTTATCGCCTGTTTTTTTGAGTCAAGATAATACAGCTTTATTACCGCCGTACCGTCAACATCAAGTCTGTCGCCGGAAATATTTTTTGATATAATTGACGGGCATATACGGCATTTGAGTATTCGCTCTATGTCGGGGCAGTAATCGGGCAGACTGAAATCCAGATCGACAGGCTGTTCCGCAACTCCGTCAAAAACGGTTTCACAGACACAGCACTTCTCCTTTTCAAGCACATATTCCATAAATATAAATCCTCTCCCATTATTTTATCTATGAATTTATATTCTGTTCACCTCAATTCTATGCACCCGAATTGCGTTCAAAGTAATCATTATCGTAATGCATTGCCGGCAGAATAAGCTTATGCAATTATGACGCCCGGTAAGCCGGCGGTTCAAAAAATACCTCCCTCCTGACTAAAAACAACTCCACACTACATAATAATCGTCGCTGTTTTTTGCTAAGAATTATCAACCAAAATATTAATATTTGTAAATATATATAAAAATATATTCAATATTTGGACATAATTAGTCTTTAATTTATGTTAATAAAATGTTATCATATCAACAAAGGGAGATGAGTTTTATGAGTAAAAATAAAGTTCAAAAAATAATTGCCATACTCTTTGCATCGTCATTGCTTATTGCAGCAGGCTGTTCAAATAATATGCAAAAAGCTTCAAATAAGCCTTATACAAATGATGTTGTAATCTCCCCTGTTGTTATAACCGCCGAAAAAAACGAATTTTCCGAAATAAATCCAACCTGTGACGAACCGTCCGATGGCCTTGATACACCCGAAAGCAGTCTTGAAACTACCGAAAACATTGAAAACTCCAAAACTGATACAACTACTGAGAACAGCAACACAACCACTGAAAACAAGACCTCTTCGGACAGCGGCGATTCGGAAAAATCGGACAGTCAGACAATTTCAGCACCTCCAAAAACCACTGCACAGCAAGAAACAACACAAAAACCTGCCGTACAGCAAAACAACAATACAACAACCGTTAAGGAAAACACCGCAAGCAATACACAAAGCAATACCGCAAGTCAAACACAGACCACTACTCAGAATATAACAAAACCAAGCACCGACACTCCGCAAAAAAAGGAAATAACATCAATCAGTCTTGACAAATCAAAGGTTACTCTTGATATAGGTGAAAAAGTAAAATTAAACCTCACCATATATCCGTCAGATGTTGCACATAAGGCTTATACATATTCAACAAGCGATAACAGAGTTGCCGGAATAGATATTAACGGTGTTATTACGGCAAAGGCTGACGGAACGGCTCTGATAACCGTAACAACCGATAACGGCAAAACCGCAAAATGTAATGTTACGGTAAGAAAACCCGACCCGACCTCTGTTTCAATCACTCCAAATAACCTTAAACTCAGTATGAACGAAGTATATACGCTTTCAGCAAGCAACAATATAAATTCGGACAGCGTAAAATACAGCTGGTCAAGCAGCAACACAAGCTGCATTAAAATAATCTCTTTTAATAACAGAACAATAGCCGTTAAGGCTGTCGGCTGCGGAACGGCAATCGTAACCGTAAAAACCCAAAACAATCTTACCGCAACCTGCCGTATAACCGTATCAAAAACCGATGAAAATGTAAAAGAGATTGTAACCATTGTCAATAACGAGCGTACAAACAATGGTCTTGCCGGACTTGCAAACCGCATTGACCTCAATGAGCTTGCAGATATTCGTGCAAAGGAAATTGCAGAAAAATTCAGCCATACAAGACCTGACGGTTCAAGCTGTTTTACTATTTTAGATGATAATAATGTCGGCTATATGTCAGCAGGCGAAAATATTGCCTACGGTCAGAAAAGTGTCGCCGAAGTTATGAATTCCTGGTTGAAATCCTCCGGACACAGGGCAAACATATTTTCTTCTGACTTTAACTGCATAGGCGTAGGACATTATCAGTCAAACGGAATCGACTACTGGGTTCAGATATTTATAGGCGACTGAAAAACTGATAATTGAAATTTTCATTTAAAACAAGTTTACTCCCCTGTCTTTTAAAAGGCAGGGGAGCGTTTTTATCCTGTAAGCTTTTCTCTGAGTGCAAGGAGAATCTTTCTTTCACGGCGTGACACCTGTACCTGCGTCATTCCGAGTTTTTCGGCAGTCTGCGACTGAGTGTTGTTCTTAAAAAACCGAAGTATAATAATATTTTTGTCACGCTCGGGAAGATTATTTATCTCTGATTTCAGCGACATCAATTCCGTCAGATGTTCGTCGGGAGCATCAACGGGAATATCCGTCTGACTTTCGCCGTCGTCATCACTGACGGTAAGCGACACGGGCATCTGTGACGCCGACAACGCCTGAGATACCTGTTCGGGTTCGGCGTCAAGCCGCTGTGCAAGCTCAGACACAGACGGTTCACGCCCGTTTTCAGCAACAAATTTTGTACTTTCTCTTACTGCTTTTAAGGACAGCTCTTTTAAACTTCTTGACACCTTTACCGCACCGCCGTCACGAAAAAGTCTTTTCATTTCGCCTATAATAACCGGTACGGCATAGGTTGAAAATTTAAATCCCCGTTCCTCGTCAAAATTATCTACCGCCTTTAAAAGTCCCAAACAGCCCGCCTGAAACAAATCGTCATATTCAATGCCTCTGCCCTTGAAGCGTTTTGCACAGGCGTGTACAAGTCCGAGATTTTGCTGTACGGTATTTTCACGCTCAGACATTCTGCACCCGTCGGCTGAGTTTTTTTGTAAATGTAACGGTTGTACCTTTGCCGACCGATGATTTAACCTTTACATTATCCATAAAGCTCTGCATTACGGCAAACCCCAAGCCTGCCCTCTCGTCACTTTCCGACGTAGTGAACAGCGGCTCCATTGCCCTTTCGATATCGGGTATTCCACAGCCTGTATCCCGTATTTTTATCGTGATTAAACCGCCGTCAAAAATCCTTGCGGTTATGTATATTTTGCCTATTGTGTCTTTGTATGCGTGTACAACACAATTTGTAACCGCCTCGGAAACAGCTGTTTTAATATCGCTGAGTTCGCTTATTGTCGGGTCAAGCTGAGTGATAAACGCTGCAACAGTCGCCCGTGCAAACGATTCGTTTGACGATTTACTCTCAAAGCAAAGATTCATTTCATTTTGTGGTTTCATTCTTTTCACCCCGTTTTTCAATTATGCCAAGTGAGCCCAAACCCGAAAGATTCATAATTCTTTCAAGCCCCTCGGGAACATTCACCGCACGAACCTTTCCGCCGTAAAGCAGCATTATTCTGTATCTGCCCATAACAAGACCTATTCCCGAGCTGTCCATAAATGTAACCCCCGAAAAATCCAGTCTTAAAACAGACGGTTTTTTTGTCTGAACAATCGAGTCCGTTGCCTCACGGATTTCCCGTGCGGTATGATGGTCTATTTCGCCGCTCAGATAAACCGTCACTTCATTATCACGAACACTTATTCTCGGATACATACATACATCATCTCCGTAAAGATTTCCGATAACCTTATAAGTCTTATTAAAATAATAATACATATTTGCCGTATTTTTTGCCGAAACAGATACAATAATTTTTATAAAAATCTAATTCAAATATATTCACATTCATTCAATTTGCAAATCAATACTGCGGACAATAATTTACCGCTATCACAAACCTTGAACGCAAATTGCGTGCGGAGGCACTCCGCCAAAGCAAAAACTCTGACAACAGGATAAAAATAAAAGAGAGCCGGACTCATCCGACTCCCTTAGGCATAGTCCGCAGACGTCCGCCGCAATTCTATATTATATTATACACAAATACAGATAAAGATGCAACAATTTTCCATTTTTAACTTTCAATTTGATAAGTAGTCCTCTTTATCAAAATACGAAACAAACCATACCTTTGGTGCTGTAAAGGTTTTTCCGTTAAGATATTCAAGTATGCCTCCGTCAGTAGTGAATTTAAAGGTCAGCTTATGAGAATAAAGTGCCTGCCATTTATAACCCATACGACGATTTATTTCATTTTTGCCGTATTTTCCGTCACCGAGTAAAGGATGTCCGATTGACGCAAAATGAGCCCTTATCTGATGAGTTCTGCCTGTAAGCAAATCAACTTCAACAAGACTGAAACCGTTTTTTTCGGCAAGAACACGGTATTTTGTCTTTATTGTCTTACTGTTTTTTGTCGGATTTTTCAGCACATATACACGGTTCTGCTTTTCGTTCTTTTCAAGATAATCCGAAAGAGTTGCGGATTTTTTCTCGAAAATTCCTACGGCAATGCAAAGATACAGCTTTTCAAGCTCTCTGTCTTTCAGCTTCTGGTTGAGAATACGGAGTGACTCGGCATTTTTTGCGGCAATTACAATTCCTCCCGTATTTCTGTCAATGCGGTTGACAAGTGCAGGTGCAAAGGAATTTTCTTTCTTTGGGTCATACTCTTTTTTGTCATAAAGATAATGCTGTACCCTTGCAATAAGAGAGTCAAAATGATAATTTTCGTCGGGGTGAACGATAAGCCCCGGCTTTTTGTTGAGGAGCATAATATTTTCATCTTCGTATATTATGTCAAGCTTTGCGGGTGCTTTAAGGAAATCGTATTCATCGGGAACAGGCTCAAAAAACTCGTCCTTGATGTAAAGCGTAAGAATATCGCCTGTTTGAAGTCTGGAAGAAATTTCACATCGTTTACCGTTGAGCTTGATATATTTCGTGCGAATATATTTATACATTAGTGACTGCGGCATATTTTTAAATTTTTTAGTCAGGAATTTATCCAGACGCTGACCGCTGTCGTTTGACGTAATTTCTATTGTTCTCATATACTCCGTCCTCTTTGTTTAATCTTGTAAAATAATTATATCATAAAAATTTATATATAACTACCAATTTTCAATATTTTATAGTATAATAATCCTAGAGATGAGCAAAATGAGATAGAAAAATAAATCTAATATGGAGCAAAAGCAGG
>JBJEOP010000011.1:0-3979 GCA_051880775.1 Acutalibacteraceae bacterium
TGCAACCGTATATCACGCAGGCACAAAATACACCGACGGAAAATTCTTCACAAACGGCGGTCGTGTACTCGGTGTAACGGCAAGCGGAAAAACACTTGACGATGCACTTGACAAGGCATATTCAGCCGTTGAAAAAATCTCATTTGAGGGTGTACACTACCGCAAGGATATAGGCAGAACAAAATAATCTGTAATTCAAAGACAGTGTGAACGGCAGAAATGCTTTTTACGCTGTCTTTTTGCGGTTATTGCTATGCAAGATAAAAGATATACAGGCTTTACTTTTTTGAAAAAGTACATTGACATTATACGCATAAAAACTTATAATATTAGTTGTCAAAATTAAAACAAATAACACAATATTAAAGATATATTGTGATTTTTAAAAGGCAGGTTATCAGATTATGAATAGCGATTCTGTAAAAAAAGGTGCCCAGACAGCTCCGCAAAGGTCATTGTTTAACGCTCTGGGTATGACAAAAGAAGAAATGGAAAAACCTCTTGTAGGTATTGTAAGTTCATATAACGAGATTGTTCCCGGTCATATGAATATTGATAAAATCGTTGAAGCCGTAAAATTAGGCGTAGCTATGGCTGGCGGCACACCTGTTGTATTCCCTGCAATAGCAGTATGCGACGGTATAGCTATGGGACACAAGGGTATGAAATATTCTCTTGTAACAAGAGATTTGATTTGTGATTCAACCGAATGTATGGCAACGGCACACGCATTTGACGCACTTGTAATGGTTCCGAACTGCGACAAGAACGTACCGGGACTTCTTATGGCTGCCGCAAGATTAAATGTTCCTACCGTGTTTGTCAGCGGAGGTCCTATGCTTGCAGGTACGGTACAGGGCTGTAAAACATCACTTTCAAGTATGTTTGAGGCAGTAGGCTCCTATACGGCAGGCAAAATGTCGGAAGAAGAATTCAATGAATTTCAGGAAAAAGCCTGTCCTACCTGCGGTTCATGTTCGGGTATGTACACAGCAAACTCAATGAACTGTCTTACAGAAGTTCTCGGAATGGGACTTAAAGGTAACGGCACAATTCCGGCAGTATATTCCGAGCGTATCAGACTTGCAAAGCACGCAGGTATGCAGGTTATGGAAATGCTCAGAAGAAATATCCGCCCAAGAGATATTATGACGGAAAAGGCATTCTATAACGCTCTTACCGTTGATATGGCACTGGGTTGCAGTACAAACAGTATGCTTCATCTTCCAGCAATCGCTCACGAATGTGGAATTGAAATCAACCTTGATATTGCCAACGAAATTTCATCAAAAACTCCTAACCTCTGTCATCTTGCTCCTGCCGGTCATACTTATATTGAGCAGCTTAACGAGGCTGGCGGAGTTTATGCAGTAATGAATGAGCTGAACAAGAAAAATCTCCTCAACACTGACTGCATTACAGTAACAGGAAAAACGGTAGGCGAAAATATCGCAAACTGCGTAAATAAAAACCCTGATGTTATCCGTCCTATCGACAATCCGTACAGCCAGACAGGCGGCATAGCAGTACTTCGTGGTAATCTTGCTCCCGATACCTGTGTTGTAAAGCGTTCGGCAGTTGCTCCCGAAATGATGAAACACGAAGGACCTGCAAAGGTATTTGACTGTGAAGAGGACGCTATTGCCGCAATCAACGGTGGTAAAATCGTTGCCGGTGATGTTGTTGTTATACGTTATGAGGGACCAAAGGGCGGACCCGGTATGCGTGAAATGCTCAATCCTACTTCCGCAATCGTGGGCAGAGGTCTTGGAAATTCAGTTGCACTCATCACGGACGGACGTTTTTCGGGTGCAACGAGAGGTGCGGCTATCGGTCACGTTTCTCCTGAGGCGGCAGTCGGCGGACCTATTGCTTTCGTTAAGGACGGCGATATTATTTCCATTGACATCAACGCAAACAAAATTGATGTAAAAATCAGCGATGAAGAAATGGCAAAACGCCGTGCCGAATGGAAACCAAGACAGCCTGAGATTACAACAGGCTACCTTGCAAGATATGCTTCTCTTGTTACATCTGCTAACAGAGGTGCAATTCTTGAAATAAAACAATAATATTGACTTTAACGTGCAGAGCAGAATTTGATTTTGCTCTGCATAGTATTACTGCTTTGATTTTTGAAATTAAGAGGTGAATTTTATGATAATTGATACACATGTACATATCGGAGAAATGATTGGTTTCAATATGCCCGAACAAATGGTACTCGATTCAATGGCAAAATATCATATTGATTATTCTTTGGTTTCAAACATTGAATCTGCCGAATATGACGGAAATCTGAACATTATACCAAAGGAATATCAGATAAGCCAGACAGCCTCACTCGAAAAAAGCCTGAAATTTGCACGGGAAAATCCGGATAAAATCGGTGTTTTTCATTGGATAAAGCCGGCTTTTGAAAAGGTTGACGACAAGCTGGAAAATATGATAAAAGATAACCTTGATGTTATTCACGGAATTAAGGTTCACCCGTATCATTCCAAAACAGCACTTGATGATCCGAAGCTTGAACCGTATTATGAGCTTGCCGAAAAATATAACCTTCCTGTTACCGCACATACAGGCGGCTGTGAAGAGGCAAATTCAATCCATGTATATAATGCCGCAATAAAGCACCCGAAAATAAACTTTGTTATGGTGCATTTAGGGCTTGGAACAGATAACAAAGAAAGCATTGAATTACTCGGCAAAGCCGATAATCTTTACGGCGATACAACATGGGTTCCTATGGAACATATAATTGACGCAGTAAATAAATTCGGCAGTGAAAAGATATTGTTCGGCAGTGATAACCCGATAGACGGTCTTGATACATACCACAATAACCCTAAGGGAGAAATATCAATATATCCCGCTTATTTCAATGACCTTAAAGGTATAATCGGCGAAGAAAACTACAATAACATAATGTACAAAAATGCAATCAGATTATTTAATCTGAAATTTTAATGTTTTCAAACGAAACGGAGGAATATTATGCGTGAAGCAAAATGGAAGGATTATGAACTTATTGACTGTTCAGACGGTGAACGCCTTGAACGGTGGGGAGATATTATTCTTATCCGTCCCGACCCTCAGATAATCTGGAAAACCGAACGCAAAAATCCTCTTTGGAAACAGGCACACGCCCGTTACAGCCGTTCGTCAACAGGAGGCGGTGCCTGGCATAACTACAAAAAAGTTCCGTCACAATGGCAGATAGCTTACCGTGACCTTACTTTCAATATAAAGCCTATGGGCTTCAAGCATACGGGCGTTTTTCCCGAACAGGCAGTAAACTGGGACTTTGCGGCGGAAAAAATCAAAAACGCAAACCGCCCTGTAAAAATCCTGAATATGTTTGCCTATACAGGTGCGGCAACGCTTGCGTGTCTTAATGCAGGTGCAACAGTTTGCCATGTTGATGCGTCAAAGGGAATGGTTCAGTGTGCAAAGGAAAACGCCGCACTCAGCGGACTTTCAGACAAGCCTGTACGCTGGCTTGTTGATGACTGCGTTAAGTTTGTACAGAGAGAACAACGCCGTGGAAACAAATATGACGGAATTATAATGGACCCTCCGTCCTACGGCAGAGGACCGGGAGGAGAAGTCTGGAAGCTTGAAGAACAGCTTTTCTCGCTGGTTCAGCTTTGTGTTCCGATTTTGTCGGACAATCCGCTGTTTTTTATTCTCAATTCATACACAACGGGTCTTTCTCCGGCGGTAATGGAGTATCTTCTCGGAGTAATGCTTAAAAAACGCTTTGGCGGAAATGTGTCAAGCTCGGAAATCGGTCTGCATGTAACCGATAGCGGTCTTACACTGCCCTGCGGAAGTACGGCAATATGGCAGTCATAAAGAATTTTTGAGAAATCGGAGCTTTTTGATGGATAATTTTATACAGGTAAACGATGTATATTTTAAATATGATACTGACGAACAAAATAATAAATTTGCACTCAACGGTATCAGTATGAAT
>JBJEOP010000012.1:0-3958 GCA_051880775.1 Acutalibacteraceae bacterium
GCCACTTGTATTCTCATTTTTTCGGTTTTACCCCAACTATTGACATAGAACCTAATAAAAATGACCCCAATAAGTGCTTTTATACACTTATTAAGGTCATTTCTGTTATTTGTTTGATTATTGGTTTGATATTTTATATTTTTACTTGCTTGTAAGGCAAAACCTGATGAAATAATCGGAGCAAATGATAGTAAATTTTTTAATCATTTCTAAGATGGATTAAGTTGGAGAGGATAGATTATTTGCCATAAAATCAGGATAAGCGATGTTGACTTGGGATATTTCGGTCATTCCCACTCGATAGTGGCCGGGGGCTTAGATGTGATGTCATAAACTACACGGTTTACATTATCAACTTCGTTTATGATACGATTAGAGATTTTTTCAAGCACATCATACGGTACTCTTGCCCAGTCGGCCGTCATAAAGTCACTCGTTGTAACCGCACGAAGTGCAATAGTGTTGTCATAGGTTCTTCCGTCACCCATAACACCAACACTCTTAATGCCTGTAAGAACTGCAAAATACTGGTTTACAGTTTTGTCAAGCCCATTATTTGCAAATTCTTCACGCATAATTGCGTCTGCGTCTTTGAGAATTTCGAGCTTTTCGTCAGTGATGTCACCCATAATTCTTATTGCAAGACCGGGTCCCGGAAACGGCTGACGCATTACAAGAAATTCAGGTATTCCGAGTTCAAGTCCTGCACGACGCACTTCATCTTTGAAAAGATTTCTGAGCGGCTCAATAATGCCCTCAAATCCGACATCTTTCGGAAGTCCGCCTACATTATGATGGCTCTTGATTACAGCAGCCTCGCCTACACCGCTTTCAACAACATCAGGATAAATTGTACCCTGACAAAGATATTCTATCTTTCCGAGTTTTTTTGATTCCTCTTCAAAAACTCTGATAAACTCTTCACCGATAATTTTGCGTTTCTTTTCAGGTTCTGTTACACCGTCAAGTTTTGAAAGAAATCTGTCCTTTGCGTTTACACGGATAAGATTCATATCAAACTGCTTTCTGAATATTGATTCAACCTGATCGCCCTCGTCCTTTCGGAGAAGTCCGTGATCAACAAAAATACAGGTAAGCTGTTTACCGACTGCCTTGTGTACAAGAAGTGCCGCAACAGACGAATCAACACCGCCTGATAATGCACAGATAACTTTTTTATCCCCTATTTCTTCTTTAAGACGCTGTATTGTATCGTTGACAAATGAGCTCATTTTCCAGTCAGCTGTACAACCACAAGCATTATAAAGAAAGTTTTTTAGATAAAGCATACCTTCTGTTGTATGCTGAACCTCCGGATGAAACTGCATTGCAAAAAGTGAACGCTCAATATTTTCCATTGCAGCAACAGGACAGTCAGCGGATTTAGCGGTAATTTTAAAACCATGAGGTACTGTTGAAATATAGTCTGTATGGCTCATCCAACATACATTTTTTTCTTCTGCGGAATGGAAAAGCAAAGATGATGTATCAAATTCTACATCTGTTTTTCCATATTCTTTTACCTCTGAGCTGCTTACTTTGCCGCCGAGAGTCTGTGCCATAAGCTGTGCACCATAGCAAATCCCAAGAACAGGAATTCCAAGATTGAATATTTCAGGGTCGCATTTCGGACCGTTATCATCATAGGCACTGTTAGGACCGCCTGTAAAGATAATGCCCTTGTATCCCTTTGCCTTTATTTCTTCAACAGATGTTTTATAGGATTTAAGCTCGCAGTAAACATTACATTCACGAACACGTCTTGCTATAAGCTGACTGTACTGTCCGCCAAAATCCATAATGAGTACCGATTCGTTTTTAATTTCCATAATTTCACCCTATTTTGCTTTTTTATTTTTACAGTGTAATTTCCTTGTGCGAAAATTCCGGCATTTACTCAACTGTAACTGATTTTGCCAGATTACGGGGTTTATCAATGTCACAGCCTTTAAGAGATGCAACATAATACGCAAAAAGCTGTAACGGTATTACTGCAAGTGACGGCAATACCATATCGCAAGCCTTAGGAATGAATATTGTATTTTGCGAAACACTTTTTATTTCCTGATGATCTTCACACGCAAGACACACAACCTCTGCCCCTCTTGCCTGAACCTCTTCGATATTACTTACTATCTTTTCGATAAGTTTTTCGTGAGTTGCAAGAGCAATAACAAGTGTGCCGTCCTCTATCAGCGAAATCGTACCGTGTTTAAGCTCGCCTGCCGCATACGCCTCTGAATGAATATACGAAATTTCTTTAAGTTTTAAAGAACCTTCAAGCGACAGTGCATAGTCAATGTTTCTGCCTATGAAAAATACATCACGGCTGTTAAAATGCTTTGACGCAAGATACTGAATATTCTCTTTATGTTCAAGAATTTTAGTTATCTTATCGGGAAGCTGTTCAAGCTCCGAAACATACATTTTGTAGTCTTCTTCTGAGATATTTCCGAGCTTATCGCCAAAGTATATTGCCATAAGATAAATTACCGCAAGCTGTGTGCTGTATGCTTTGGTGGTTGCGACAGCAATTTCAGGTCCTGCCCAGGTATAGATTACGTCGTCAGATTCTGAGGCTATTGAGCTTCCAACGACATTAACTATTGAAATCACGTGTGCACCATGACGCTGAGCCTCTTTCATAGCCTCACGGGTATCTGCCGTTTCACCCGACTGACTGATTACCACTGCAAGAGTTTTATCATCTACAATAGGATCTCTGTATCTGAATTCAGAAGCAAGATCCACCTCAACAGGCTTTCTGAGTATTTTTTCAAATACATATTTTGCTACAACGCCGACATGATATGCCGAACCGCAGGCAATTATTCCAATTTTGTTGAAGTTTTTAAGCTGTTCATCAGTAATTGAAATTTCGTCTAAAACAACCCTTCCGTTTTTGATACGGGGTGTTATTGTATCGTGAATCGCCTTTGGCTGTTCCATAATTTCCTTGAACATAAAATGTTCATATCCGCCTTTTTCAGCCGCACTTACGTCCCAGTTGACTGTCTGGACTTCTTTTTTAACTTCTTCTTTATCTGTATTGATAATTCTGACATTTTCACGGGTAAGAATAGCAATCTCGTTGTTTTCCAGACGATAGATTTTTCTTGTTTTTGCAAGAATTGCCGGAACATCTGATGCAATATAATTTTCATTCTCTCCAAGTCCGACAATAAGCGGACTTTCCTTGCGGACTGCAATAATTTCATCAGGGTTTTCCTGACTTATTACTCCTATTGCATAAGAACCGTTAAGCTTTGACAGAACCTTGATAACAGTATCAATAAGATTGCCCTTATAATAATACTCAATAAGCTGTGCTATAACCTCAGTATCAGTCTTTGAACGGAATGTTATGCCTTTTGAGATAAGATATTCTTTAAGCTGATTATAATTTTCGATTATGCCGTTGTGAACGACGGCAAATCTGCCTGACTCACTGAGATGAGGGTGGGCGTTGATGTCGGACGGTTCGCCGTGTGTTGCCCATCTTGTATGACCTATACCAACAGTACCGGAAAGATTTTCTCCGTTATCTGTAAGTTTTTTCAGCACTTCAAGTTTTCCCTTTGCTTTTTCCACTTGAAGCTCTTGTCCGTTAAAAAGGCATACTCCTGCGGAATCATATCCACGGTATTCCAGCTTTTCAAGTCCCTGTAAAAGGATAGGTGCAGCCTGTTCATAGCCGATATAACCAACTATTCCACACACAATTAACCCTCCCTATAACTTATCTGTAAATAATGTCCTCACGCTTAGGACCGTTTGAAATCATTTTGAACGGAACGCCTACTGCCTTTTCTGCAAATTCAATATATTTGCGGCAGTTTTCAGGGAGATCCTCATATTTTTTTATTCCTCTTATGTCGCATTTCCAGCCCGGAAGAACTTCAATAATCGGTTTTGCTCTTTTAAGCTTTGTTGTTGACGGGAAGTAGTCTATTCTCTC
>JBJEOP010000013.1:0-20868 GCA_051880775.1 Acutalibacteraceae bacterium
GTTAATCACGGACGGAATTACAATATTTTTGTCACTTCCGTTATAGCCTGTAATCATCAGTGTTCCGTCATAGCTTTCCGTGTACTTAAATCCGTCTGCCGTAACTCCTGCATCACCCTCAGCCGCACTGACTGTTGTGCTTAAACCTAAGTACGAGCCAACGCCTGTCACAGCAACACTGCCGAGCATACACACAGCAAGTGCTGTTGCAAGGATTTTTCTTGTTATCCGTTCAAGTTTCACAATAAATTCCTCCTTTGATAAAGTAAATTAAAATATACCATTCCGTATTATAATTATACCTTATTCTATGCACAATTTCAATAAATAAAATTTTGATTTTCAAAAAATTTTATTCAATAATTTTGAGAATAAATGATAATTAACGCAAAAGCACAGACATTTTATAAATCAAATGCCTGTGCTTTTGAATAATTTAATTGATTAACTGTTTAATTTTCAGTTTACGGTAAGAGTAAAGAATTTCTTTAATTCTTTGCCTGTTGCGTCTTTAACCTTTGCACAAACCTGATATGTACCCGTAAGACCCGGTGTCCAGGTCTTTGTTGAGGTTGTGTTGTAGCCTTTAAGACTTGTCCAGCTTGCCGATGTTGAATGTCTGGCGGTGAATGAATACTTATAAGGTGCTGTGCCGCCTGTTGCCTTGCCTGTGAGGGTTATTGAGCCGCCCTTGTTAATTGTTGTCCTGCTGATTGTGGAATTGTTTGTAAGCGGCTTTGCTTCATTTACTGTAAGCGTAAAGAACTTCTTGATTTCTGTTCCGTTTGTGTCTATAATCTTTGCACAAACCTGATATGTACCTGTTTTTTCAGGTGTCCAGGTCTTTGTTGAGGTTGTGCTGTAACCTTTAAGGCTTGTCCAGCTTGTCGATGTTGAATGTCTGGCGGTAAATGAATACTTATAAGGTGCTGTGCCGCCTGTCGCCACGGCTTTAAGGGTTACTGTGTCGCCCTTGTTAATTGTTGTACTACTGATTGTTGAGTTATTGACAAGCGGTTTTACTTCTTTTACCGTGAGTGTAAAGAACTTCTTGACTTCCATTCCGTTTGCGTCCTTAACCTTTGCACAAACCTTATATGTACCTGTTTTTTCAGGTTTCCAGGTTTTTGTTGCTGTTGTGCTGTAAGATTTAATGGTTGTCCAAGATGTCGCTGTTGAGTGTTTAACCGAAAAGGCATACTGATATGGTGATGTACCACCTGTCGCAACGGCTTTAAGAGTTATTGAGTCGCCTTTGGTTATTGTTGTTGCACTGATTGTTGAGTTGTTTGCAAGAGGACTTATAGCAACAAACGGTATATTACGTTCGTTAGCATAGGTTTGAGCTGCTGAACCTTTTACACCATAGATAGTTAAATTATAACACTCTCCAAAGGCATAATCACCTATTGATGTAACACTGTCAGGGATTGTTATGCTTGTAAGTCCTCTACAATACGCAAATGCACTATAACCTATTGATGTAACACTGTCAGGGATTGTTATGCTTGTAAGTCCTGTACACCCATAAAATGCATAATCACTTATTGATGTAACACTGTCAGGGATTATTATGCTTGTAAGTCCTGTACACGAGCGGAATGCCCAATCACCCATTGATATAACACTGTCAGGGATTGTTATGCTTGTAAGTCCTTTACAACTATCAAATGCACCACCGGCAATACCTTTTGTACCATCTTTTATAATAACTGATGTATTGTCAGGCATTTCTCCTTTGTATATATAAGCAACCTTTCCTGCATATATCAATCCGTCAGGCTTATTCTTAAGCCACGGAGTAGAAGAAAATGCACTTTGACCTATTGATGTAACACTGTCAGAGATTGTTACTCTTGTAAGTCCCATACAATCATAAAATGCCTTATAACCTATTGATATAACACCGTAAGGAATTGTTATACTTTCCAGACTATAACAATACGCAAATGCAGCTTTACCTATTGATGTAACACTGTCCGGAATTTTTATACTTTCCAGAATATAACAATAGTAAAATGCCTCACTGCCTATTGATGTAACACTGTCAGGGATTGTTACGCTTGTAAGTGCTGTACACCCATAAAATGTCCTATCACCTATTGATGTAACACTGTCAGGGATTGTTACGCTTGTAAGTTTTTCACAATTATAAAATGCACTATCACCTATTGATGTAACCTTTTTGCCGTCAATTTCTGACGGTATAACCAGTTCTGTATCACTTACGCTGTAACCTGTGATTGTGACTGTTCCGTCATCATTTGTGTCATATTCAAAACCGGTTGAAGTGATTTCAGCCGCACTGACTGTTGTGCTTAAACCCATGTACGAGCCGACACCTGTTGCCGCAGTACCGCCAAGCATACAAGCAGCAAGAGCTATTGCAATAATTTTCTTTGACAATTTTGCAGATTTCATTTTGTTTCCTCCCGATAAAATAATATTAGTGATGACAATTTTTTCATAAAAGTCATTATATAACATTTTTTCCTCAATTACAATATATATTTTTGCAGTTTCTTGATAAATTTATGTCTATAATTATTATCTGACGCAAAAAAAGCTCCCACCCATACATAATAGTTAGGAGTTAGGAGTTAGGAGTTAGGAGTTGTTATCAGAGCAGAGAGTGGAGAGTGGAATTAGAAATGAGGAATAATAAAAAGCTCCCACCTGTAAAGATGAGAGCCTGAAAAAAATCAATATTTATTTTGTCCGTTGTTATCGTCATTATAATCCGTGTAATAAAGATTCTGAACACGGTTCTTGTTTATCATTTCTTCTTTTTGAGCGGCATATTTCAGTTCACGCTTTCTTTTCACTTTAAGGAAAATCGGCGGCAATACAAATATACATATTATAACAACACCTGCCGCAAAAAGATAAGCATACATCTGTGTATAAAACCCGAAACCGTTGCTTGACGCCGTACAGTCCTGCGGATTTGACGGGTCATAGTAGATAAGCAGCTTTTCGCCGCTTGAAACTCTCCATTTTGTGACACCGGCGTAAACATTGTTGTAGCTTACACCATTAACGGTGTATGAAACATAAACCCAGCTGTATGTGTCGCCCCTGTGTCTGCGTGACTGATTTATCGTGACAGATGATGAGCTTACAACATCAGCAAGACACGGTTCATTGTAAGAAATGATTTGTGCGGCACGGTTTTTGTCGGATTCATTTTTTAACGTTAAAGCAAACCACACTATAATCAGTATTATTCCGACTGCTATGCCAACAGCACTTATAAGCTGTTTTTTAGTAATATTCATAAATGCCATACCCCACACAAACTCATAGTCACAACAACTCCTAACTCCTCACTCCTAACTCCTAACTATTTAATGTACATTGAGATGTCGAAGGCTTTGACGGAATGGGTTAAGGCACCGATTGAGATGATGTCAACGCCGCTTTCGGCAACGGCACGGATTGTTTCGTTGGTAATGCCGCCTGAGGCTTCAAGCACTGCACGGCCGTTTGTTATTTCAACAGCCTGTTTCATAAGCTCGGGACTCATATTATCGAGCATAATGATGTCGGCTTTTGCGTCAAGAGCCTCTTTGAGTTCGTCAAGATTTCTTGTTTCGACTTCAATTTTGGTCATATGACCGATTTTACTGCGGAGCTTGGTTATTGCGTTTGTTATTCCGCCTGCTGCGTCAATGTGATTGTCTTTGAGCATAGCGGCGTCTGAGAGATTGTAGCGATGATTTTTTGCTCCGCCTGTCATAACGGCATATTTCTGCAAAGGACGCATACCCGGAAGCGTCTTTCTTGTGTCGGCTATTGATGCGTTTGTACCCTCAACGAGTTTCATAGCTGTATGTGCGGCTGTTGCAATTCCGCTCATATGCTGTATAAGGTTAAGGGCAGTGCGTTCACCTTTGAGAAGTGCGGCGGTTTTTCCGCTGAGTCTGAGTATTTCGTCACCCTTTTTGACCTCGTCGCCGTCTTTTTTGAGAACTTCATACTTAACATCTTCATCAAGCATTTCAAAAACTCTGAGTGCAACATCAACACCGCATACAATTCCGTCAGCCTTTGCGACGAACTTACCCTCGCCCATTTGTTCAGCCGGAATAAGATAATCGGTTGTGACATCACAGTAGTTTATATCTTCAAGCAATGCGGTTTTTATAAGGTTGTCAACATAAATTTTATTCAGCGTCATCTTCTTCGAGAACCTCCTCTAATACTATGGCTGCAACTGTTGCAAGGCTTCTTGCCTCAACAAAGTCCTGATTTATTTCATATCCGCCGCTTAAAAGGTTGTCGAGTATTTCCTTTGAACGCTTTAAGCCCTGCGGAACATTTTCAGGCTTTGGAATAACAAAATGGCAGTCCTGCATAATTTCTCTTATTTCCGTTCTGAAACCGTGCGGAAGCTTGTTGCCGCTCAAATCGTCGCTTTCTCTGAACTCACCGAATGGTGTGTTGTTTTCAACGGCAAGTTTTGAGATAATATCATTTGCCGCTCTGCGTGAAAATACCAACGCTTCAAGCAGTGAGTTGCTTGCAAGACGGTTTGCACCGTGAACACCCGTGTGTGAACATTCACCTGCGGCATAAAGCCTGTCAACTGTTGTGTGTGCATTGAGGTCAACATCAATACCGCCCATCAGATAATGCTGACACGGAAATACAGGTATTCTGTCCTTTGTTATGTCGATATTTTCTTCAAGACATCTTTCGTAAATCATCGGAAAACGGTTCCTTACAAATTCGGGGTCTTTGTGGGTAATGTCGAGATAGAACCTTTCGTTGCCCTTTTTCTGCGATTCAAGCATAATTGCGTTTGAAACGACATCACGGGGAGCAAGCTCTCCACGCTCGTCATAGTTCTGTGCAAAACGTTCTCCGTCACAGTTAAGAAGAACTGCACCCTCTCCACGAACAGCCTCGCTGATGAGGAACCGCTCACGGTCCTTTTCTGCGGCAAAAGCTGTCGGGTGGAACTGAATCCAGTTAAGGTGCTTTATTTTTGCACCGAGCATATATGCAAGAGTAATACCGTCGCCTGTTGCAATGGCGGAATTAGTCGTATATTTATAAACTCTGCCTATACCGCCCGAGGCAAGAATACAGTAATGTGCGGCAATGACCTTTGACTCGCCGTTCGGCATAATCATTCCTGCGTAAAAACCCCGTCCGTTGTTTTCGAGGTTATAGAGAAGTGTACCGTCAAGAATTTCAACATTCTTATGAGTTTTCACCTGTTCAATCAGAGTGTCAACAATGGCACGTCCCGTTGAATCCTTGTGGTGTACAATTCTGTGACGGGAGTGTCCCGCTTCAAGCGTCATCTGTAATTTTCCGCTTGAATCAAGGTCAAAAGCAACGCCCATTTCTTTGAGTTTGAGAACGTCCTGAGGACCTTCTGTTACAAGCACCTCGATTGCTTTAAGGTTGTTTTTGTACTTTCCTGCGATAAGCGTATCGGCTATATGCAGTTTGAAATTGTCGTGGTTTCTGTCCAGAACAGCCGCAACGCCGCCCTGTGCAAGCGAACTGTTCGACAGAGTCAGCTCCCGTTTCGAGAGAAGAAGAACGCTTACATTTTCAGGAAACTGCAAAGCCGCATAAAGACCTGCTGCACCCGAACCGACAATCAGGACATCATATTCCCTTTTCATAATTTAACCTCTTTTATATTTTAATTATATAAATGAACCCAAAAATTCATATACTTATTTTATTGTAGCATATTTCCGCACGACTTTAAATACATAATAATAACAAAAAGAATCCCACATTTATGAAACAATTATTACTTTTATATCTTTCGTATGATTTTTACACGGATAAGGTAATTTTTACTTTTATTAGATTTCAATATATGTTATATTATATAATATGAATATGAATTTGCCGAAAGGAATTTTCAATATGGAAATGTATGAAAACGAACAGAAAATTCAACGTGCATTGCTTGTGGGAATTGACACGGGCGAATATGATGCTGAAAGCTCAATGAAAGAGCTGTATGAGCTTGTCAGCAGTGCCGGTGCAGATCCTGTTGCGTCAATTATGCAAAAGCGTGAAAAACCCGACGGTGCAACCTGTATCGGGTCGGGACGGCTCGAAGAAATAAAGCAGTTTTGCAGTGACAACGAAATCGACTTCATTGTTTTTGACACGGAGCTTACCCCTACACAAATCAGAAACATTGAGGACGAAACCGATATTCGTACCATTGACAGAACTATGCTTATTCTTGATATTTTTGCGATAAGGGCAAAAACAAACGAGGGTAAATTACAGGTTGAGCTTGCACAGCTTAAATATCTTATGCCACGTCTTTCAGGTAAAGGCCGTGAAATGTCACGACTCGGCGGCGGCGTAGGAACAAGGGGTCCCGGTGAAACAAAGCTTGAAACAGACCGCCGTCACATCAGACGAAGAATAGAATATCTCAAAGACGAGCTTGAACATATGACAAACCGCCGTGAACAGCTACGTTCAAGACGAAAAAAGGACGGAGTAATCACCGTTGCCATTGTCGGATATACCAATGCAGGCAAATCAACGCTTATGAATACGCTGACTCAGGCAAGAGTTCTTTCGGAAAACAAGCTTTTTGCAACGCTTGACCCTACTTCAAGAGCACTGAAACTTCCTAACGGCGTTTCGGTAATGCTTATTGATACCGTAGGACTTGTACGCCGACTGCCGCACCATCTTGTCGAGGCTTTTAAATCAACTCTTGAAGAGGCGGCTCTGGCTGATATTATATTAAATGTTTGTGACGCTTCAAGCGATGAGTATAAACTTCATCTTGATGTAACAAACTCTTTATTAAGAGAACTCGGCTGTACAGACAGACCTGTTATATCGGTATTCAACAAATGCGACCTTGTGGGCAATCCTGATGACCTGCCAAACGGCAGAAGCTCCGTGCGTATCTGTGCAAAAAACGCAATAGGCATTGACGAATTACTCCGTGCAATCGAAAACAATCTTCCCGTAAGACTGAGAAAATACACCCTGCTTGTTCCGTTTGACAAAGCTTCCCTCCTCAGCAAACTGAGAAATACAGGTGCTTTACTTTCAGAGGAATACACCGCCGACGGCATTAAGGCACAGGCAATAGTCGAAGAACCTATGTGGCACTTAGTCGATGAATACAGCACAGACTAATTCATAATTCATAATTCATAATTCATAATTATTTTTGTGAACCGTTTGTTTGTTGTACAGAGATTAGTTTTTATTGATATTAAAACGCAAATCAATTATAGTGTAATGCTATAACTATAAATCAAATTAAAAAGTTAAGGGGAAATAAGAATGAAAATATTTAACTCTCGTGATAGGGAATTTCGCAGTCCGACAGGGGCTGTTCCGTCTGAAACAAAAATTCATTTCAGGATTGTACTTCCACGCAGTCTGCACTGTTCAAATGCTCTGCTTGCAGTAAAAGACGACAAATACGGCGACACTACATTTTACAGTATGTATTGGAGCGGTATGGTCGGCTACGACCACGAACAGTGGGAATGCGATTTGAACGCCGACAGAATCGGACTTTTCTGGTATCATTTCAGCCTTGAAACCTGCTACGGCAGACGGTTTGTTATGAAAGGCTACGGCGGCGAGGGACATCTCTCGACAAATGAGGGCGAGCCACGCTTTCAGCTTTTGTGCTATGACAAGGACTTTGAAACTCCGTCATGGCTGCCCGGAGGAATTATGTATCAGATTTTCCCCGACAGATTTTATTTTTCGGGTGAGAAAAAGGACGGTATTTATCCCGACAAGAAAATTCAGACCGACTGGAACAATATTCCCGACTGGCGACCTAATGAATACGGCATAATTACAAATTCCGATTTCTTTCAGGGCGACCTCAAAGGCATAAAAATGAAACTGCCGTATCTTCACGACCTCGGCGTTACCTGTATTTATCTCAACCCGATTTTCGAGGCATATTCAAACCACCGTTATGACACGGGCGACTATGAAAAAATCGACCCTGTTCTCGGCACTGAGGAGGATTTTGTTGAGCTTTGCAGTGATGCGAAAAAACTCGGCATAAGAATAATAAATGACGGCGTTTTCAGTCATACAGGCAGTGACAGCAAATATTTCAACCGTGAAAAACGCTATCCCGAAAACGGTGCATATAACTCAAAGGAATCACCGTATTATACATGGTATAAATTTATTGAGTGGCCTAACATATATAACTCCTGGTGGGGCTTTAATACCCTGCCTGAGGTCGAGGAGCTTTCAAGCTCTTTTAACGAATACATCAACGGCGAAAACGGCATTATCCGCAAATGGATAAAAAACGGCAACAGCGGCTGGCGGCTTGATGTTGCCGATGAGCTGCCCGACGAATTTATCGAGCATATAAGAGAGGCAGTCAAAGCCGAAGACCCCGACGCATTACTTCTCGGCGAAGTATGGGAGGACGCATCAAACAAGGAAAGCTACGGTTCACGCAGACGCTTTCTTTACGGTAAAGAGCTTGACAGCGTTATGAACTATCCGTTCAGAGATGCAATACTCGGTTTTCTTGACTGCGGCGACGGTCGTGATATGATTGAAATTGTACTTAATGTTCTCGAAAACTACCCTCGCCCTGTTATACGCTCACTTATGAATCTTCTCGGCACACACGACACCGAGCGTGTTATTACACTTCTTGCAGGTGAACGTCAGAACGGCAGAGGACGTGAGTGGCAAGCCTCAACAAAGCTCAATCCGCAACAGCGTGAATACGGTCTGAGAAGAATGAGAATTGCAAGCGGTATTCTTTATACTCTCCCCGGTGTGCCTTGTATTTATTACGGTGATGAAGTCGGCGTTGAGGGCTACAAAGACCCGTTCAACCGTGCAACATTCCCTTGGGGCAAGGAGGACAAAGAACTTCTTGAATGGTACAAAGCACTCGGCAAAATGAGAAAACAGTGTTCCTGTCTTGTTGACGGCGATTTACACGAGTTTGGTTCAACAGGTCGCACAATGGGTTATATCCGTGAGGACGAAAACGATATGCTTATATGCGTTTTCAATGCCGCAGACTATACCATAAAATTCAGAGTACCCGACGAATTTATCGGCGGCGAAACCTTTATGGACACGAACCTCACAGGCAACGAACTCATTATCCCCCGTGACAGCTGTGCTTTTGTCAAGGCTGTAAAAAATCCGCAACAAGAAAACACAACAGAACTAACAGAATAATAATTCTTAACAACTATAAAAACGGACTGTATCACTTCAAAAATGATATAGTCCGTTTTTTGTTTTGCTTATTCAGTTTTGTTTTTAAATTTTTCTGTTTCAATTTCAGGCTTATCACAGGTCATTAGGTATTGAAATTTTACTCTGAAATTTCACTGGCAACAGACTCCTCAACAGAGGATTCCTGCTTTCTCATTTCATATATAGTATATGGTATGTTGTTTTGCTTTGCATATTGTTCTGCGTATGAGCCTGCTTTTACTTTCAAAGTAAGATTTGGGCAGTTAGTAAAAGTACCATCAGCTATTTTGTTTACACTTTCGGGGATTATTACCTCAGAAAGCTTAGGGCAATTATTACATATTGGCTGTATAATATTAACAGTATCGGGAATGACCAGTGTGGTAAGGTTTTCATGATTGTCAAATGCTTTATACATGATTTTTCTGACCGGACGATTACTAATTTCTTTAGGTATGACAATCGTACTGTCAGATAAACCACATCCCAAAATCGCAACTGAATCATAGCTGCCACTTTCGGTGCTTGAAGAAAGAATAGCGTTAAAAAGGTATGGGTCACTATAAGCATATTTATTCTCGTCAATAATCTCGACATCGACATTTTGTGATACATCGCTTGATTCAAGTAAAGAAACAGAGCCTGAGCTTTCTTCTCCTGTACCGCTTGTATTAACAGAACTGCTTGTGGCTGAACTTGTTGGAGTGCTGTTTTTGTTGTTGTTATTTGCGATTATGACGGCTGTTGTAACACCGCCTCCGATAACAGCAACGGCAAGTGCCGCCGCGATAATTTTTGAAGCTGTGGTTTTGAAAATCATATTTATTCCTCCTGATAATGTTTTAGAAGCTATATTTGCCGTAGCGTTTGCGACAGTACCTGAAACAGCAGAGGACACAGCCGAAAAAGCCGGTGCAGATGTGGCTTGTGCTGATTGGCTGATAATTGACGGCAAGAGTGCAAACGGAAAGACGGCATATAGCTTTGTGCCTTTCTTTTCAAGCTTTTCAACCTCTGATTTTATTGTTTTTCTTGCGGCGGAAAGCTTATATTTTACCGTAGAAACGGTAAGATTAAGCGTTGATGAAATGTCTGCAACGCTCATATCCTGATAATAATACATAAGAATACAAAGCCGCTGGTCTTCGGGAAGTTTGTTAATAATTTCCATAATCAGTCGGCTTGTTTCATTGTTATCAAGTGACTGTTCAGGAATATAGTCCTCGTTTTTTTCACTTTCGTCCCAATCAACAGTAATATCCGAGGATATATCGTCAAAGAGAACAGGCTTTTTCTTTTTCAGAAAATCTTTACTTTGGTTGGCAACAATGCGGTTGAACCAATTATCGAACGTTTCAGGCGGATTGACCTTATCAAGATTGCTGAAAGCCTTCATATAGCTTTCCTGTAATATATCCATCGCATCATTCTCATTGTGAGTCAGGCTTAATGCTATAAAATACGCCTTATCTTTTGTTATATTATAGAGAGCTTCAAAAGCTGAATTATCACCTTTAAGTGCTAAGGGAATGATTTTTATAAAATCTTTATTCATTATTAAACCTCCAATGTCATTTTCTTATGACATTAATATATACGATTCAGAAACAGGTTTGGACAGTAAAAAATAAAAATTTTTTAAAAATTTTCAATGAAAATCTGCCCTTTCTTTTGGTTGATGTTTGACGGGTAAGTTCATCATACCAAATTCGGGGCAGATTTTCTTCTGTATTCTTCTATTTTTTTATTAAATTTATGTTAATTATAAATTATTTAAGGAGTTTTTTAAGTCTTTCGACAGCCTCTATTGTCTTATCTCTGTCGCCGAATGATGTAAGACGGAAGAAGCCCTCACCGTTTTTGCCGAAGCCTGCACCCGGTGTGCCTACAACATTTATTTCGTTGAGAAGTAAGTCAAAGAAATCCCACGACTTCATACCGTTCGGACATTCAAGCCAGATGTACGGTGAGTTTTTGCCGCCTGTGTAGTAAATTCCGAGTTCGTCAAGTGCTGATGCAATAATTCTTGCGTTCTCCTTGTAGTATTCAAGGTTTACTTTAATCTGTTCCTGTCCCTCGTCAGTAAATACTGCGGCTGCACCGCACTGAACAGGATAAGAAACACCGTTGAATTTTGAACCCTGTCTTCTGCCCCATATCTGAGAGATATTTACAACTGTTCCGTCGCTTGCAACAAATTCAAGCTCCTTCGGGATAACGGTATATCCGCAACGCATACCGGTAAAGCCGGCTGTCTTTGAGAGAGAACAAATCTCAATCGCACACTGTCTTGAACCCTCAACCTCAAAGATACTTCTCGGAATGTCGGGTTCTGTGATAAATGCCTCATAAGCCGCATCATAAATTATGATAGCCTTGTTGTCGATTGCATAATCAATCCACGCTTTGAGCTGTTCCTTTGTGAAAGCCGCACCTGTCGGGTTGTTCGGTGAGCAAAGGTAGATAAGGTCTGCGTGAACATTTTTGTCGGGAACTGCACAGAAGTTGTTTTCCTTTTTGCAGTCGGCATATATAACCTTTCTGCCGCTCATAAGGTTTGAATCAACATAAACGGGATATGCAGGGTCAGTAATAAGTACAACGTTATCGTCGCCGAAAATATCAACGATATTTCCGCAGTCTGACTTTGCACCGTCGCTTATTCTTATTTCGTCAGCGGCAACATCTGCCCCGAATTTCTTGTAGTATTTTGCAATGGCTTCTTTGAGGAAGTCGTAGCCTGTGCCGCTGTCCTCATAGCCCTTGAATGTTTCCTTAACACCCATTTCCTCTGCACCTTTTTTGACTGCTTCAACAACACAAGGTGCAATAGGTAATGTTACATCACCGATACCCATTCTGATGATGTTGTCCTTTTTGTCTGGGTGTTCGGCAATAAAAGCGTTTATTTTCTTTGCAATGTTGATGAAAAGATAGTTCTTTTCAAGTTTAAGAAAATTCTCATTAAGCTGTGGCATTTTTCTTCACTCCTGAATGAATATTTTTACAATAAATCTATCTCACCGCACGAACTGACGGTCACAACAACTCCTAACTCCTAACTCCTAACTCCTCACTCCTCACTTTTTTCAAGGCTTGCTTTGATAAATTCCCTGAAAAGCGGGTGTGCGTGGTTCGGTCTGCTCTTGAATTCGGGATGATACTGAACTCCCACATAAAATCTGTTAGCAGGAATTTCAACAGCCTCAACAAGCATACCGTTAGGTGATGTACCTGTTACAGCCATACCGTTTTCTTCAAACTGTGAGCGGAATTCGTTGTTAAATTCATAGCGGTGACGGTGACGCTCGGCAATTTCGGACTGATTGTATGATTTTTCCATCATTGTACCCTTGCGGATTTTGCACGGATAAGCACCAAGACGCATTGTGCCGCCCATTTCGTGAACACCCTTCTGGTCGTTCATAAGGTCGATAACCTTGTGCTGACTTTCGGGGTCAAACTCTCCTGAGTCAGCGTCATCAAAGCCGAGAACGTTTCTTGCATATTCGATAACAGCCGTCTGCATACCAAGGCATATTCCAAGATACGGAATATCGTTTTCCCTTGCGTATTTTGCGGCAATGATTTTGCCCTCGACACCTCTGTTTCCAAAGCCGCCCGGAACAAGAATACCGTCAACATCGCCCAAAAGCTCTTCAACGGTGTATTCGGTGATAAGCTCTGTGTCAACCCACTTGATGTCAACAAATGACTGGTTTTCGTAGCCTGCGTGCTGTAAAGCCTCGGCAACGGAGAGATAAGCGTCGTGGAGCTGTACATATTTACCGCAGAGTGCGATAGTTACTTTTTTGTTTCTTGCGTTAATTCTGTCAAGCATTTCCTGCCATTCGGTCATATCGGGCTTTGGAGCATCAATATGAAGTTCACGGCAGACAATGTCGCTGAAATTAGCCTTTTCAAGCATCATAGGTGCCTGATAAAGTACAGGAATTGTCATATTTTCGATTACGCAGTCAGGCTTTACATTACAGAACATAGCAATTTTCTTGAAAATACTCGGTTCAAGCGGTTCGTCACAACGGAGAACCATAATGTCAGGATTGATACCGAGTGAACGCAGCTCCTTTGCGGAATGCTGTGCAGGCTTTGACTTGTGTTCTTCACTGCCCTTGATGTAAGGCACAAGGCAAACGTGAATGAACAGGCTGTTTTCAAGTCCGACTTCAACGGATACCTGACGGATAGCTTCAAGGAACGGCTGGCTTTCAATGTCGCCGACAGTGCCGCCGATTTCGGTAATGACAACATCAGCGTCCGAGTGCTTGCCTACTTCATAGATGAAAGATTTAATCTCGTTTGTTATGTGCGGAATAACCTGTACTGTTTCGCCGAGATAGTCGCCCTTGCGTTCCTTTTCGAGAACATTTGAGTAAACCTTGCCTGTTGTGAGGTTCGAGAATTTATTGAGGTTTTCGTCAATAAATCTTTCATAGTGACCGAGGTCGAGGTCGGTTTCGGCACCGTCCTCGGTTACATATACCTCGCCGTGCTGATACGGACTCATTGTACCGGGGTCAACATTTATATAGGGGTCGAGTTTCTGAGCGGCAACCTTCAAGCCTCTTGCTTTAAGCAGTCGTCCGAGTGACGCCGCAGTAATGCCCTTTCCAAGACCCGAAACAACGCCGCCCGTTACAAATATATACTTTGTTGTCATAACTCAATTTCTCCTTCAAATACTGTTTCTGCGTAGCCTGTAAGATATACCGTGTCGTCTGTATATTCAATAATCAGATTGCCGCCTTTGAGCTTAACGGTAATTTTTTCGTTCTTTCTGCACAGTCCGTTTTCAACTGCCGCAACGGCAACAGCACACGCACCTGTACCGCAAGCCCAAGTTTCACCGCTTCCACGTTCCCATACTCTCATTTCGATTGTGTGGTCGTCGATAACCTTTGCAAATTCAGCGTTTACTCTTTCAGGGAAAAGCTCACTGTTTTCAAAGAGCGGTCCTATTTTTTCAAGGTCTATTTTTTCTACGTTATTGCAGAACACAACGCTGTGCGGATTGCCCATTGATACACAGGTAATGTTGTAGTCTTTTCCGCCGATTGAAACAGGCTCGTTTATAACCTTCGGCTTGTCAAGTGCAACAGGAATAAGATTTGAATTAAGCACAGCCTTACCCATATCAACCCTGAGTACATCAACAACGCCGTCGTGACGGAATGCCTGCAAGGTCTTTATGCCGCTGAGTGTTTCTATTTTAACCTCGTCGCCCTGTACCATATTATGGTCAAAAAGGTATTTACCTACACAGCGGATACCGTTGCCGCACATCTTGCCCTCACTGCCGTCCGTGTTGTACATCTTCATCTTAGCGTCGGCAACATCTGACGGACAGATAAGTATAACGCCGTCGCCGCCTATTCCGTAACGCCTGTCAGAGAAACGCACGCTGAGTCCCTCAGGATTGTTAATCTTCTGGTCAAAGCAGTTAAAGTAGATGTAGTCGTTTCCGCAGCCCTGCATTTTTGTGAATTTCAGTTTCACCTTTTCGGTTCTCATATTGTTTATGTCAACAAGCTCAGTGCTGTATTCTGAGTATTTACTCTTTAACGAATCCGCAAGAGCGTTTGCCGTATCAATAGATGTAAGGCAGGGAATGTTGTGTTCAACTGTCTTTCTGCGGATTTTAACGCTGTCACGGGTAGGAATTCTACCCTTTGATGATGTTGAGATAACATAGTTGATTTTTCCGCTTTCGATAAGTGTAAGAGTGTTGTCCTTGTCGTTTTCGTGGATTTTATCAACCTCAATTACATCAATGCCGTAATCTCTTATTGTCTTTGCAGTACCCTTTGTCGCATAAAGAGTAAAACCGAGTTCGTTGTATTTCTTTGCAACGTCACCTATTTCAACCTTATCGCTGTTACGAACCGTAATGAATACGCCGCCGTGCTTTTTCATCTTGTAGCCGGCCGCAATAAGTCCCTTGTAGAGAGCCTCTTCAAGTGTGTTGGCAATACCGAGAACCTCGCCTGTTGACTTCATTTCAGGGCCTAACTGGTTGTCAACATTGATGAGTTTTTCAAATGAGAATACAGGCACCTTAACGGCAACATAAGGCGACTTCTTGTAAAGACCTGTGCCGTAGCCCATATCTTTCAGCTTTTCGCCGAGCATTGCCCTTGTTGCAAGGTCAACCATAGGTACGCCTGTAACCTTACTGATGTAAGGAATTGTTCTTGATGAACGTGGGTTTACTTCAATAACATAAAGTCTGTCGTTATAGATAAGGTACTGAATATTTACAAGACCCTTTGTTTTCAGTGAAACAGCAAGGTTCTTTGAAGTTCTGATAATGTTTTCGGTCATTTCGTCGCTGATGTTCCAAGCCGGATATACTGCGATTGAGTCGCCCGAGTGAACACCCGCACGTTCAACGTGTTTCATAATACCCGGAATGAGAATATCCTCGCCGTCGCATATAGCGTCAACTTCAAGCTCAGGACCCATAAGATACTTGTCGATGAGAATCGGGTTTTCAATATCCTGTGCAAGAATGATTGCCATATATTCTCTTATGTCAGCCTCGTTGAATGCGATAATCATATTCTGACCGCCGAGAACGTACGACGGACGCATAAGAACAGGATAACCGATTTTCTCGGCAACTTCGAGTGCTTCCTCGGTTGTCATTACAGTAAAGCCCTGTGGACGGCTTACATGGTGCATTTCGAGAAGTTCGTCAAAACGCTCTCTGTCCTCAGCCATATCAATGCTGTCGGCTGATGTTCCGAGAATGTTTACGCCGTTGTCGCTGAGATATTTTGTGAGCTTGATTGCTGTCTGTCCGCCGAATGCAACAACAACACCGAACGGCTTTTCGGTTTTGATTATGCCCATTACGTCCTCGTTTGTGAGCGGCTCAAAATAAAGTCTGTCGGCTGTGTCAAAGTCGGTTGAAACGGTTTCGGGGTTATTGTTTACGATAACAACGTCATAGCCGGCCTGTTTCAATGCCCATACGCAGTGAACCGACGCATAGTCGAACTCTATGCCCTGTCCTATTCTGATAGGACCCGAACCGAATACGATAATTGTCTGACGGTCTGAGTTCTTTTCTTTTATAAATGTTTCAGCCTCGTTGTCGCTGTCAAAGGTTGAATAGAAGTACGGTGTTTCGGCAGAAAATTCTGCGGCACAGGTATCAACCATTTTATATACGGGAACAAGCGGATTAGTGACCTTACAGCCACTGAGCTCCTCTATCGTTCTGTCAAGGAAACCGAGATGTTTAGCCTTTACATAAAGCTCGTTGTCAAGCTGTCCCTTTGCAAGCTCTTTTTCGCAGTCCGAAAGATTAAGCAGCTTTTCAAGGAACCATTCGTCAATCTTTGTTATTGCGTGAATATCGTCAACGCTTATTCCACGTCTGAGTGCCTCATACACGCAGAATGAACGCTCATCATCGCAAATGCTGAGTCTGTCCCTGATTTCCTCGTCGGTCATACCCTCAAACTTGGGTGACGCCATAGTGTCGTGGTGAATTTCAGCACCTCTTACGGCTTTCATAATAGCCTGTTCAAATGTCGGTGCAATAGCCATAACCTCGCCTGTTGCCTTCATCTGTGTGCCGAGTGTTCTCTTTGCATATACGAATTTATCGAACGGCCACTTCGGGAATTTAACGACAACATAGTCGAGTGCAGGCTCAAAGCAAGCGTATGTTGTACCTGTTACGGCATTCTTGATTTCATTGAGTGTATAGCCTATTGCGAGCTTTGCGGCAACCTTTGCGATAGGATAGCCCGTTGCCTTTGACGCAAGAGCCGAAGAACGTGATACACGGGGGTTTACTTCGATTACGGCATACTGCATACTTTCGGGTTCGAGTGCAAACTGACAGTTACAGCCGCCCTCTACGCCGAGTGCCGAAATAATGTTAAGTGCCGCAGAACGCAGCATCTGATATTCCTTATCAGCAAGCGTTACTGTCGGTGCAATAACGATACTGTCGCCCGTGTGAACTCCGACAGGGTCGAAGTTTTCCATTGAGCAGACGGTGATTACATTTCCGAGCTTGTCACGCATTACTTCAAATTCGATTTCCTTCCAGCCCGCAATACACTTTTCAACAAGAACCTGTGTAATAGGTGAAAGTTCAAGTCCGTTTGAGGTAATTTCACGCAGTTCAATTTCGTTGTTTACGATACCGCCGCCTGTACCGCCGAGGGTGAACGCAGGACGGATAATAAGCGGATAGCCGATTTTATTTGCAAAGTCAACGGCTGACTCGACATCGTTTACGACAAGTGACGGAATAACAGGCTGACCTATTGACTCCATTGTGTCCTTGAACATCTGTCTGTCCTCAGCCTTGTCGATTGTTTCGGGGTTTGCACCGAGGAGCTTTACGTTGTGCTTTTTGAGGAAGCCCTCTTTTGCAAGCTGCATTGAGAGTGTAAGACCCGTCTGTCCACCGAGAGTTGAAAGAAGGCTGTCGGGCTGTTCCTTTATGATAATTCTTTTAAGCGTTTCAAGAGTCAGCGGCTCGATATAAACCTTATCAGCCATTGCCTTGTCAGTCATAATTGTAGCAGGGTTTGAGTTTACGAGGATAACTTCAAGTCCTTCTTCCTTTAACGCACGGCAAGCCTGAGTACCTGCATAGTCGAACTCGGCAGCCTGACCGATTACGATAGGACCTGAACCAATAACGAGAACTCTTTTAATACTTTTATCTATCGGCATTGTTATTTACCCTCCTGAATCATAGTGATGAATTTGTCGAAAAGGAATGATGTATCAAGCGGACCGCCGCAAGCCTCGGGGTGAAACTGAACCGTAAAGGCAGGCATATCCGTATATGTTACGCCCTCGCAGGTACCGTCATTTGCATTTACAAAGCTTTGGTATGCGTTCTTTGGCAGAGATGACGCAACAACTGCGTAGCCGTGGTTCTGGCTCGTGATGTAAACTCTGCCTGTCTGTGTGTCGGTTGCAGGCTGGTTTGCTCCACGGTGTCCGTATTTGAGCTTTTCGGTTTTTGCACCCTGTGAAAGTGCCATAAGCTGATGTCCGAGGCAGATACCGAATGTAGGAATTTTCGCCTCACAAAGAATACGGAGCTGATTTATAATCTCAGTATTCTCCGCAGGGTCGCCCGGTCCGTTTGAAAGCATTATGCCGTCGGGGTTCATAGCCTTGATTTCCTCAGCCGTTGTATTTCCCGGAACAACCGTAACATTACAGCCACGCTTTACAAGCTCACGGCAGATATTTTTCTTTGCACCGAAATCCATAAGAACAACGTTATATTCAGCGTTTTCTGCGTTAAATGTTTCGGGCTTGTCGATTGTTACCGACTTTACGGCATTTATTACTCTGTAATCCTTTAAGCCCTCGAAAGCATTTTCGTCAGGCTTTGTATATGTTATCTTTGCGTTCATTACACCGTATTCCCTTACGGTTTTTGTCAGACAGCGTGTGTCTATTCCATACAAGCCGGGAACATCTAACTGCTTTAAAAAAGTGTCAATCACTCCCTCACAGCGAAAGTTTGAAGGACGTTGACACCACTCTCTTACGATATATGCTTTAAGTGCCGGCTTTCTGCTCTCAAAATCAGACGGGATAACGCCGTAATTACCAATAAGTGGAAAAGTCTGACAAACAATCTGTCCGTAGTAGCTCGGGTCGGTAAGTGTTTCAAGATAACCGGTCATAGCAGTTGTAAAAACCAGTTCTCCGACAATTTCTTTTTCTGCACCAAAGGCAAAGCCCTCATAAATGTCACCGTTTTCCAAAATCAGATAGGCTTTTTTCTCCATAGTTTTGACCATTCCTTTCCCAATAATGTGCGGAAGTTTATTGTTATGCAAAATATGAAAGCCGCATTTGTCAGCTTTCATATGTGCTAAGTAACCTTTTTGCAACCTCAATTTTGGTCAGACGCAAATCCATCGCCTGCCGTTCAAGATATTTGTGAGCCTGAGGCTCCGTCATCGAAAGATATTCCATCAATATACATTTTGCACGGTTAATAATTCTTATATCATCTATTTTCTTTTGGAGCTTGATGTTTTCTCTTTTTACGCCGCTGAGTCGGTTTCGTGTTGCTTCAAGAAGATGTACAGCCTTGTAGAAAAGCTGTTTGCTCAGCGGTTTTCCAAGCACGAAAACTCCGTAATCGGCTGTACGGTTTTCCGTCTCGGCTTCAAGCTCGGATTTTACAATCAACATAACTCCGGAATTGGTATTCTGTGCGGTATCAACGGCAATTCCGTCACCGAATTCATCAGAAAGAGGTGCATTGATTATAATAAGGTCATATTCCCGTTCAGATATATGTCTTCTGCCGTCAGCCCCGCTTTTTGCACTGTCAAAATGCTGACAGCCTTCGGCTTTCAGCAGCTGTGAAAAAGAACTTACGCTTTGTTCTGCGGATGATATTATCAATACACTATCCAAAAGCCAAACACCTTTCCTCTTTATTTTACAAAATTTTTATATTTCAATCAAGTGAAAACATAAATATTTTAAATTATTTCAAAATATCTGTCCTCCTGCTGCTGTCTTAGCTCGGCACTTTGCAGCGAACAGTTTACCTCTTCTGATTTTATGCTGATGTAGTTGTCAAAAATCATTTTCGGCAGATGCTCTTTGATAAAGTCGCTTTTTTTAGCGATTGAAATAGCCTTTGCAAGCGACTCGGGAAGATGCGGCGATGAGTCGTCGGACGATTTTACATCTGACGGCGGACAAAGCTCCAGCTTTTCTTCTATTCCTTCAAGTCCGGCATAAATAAGCAGTGCAAACGCAATATAAGGATTGCACGACGGGTCGGGTGAACGGTATTCCATTCTTGCGGAATTTCTTTTCATTTCAGGCAGTCTTATAAGTGTATCAAGACTGTTGTACGACCAGTCAATGCCGCACGGTGCTTCATACATACCAAAGCGTGCGTATGAATTTGAAAGAGGATTAAAGAACACTGTCATTTCAGCAGAACGCCTGAGTACGCCCGCAATAAAGCTTTTTGCGTCGTCGGACAGACCCTCGCCCTTGTTTTTGAAAATATTAAATCCGTACTTTTCAAGCAGAATATCAATATGCATACCGCTTCCGCTTTTGTCCATAAGAGGCTTAGGCATAAACGACGCATAAAGACCGTTTGCCGCAGCCGTATTCTTTACAACCGTTTTAAATGTCATTAAGTTATCGGCGGCTGAGAGCAAATCTGAATGCTTGAAATCAATCTCGTTCTGTCCCGGACCGTTTTCGTGATGTGACGAAAGCGGTTCTATTTCCATCTGTTCAAGCGTCAGGCAAATCTGTCGGCGGACATTTTCGCCCTTGTCAAGCGGTGCAACATCAAGATAGCCTGCGTTGTCCTGCGGTATTCTTGTAGGATAGCCGTCATCGTCCGACTTGAAAAGATAGAACTCACACGCAAGTCCGACCTTGCACCTGAAACCCATCTCCTCGGTTTTTTCTACGGCTTTTTTCAGGATATTTCTCACATCGCCCTCAAAAGGCGTTCCGTCCTGATTTTTTATGTCGCAGAACAGGCGTACAACCCTGCCCTGCTGAGGTCTCCAAGCGAGTACTTTCAGCGTTGTGGGGTCAGGAACCAGCAGCAGGTCGGTGCTGTCCTCGTTTTTAAATCCGTTAATTGTT
>JBJEOP010000014.1:0-3805 GCA_051880775.1 Acutalibacteraceae bacterium
TTTCTTTTTTTCAGAACAGAAATTGCGGGTGCAGGGGTATCATACCCCTGCCGGGGTCAAGGGCGAGCAGCCTTTGTGGGGTTTGGGGCAAAGCCCCGACATTCATTACTCAAAAAATTATAAAATTCAAAAATGAAAGGAAAGGTTATTATGTCAGACAAATTCATTCTTGGCGGTAAGGAGTTCAACTCCCGTTTTATTCTTGGTTCGGGTAAATTTTCACTCGATATGATTAAGGCAGTTATCGAGGACGGCGGTGCAGAAATAATCACACTCGCACTCAGACGAGCAAACGCAGGCGGCGAGGAAAATATCCTTGACTATATCCCGAAAAATGTCACACTTCTCCCGAATACATCGGGTGCAAGAAACGCTGAGGAGGCAGTAAGAATTGCACGTCTTTCAAGGGAACTTGGCTGCGGAAATTTCGTTAAGGTCGAGGTTGTCCGTGACAGCAAGTATCTTCTCCCTGATAATGCCGAAACAGTCAAGGCGACTGAAATCCTCGCAAAAGAAGGCTTTGTTGTACTTCCGTATATGTATCCTGACCTTTATACAGCCCGTGACCTTGTAAATGCAGGTGCGGCGGCTGTTATGCCTCTTGCAGCACCGATAGGCAGCAATAAGGGACTTTGCACAAAGGATTTTATCAAAATTCTTATAAATGAAATCGACCTCCCGATTATCGTTGATGCAGGAATAGGCAGTCCGTCACAGGCTTGCGAGGCTATGGAGCTTGGTGCAGCGGCTGTTATGGCAAATACGGCAGTTGCAACGGCAGGCAATATCAATCTTATGGCAAAGGCATTCAAGCTTGCCGTTGAATCGGGCAGACTTGCTTATCTTTCGGGACTCGGCAGAGTTCTTGAATTGTCGGGCGAGGCGTCAAGTCCGCTTACGGGATTTTTACAGGACTGATAATAACTGAAAGAGGGAACACACTATGCCTGAACAAATAAATATAATGGACGAAGTCCTTGAAATGTACAACAAATATGACTTCAATAAGTTTACCGCAACAGATGTCACAAACGCACTTACAAAGGACAGATTGGATTATTACGATTATGCTGCACTTCTTTCACCTGCGGCACTGCCTTTTCTTGAACAAATGGCAGAAAAAGCACAGAAAATCACAAGACGGCAGTTCGGCAACACAATAGCAATGTTTACACCTGTTTATATCGCAAATTACTGCGAAAATCAGTGTGTTTACTGCGGCTTTAACTGCAAGAACAAAATCCACCGTGCAAAGCTCAATCTTGAAGAAATCGAGCGTGAATATCAGGCTATTGCCGCAACAGGACTCAAAGAAATTCTCATTCTCACAGGTGAATCACGCTCAATGTCGGGAATAGAATATATCGGCGATGCGGTAGAGCTTGCAAAGAAATATTTTTCACTTATCGGACTTGAAATTTATCCTGTTGATGTTGACGAGTATAAATATCTCCACGAAAGAGGAGCGGATTTTGTAACGGTATTTCAGGAAACCTACAACACCGATACCTACGCAAAGGTACACCTTGCAGGTCAAAAGAGAATTTTCCCATACCGTATCAACGCACAGGAGAGGGCAATTCTCGGCGGTATGCGTGGAGTAGGCTTTGGTGCCTTGCTTGGAATTGACGATTTCCGCCACGATGCGTTTTCCGTCGGAGTTCACGCATCACTTGTGCAGAAAAAATATCCTCACGCCGAGATTGCGGTATCAGTGCCACGTCTGCGTCCTTATATCAATAATGCCGAAGAAAACCCGAAAGACGTACACGAAAAGCAGCTTATGCAGGTTATGTGTGCTTACAGAATATTCCTGCCTTATGCAAGCATAACAATTTCAACCCGTGAGCGTGCGGAATTCCGTGACAATGCCGTAAAAATCGCCGCAACAAAAATTTCAGCAGGCGTATGCGTCGGTATCGGCGGTCGTTCTGATGAAGAAAAGGGCGACGAACAGTTTGAAATTTCAGACCCACGCACAGTTGACGAGGTTGTCGACGCTCTGCGTAAAAACGGACTTCAACCGTCCTTCAACGATTATATACGACTTATTTAAGGTACAATTATGCTGTTTGTAATAACGTCTTCAAATTTATGCACTGATGATTTTTTGTCAAGGATTGAAAGCATAGCAAAAGCAAAGCCTGACAGAATTATTCTGCGTGAAAAACAGCTCTCACAAAATGAATATATGCAGCTTGCACTCGAATGTAAAAAAATATGCGAAAAATATAATGTACCTTTTTCGGTAAACAGCTTTTATGAAATTGCCGAAAAAATCAGTGTTTCCGATATACACATTCCGCTTTCCGTCCTTGAAGAAAATCCGTCGCTTATTTCGGAATTTAAAACCGTCGGAGTTTCGGTTCACAGTATTATTGAGGCACAAAAAGCTGAAAAGCTCGGTGCGTCTTATATAATTTTCGGTCACATATTTCCTACCGACTGCAAAAAAGACCTTGCACCCCGTGGAACAGATTTACTCAGAGCCGTTGTTTCCTCCGTTGATATTCCGGTTCTTGCAATAGGCGGCATAACAAAGGAGCGGATACCTGATGTTATGAATACAGGTGCAAAGGGAATATGCGTTATGTCACATTTTATGAAGTGCGAAAATCCTTGTGATGAGGTATCCGACTTTAAAAACACGGTAATTTGTGCATCTTACGACGAATGATGTAAAATGAATGTAGCATAAATACTTGATATTACCTTTTCTTTATGCTAAAATATTTTTGATACTAATTACAGGAGGCATTTTTTATATGTCAGGACATTCAAAATGGAGTACCATCAAGCGTAAAAAAGAAAAAACCGATGGTGCAAGGGCAAAGGTATTTACAAAAATCGGTCGTGAGCTTGCCGTAGCTGTTCGTGAGGGCGGCGGAGCAGACCCTGCCTCAAACTCAAAGCTGAGAGACTGTATCGCTAAGGCAAAGGCTAACAACGTACCTAACGATAATATTGAGCGTATAATCAAAAAAGCTGCCGGCAGCAATGACCAGAGCAACTATGAAGCTATAACATACGAGGGTTACGGTCCGTGCGGAATTGCCGTAATTGTTGAAACACTTACCGACAACAGAAACCGTACAGCCGGCGATATCCGTCATTATTTTGATAAATACGGCGGAAATCTCGGAACACAGGGCTGCGTATCCTTTATGTTCTCACAAAAGGGCGTTATCGTTATCGAAAAAGAGGGCAACGACGAGGATAAGGTTATGGAGGACGCTCTCGAAGCAGGTGCGGCTGATTTCTCGGCTGAATCCGATGATGTATTTGAAATTTACACGGAACCCGCTGATTTCGGTGCCGTAATGGAAGCACTTTCAGAAAAAGGCTATGAGTTTGTTTCGGCAGATGTTTCAATGGTGCCTGCAACCTATTCAAAGATTGACGACGAGGAGTCTGTAATAAAAATGCAGAAGCTTCTTGATATACTCGAAGACAACGACGACGTTCAGAACGTATATCATAACTGGGACTGTCCAGAAATTGATGATGAAGACTAAAAATATTGTCTGAAATCCGCATAAATACAAGATTTTTTGTGTATTGGTTATAATAAAAAACCTAAATCACAGCTTGAATTGTGGATTATGTCAATCGATAATGATGTACGATTGTTATGTGTTTTTAGTATGTATATCACAATAAGGGATATTATATCCCCCTTATTTCTTTTGATTTTTTCAAGAGAGATAGGGGGGATTTTTTGTTATTAAAAGCAATTTTAAATGAATTGAATTTAGGTTCTATGTCAATAGTTGGGGTAAAACCGAAAAAATGAGAATACAAGTGG
>JBJEOP010000015.1:0-3782 GCA_051880775.1 Acutalibacteraceae bacterium
TTAAAGCAGTTGCAGCAGGCGGCACAGCACCTTATAAGTATTCATTCACCGCTAAGCATTCAACAGCAAGCACCTGGACATCACTCAAAGGCTACAACACAACCGCAACAAAGACATGGACACCTGGTCTTACAGGAACATATCAGGTTTGTGCAAAGGTTAAGGACGCAAAGGGTACAGAAGTTAAGAAGTTCTTTACACTGACAGTAAATGGAACAACAGCACTTACAAACAATTCAACAATCAGTGCAACAACAATAAACAAGGGCAATTCAGTAACCCTTAAAGCAGTTGCAGCAGGCGGCACAGCACCTTATAAGTATTCATTCACTGCTAAACATTCAACAGCAAGCAGCTGGACATCACTCAAAGGCTACAACACAACTGCAACATATACCTGGACACCTGGCAAAACAGGAACATATCAGGTTTGTGCAAAGGTTATTGACGCAAAGGGAACAGAGGTCAAGAAATTCTTTACTGTTACAGTTAAGTGATTTGCCTGACAGCAAATTGAATTAGATTAAACATAAAAACTCCTTACAACAGAAATGCTGTAAGGAGTTTTTATACTGTTTGAGTATAAAAATTGATAGGTACAGGGGTATTATGTCTTTGCGTGGTGAGGATAGAGTAGTCTTTGCAGAGGTTAGAGCAAAATATAAATATTTAATAATTAAAAATATTGTAATATTACAGTATTAGAATTTTGCATAATGAAATAAAAAAATAATTGTCAGGTTTTAAAAATCTATTGATATAATAACCAATGATAAATATTGCTGTATATGTATATCTTACAAACTTTTAAAAAAATAACAAAAAATATTGTATAATTCTTTAAAAGAATTTACAGGACTGTATATTAAGTGTAATATATTATATAAAAGCTTGTATCATTTTGGTAAAGCAATAATTTATACAGTCAAAACTGGAGGGATGCAAATAAGCCAATAATCAGTTTGTCCGAATATCCGCCATTTATTAACAGAAAGAGGGAACAAAATTGCAAAAATCAAAAAACGGTATTTTTAAAAAGGTACTCAGTTCGGTATTGTCTGCTGCCTGTGTACTTTCAACTGGTGCTTTTATCGGCACAGCATCAGCAACAAGCGTTGATGCGGCAACTTACACAAAACCCGCAGAGGGTTCTCCCGCTACATTTTCATGGGATAATGCCTCGGTATATTTCTTGCTGACAGACCGTTTCAACAACGGTGATCCGTCAAATGACCACAGCTATGGCAGAGGTCTTGATCAAGACGGTAATGTAGTAAGCTATGACAACTATGCCGCATTTCAGGGCGGTGACTTTAAAGGTATAACCGATAAAATCAACGAAGGTTATTTTAATGACCTCGGTGTAAATGCTATTTGGTTATCTGCTCCGTATGAACAAATTCACGGATATTGCGTAGGCTGTAACGGGGAAAGCTTTGCACACTATTCATATCACGGCTATTATGTTCTTGACTATACCGAAAGTGATAAAAACTTCGGTACAAAAGAGGAATTCAGAGAACTTGTAGATACTGCTCACGAACACGGTATCCGTATCGTAATGGATATAGTTATGAACCATTCCGGCTACAACACCCTTAAAGATATGGATGAATTCGGTTTTGGTCCTGTTAAGAGCGGTTGGGAAAGCTATTACTATTCTCATCAAAATGTAAATAACACAGATTACCACAGCTATATCGACTACGAATCTTCCGATTCCGCTGATTCGTGGGCAAAATGGTGGGGTCCCGACTGGATTCGTTGCGGACTTCCAGGATATACTCAGGGAGGCGGCGATATCGAAGGTTCTCTGGCAGGCTTGCCTGACTTCAAGACAGGTTCTTCAACACAGGTAGGTATTCCTGAGGTTCTCAAAACAAAGTGGACACAAGAGGGTACATACGACGAAAAAGTTGCAAAATACGGAAAATCAAATACGGTTACAGGTTATCTTTCAGACTGGCTTGCAGAGTGGGTTCGTGAATTCGGCGTTGACGGTTTCCGCTGCGATACAGCAAAACATGTTGAGCTTTCCGCATGGAAAATACTTAAAGATAAGTGTGTAAAAGCTCTCAGAGAATGGAAAGCTGAAAACCCGACAAAGAAGCTTGATGACCTTGACTTCTGGATGACAGGTGAATGCTTCGGTCACCAGGTTGGAAAGAGCAGCTATTACACAGATGGCGGATTTGACTCAATGATTAACTTTGAGTTTGCTCCGGCCGTAAACAGCAGTAATGTTCCGAGTGCAGGTTCTGTTGAAAGTATTTACAACAGATATGCAAGCTCAATCAACAGTGACAAGAACTTTAATGCTCTCAGCTACCTTGCTTCACACGATACAACACTTATAAAGGGCGACAGAAAGTATGCAGGTTCATTCTTGCTTATGCTTCCTGGCGGTATCCAGATTTACTACGGCGATGAAACAAACAGACCTTTTGTAAACAGTCCTTTTGCAAACGTAGACCCGGGTGCTGGACACCAGTTCAGAGGCTTTATGAACTGGGATTCTGTTGATACAGATGTTCTTTCACACTGGCAGAAAGTAGGTCAGTTCAGAAACAACCATATTGCAGTAGGTGCAGGTCAGCATAAAGCTATCTCAGGTTACAGCTCATCAACAGGCTATACATTCGCAAGAACATATGATGACGGTACAATTCAGGATACAATCGTTGCAACACTCTTTGCTGCTGCAAATACGGACATTACAGTTGATGTATCTTCCGTATGGTCAGACGGCATTGAAATTACAAATGCTTATGACGGTTCAACCTGTAAGGTTTCAGGCGGTAAGGTAACATTCAACTCAGGTGATAACGGCACAATCCTTATGCAGGAACCTCAGGGTGCAAAAGGTAAGGTTATTGTAAAGCACATCAATAAGACAACAGGCGAAACAATCAAGACAGAAACAATGGCAGGTCTTCTCGGTGATGCTTATGCTACATCACCTCTTGCTTCACTCACTGATTATTACGCTGTTTCAAGCGTAACAGGTCCCACAACAGGCACATATTCAGAAACAGAAAAAACAGTTACATATTATTATGTATTCGATTCAGCTAATAACGGTATAATCAAGGTTAAATATGTTGATAATTCAACAGGTGCAGAGATTGCAGATTCCGATGAAAGCTACGGAAAAATCGGCTCAACATATTCGGTAGCTCCGAAGTCAATCAAAAACTATGAGGTTGATGAAAGCAAGACAACTAATGCCTCAGGTACAGTTAAGTCAGGTACAACAACCGTTGTATTCAGATATAACTATGTTGAACCTACAAATGTTCAGATTCACTATTATAATTCCAATAACTGGTCAAGCGTTGCAATGTATGTTTATGATGAAACAAGCGGAGTTGTTGAATATACAGGCAAGTGGCCTGGCAAAACAATGACAAATGAAGGCGACGGTTGGTTCTATGGTGAAGTTGAAGCTGAAACAGCAACATTTATTGCCAACAACAACGGCGGCGGTTCACAGGATCCGGCAGGTGGAGGTACACCGGGTTATTCAGTAACAGGTGAAGTATGGATCAAGGGCGGAAAGGTATATCCGACAGGTAAGGTAAACGTAAGATATGTAACCTCAACAGGCACAGTTCTTGCAACAGAAACCCTCAAAGGTATGGTTGACGGTTCAAACAAATATACAACGTCAGCAAAGACATTTGACGGATATACACTCGAAAGTACACCGTCAAACGCAACAGGCGTATTCTCAGAAACAGCTGTAACAGTAACATATACTTATAAGGCTAACGGAACACCTG
>JBJEOP010000016.1:0-19527 GCA_051880775.1 Acutalibacteraceae bacterium
AGAAAAGCAGGAGAGAACACTGAAAAATATTCGATTTTTAATTTTGAAAACCCTTTATATATCAAGGCTTTCCGGCGGACGAAACGACCAAGCCGCCGTAAAATTTCGAGTCAGCCCCGTTATGACCACTTCGATACCTCTCCATATATTCAGTTCAAAAGCTGCAACAATATTATTTTATATGTTTTAAGGCAAAAAGTCAATACATATATTTATTAAATTTTGATTTTATACAAAACCCGACGGCCGTAATATTTTTGTGGCTGTCGGGTTTTGAATGTTATTTATTGTTTCGTGAAAAAACACAGCCGCAGAAATTCTGCCTGTAAAGATTGAATTGTGCGGAGAGTTCTATTGAACGTTTGTAGCCGCCACGCTTTTTAAAATCAGAAAATAAATAAGGAATATTGTATTCCGTGCTTAACTGTCTGCCGATTTCATTGAGTACGGCAGAATCCTTTTGCGGACTTATTGAAAGCGTTGTTGTGAAAAAGTCAAAATTCCCGTTTTTAGCGGTTTCGGCGGTTCTTTCCAGTCGCATACGATAGCATTTAAGACATCTTTTACCGCGTTCAGGTTCATTTTCAAGACCTTTTGCCATTTCATAGAATTTTTGCGGCTCATATATTCCCTCAATGAATTTTACATCGGGACACATTTCGGATATAAGCCGCTTTTGTTCTTCAACACGGTGACGGTATTCCTGTTCGGGAGAAATGTTCGGATTGTAATAAAAAACAGTAATGTCAAAATATTGAGTAAGATATTCCAGAACATAGCTGCTGCAAGGGGCACAACAGCTGTGAATTAAGAGTTTTGGGCAGATATTTTCAGTAGTTATGTGTTTAAGAGTTTTGTCGAGTTCAAGCTGATAGTTTATTTTCGGAGTTTGTTTCATAGAAATCACCAATTAAAGCCGGGAGAGAATTTCTGACGGTTTGTCGGCAATAAATTCCGCACCTGCGTCTGAAAGTTCCTTTTTCGGACGAAATCCCCAGCTTACCGCACAACATTTAAGTCCGGCGTTTTGTGCCGTAAAAACATCAACATCGCTGTCGCCTATATAAAGACATTCGCTTTTATCAACACCAACTTCTTTGATGAGTGCAAGAACCGCCTGCGGAGAGGGCTTGCGTTCGTAATTTTCACGCTTGCCCCATATAGTTGCAAATTTGTTTTCGGGGAAAAGCTTTTCGACGATAATTTTTGCAAACTCGTCGGGCTTGTTCGACATTACCGCATATTTAATACTGCATTTGTCGAGTTCGTCAAGAAGATCCTGTATTCCGTCGTATGGAACGGTTTTGTCCATACAGTGTACATTATAATATTCGTTAAAATCCGCCAGAACCTGCTTTTTTTGCTGTTCACTTGCCATTCCCTTTGGAATTACCATTGCTTTGTCGGCAAGTGAAGAAATACCGTTGCCTACCATAAAGCGATATTTTTCACGGTCGTGAGGTTCAAAACCGTTTTTAACAAGTGCATAATTCATTGCGTCGGCAAGGTCATAGAGTGAATTTACCAGTGTTCCGTCAAGGTCAAATATACATAATTTTGTCATTTCTTATTTTTCCTTTCCCTTTTTGCGAGCTTGTTATTGTTGTCGGCAAATGCCTTGTTCTGCTCGGGCTGAGGTAATGATGTGAATATCTTTTTGTTTTTGAGCAAGAATATCAGTACTATTGCGGCGGCAGTTATGAGTACTGCGAATACGCTGAACACGATAATATCCGATGTGTTCGGAACAGATACATCAAATTTGACATCAGTTATTGCATTGTTAAGACGTATGCAGTAAGTGCCGTTACCGTCGTCTGAAAGTGCCGTTGAGCTTTCGGGGGCTGAGCTTTCGTTTTTTGAATTTTTTTCGGCTGTGAGTGATTTTATAATATCTCCGCCTTGTGATGTAACATAATAATTAACGGGAGTATCGGTATTTTTGCCTGTAAGCATTGATGAAAAATCTATATGGTCAGTGAACTGCCTTACTGTACGCAAGGTCATAGGCGGATTATAGCAGGAATGTAATATATTGTTATTACTGCCGAATATTGTTGAAATAACGGAATTTATTTCGGAGTCAGTGCCGCTGAATGTTATTGTGCAGGTATTCTGAGCCCCTTCAACCGACTGAACAGCACCTATATTAAGACCGTCAAAATATGATTTTGTATAATTTGACGCTTCATTACCGCCTGTTGCAATATCATAGCGAAAGGTTATTGATTTTTGAAGAGTGTCATTATCGAGAGAAGTGACTTTTATATCTATTGATGAGGCTGTGTATTGTTTTCCGTCGGCGATTTTGAGTTGAAGAAGCGAGTCGGAGTTTTTGACTGCGACTTTCTTGCCGTATAAGTTTGTATCAAGAAGGTCTGTTGCAGGCGTCCATTCGCAGTCCTTGTAAATCATACATTCACCGAGTTCAGCTGAGCCGCCTGCTGAATAGCTGTATTCAATCGGAACATTACCGTTATTGTTTCCTACATAGTTTGAAAAATCAAGTGTTTCATAAAAACAGTTCTGTTCGGCAAGGGGTGTACTGCCTGTTGATTTGTCCTCGTAGGCTATATCGCTGTAAACTGAGCTGAGGAGCTTGTTTGTGTAGCCTTCAAGCTCTTTAAGAGAAACATCGGTAAATTTAACGGTATAAAGATAGGAGTTGTTTTCCAGAAGCCATTCGGCAGATGATGCGGAATTATCCGTAACGCTCTTGAAATAATCGGAAACCTTGTTACCTAATTTGTCGAATGTTGTCTGAGATATGGTAAAAATAAATGTGCGGTCATAGACTGAATTTTTCTTGTTGACGGTATCAATTTGTATTTTTTCAATCGGATAGCCCGAAAGATTATTGACTGAAATTATCGGCTCTGATGTATGAATATCGTCGCCTAATGCGGCTGTGGTCTTGATTTCCTTTACATCAAAGTCAAAGCCGTCCATATTTTCCTGTTTTGCACCGTCGAATATCCATTTCAAAAGCTGAGAGCTTTCAAAATTTTCTTCAATTTTCCAGCCGCTTGTAAGTACTGTGTCGGGATTTGAAAAACTGACGGCAACCTTTAATCCCGTTATGTCATCAACCTTGTCGATATAGTCGGTAGCAGAATTGAATTTAAGCTGAAAGCTGTAAGAAAAACTGTCATTGGAAATATTCTTGGTATAATCAAGCGAATCGGGACAGTATTTCTGAATTACCTTGTCAAGATTTGTTTCCTGCTGAGAATTTGCGGGAATAATACTGCGTGGAAATGTACAGACGACTGTGCGTTTGCCCGAAAAAGAGCTGTCAACCGAAAGTGCTGTTTCAAGGGTTACATTTTCAGGTTCGCTTTTGTTGCAGGCAGAAAAAAGCATAATCGAAAGTACGGCGATAATCAATGCGGTAAGTTTTATGTTTTTTTGCAATACGATCACGTCCTGTCGGTGTTGTTATTATTATTTTACTATTTTACTTTAATAATGTAAATAGTTTTGCTTGACAATTTGCAGTTAATCAATTATTGAGTATATTGCCGACGGTTTTATGAATTGATAAATTAAACAGTGTTAATTTAATATATAATGTAAGATTTTTCTAACAGTTGCTGAGTATAATCTTATAATTACATAAAAATTCCAAAACAATAAAAATTTTTATGTAAAATAAATAAATAATTACTTGACGGTAATGAAAAGTAGTGCTATAATTGTGTCACAGTTTATAGAGGAAAATGTTTAAAAAGGATAAAACTGTCAAATTAAATTTATATACTTTAATGATTGACATTATTGTTCAAAAATGGTATTTTATGTATATATATTTAACAGATAAAGGCAAGATTTATATTTATTTTTTATAAAATTATAATTCGGTAAATAATAAACCATATAGCATTGTATTACTATTGTTTTTGGAGGTAGAAAGATATGACAACAATCAAGAAAAAAATGATTTCAGGCGTTGCACTATTATGTACTCTTATGCTGTTAATAGGTATTCTGCCGATAAGCGTGTTCAGAAACAATAAGGCAAATGCGGCAGGTACAGGTGATTATAAATTGCGTATTGTATATCCTAATACTGCAACTAACAATATATATTATAGTAGTATGTATATACATGCATGGGATAGTAGTGGTAATAGTACAAGTAAAGATGCTAATTATCCCACTAATACTCCTGTACAAATGGATAAAATAGGACATGTTTATGAGATTAACACAACATTTCAAATATATAAATTTTTAACAACTTCTGATGATAGATGGAGTAACCAAAGCAGCGATAGTGCTGATCTTAATTGGGAACAAGCAGACGGCAAGACACTCACTGTTTTTTCGGATACAATTAATGATTACAGTGCTTCTAAACTTAAATATATATCACCGAGTACTACACTTTACCAGGTTAGAATTGACTTTTCAGCAGTTGGTGGAATACCATCAGACATTTCAAATAATACATCTATAAAAGGTGATAACAATTCGTATTATTATACTGAAAATGAAAATGATGTTTGCAGTTTTGATTATTTTTTTGAACAATATAATAGTGTTACATTATCAATACATAATGGGTATGATTCTGCTAGAAAGATAGCATTTAATAATCTTGATTGGAATCAGGCAAGTATAAAAAATAACATTCACGAACTTAACATTAAAGTAACTGCTTTAAGCGGTGACACCCCGACATTTGAATATGGAGCGTCATCTGTCGCTGGTGAAACACTGTACATTATAGGAAACAATATAACAAAACCGACAGTAACGTTTTATAATGAAAACGGTGATGAAATTACCGAAGGCTTGTTTAATGTTGAAACTGTAATAAGTGGCAACTTAACAAATTATAATGACAGCGGCAACAGATCTTACAGTGTGGTAATTCCTGAGGGTGCAACACAGGTTAGCTTTGACGGCGGAACAACAAAATTAGATCTTAGTAACTATAATACAAGCACAAGCAACGCTTATAATATAACAAGCAGTAGTTGGATATCTTATACAGAACCTGATCTCCAAGGTTCAACATTATATATTGATACCGCTGACAGCAGTTATACAGCACCGATAAAAATTACATACGGTGGACAAACATATACAATGACTAATGTCAGCGGTACAACATACAGATATAAATTCCTCAGCAGCGGTCTGCTACCCACAAAAAATACTCCGATAAAAATAAGCAGCGGTACTAATGAAGTTACTTTATATTATAACCCAAATGTAACAGATAAAAATCTGTTTAATCTTAAAGACAACAATTGGGGTCAATATGCAGCGTCTTATAGTGGTAGAGTTTATTTTGACGCTACGCTCTCAAAGCTGTCATATCAGGGGACTATTGATAGTTGGGATTACGGTATTCCTGAATCAGGCGGTACAGTTTACTGTTGGGCAAGTGACAGTAACAGTTCAGGCGGTCAAAGATATACTATGACTAAAATATCCGGTTCGGATATTTATTATGCAGATTTACCGACAAGCTATAAATATGTTACATTTGCAGGTTTCAGCCTTTCATCTATAAATAATTATGGCGGTCATGGAGAAAGTACAAGCGTTTTAGAAATTCCTACTGATTTGTCAAATCCTTGTTTCTATGCTGATACCAGTGACAGTGTAATTTATGACGGCGGAAATCGTGACGGCTACTGGGACGAGGTTAATTCTATTCGTGACGCTGAAACAGGTAAGACCGGAAAAGATGTAGTACAAATTGATAATACAACCAACTTTACAAAAAATAACAGTACACTCTATGTAAACTCAACATTTTATGATTATTATACCGACTATGAACTCAACGGCAATAACCGTAAGGATTACGGCGGTACAAACGGAGCGTCACAGCGTAACTGGATTAATTTCCGACAGTTCGACCAGGCTTTGAGTGATTATTACAGCTCAAACAGCGTAGGCACTAATAACGCAATTTATACGGGTCATTTTCAGCCTTCTGTCAGCGGCTGGGGTTTTCCGTTTAGTGATGTTGGCGGCACATTAAACCTTTACGGCTGGAGCAGCGGTCAGGCAAGCGATGAATATAAGCAGTTTATGTCCAACAACAACTCCGTTCTTAACAGTGACGGAACAAAGCTTAATCGAGATGACGGAGGAGATGGAGGATATTATGACTATGCAACTCAGGATATTGTATCAGATAAGTTGACCGGCGGTTTGCCGACATCATATAATTCAAATACAATATTACCTTATTTTAATGAGGGTTTCCTGTTGGGTAATAACAGCAAAAATACAAAAATCGGTGATGTTTATCATAATGTTGCTTTCCCGTTTACTCAAAAAGATGTAAACAATAACGGTGTTAAATACTGGGTGTTCAACAGTGCCGATACAACACTTGCAATGAAAGAGGATAAAGACACAGGCAAGTATTTCCTTAAAGATGTAGGAAATCAGGATTGGTCCAAAAACGTAGACAGTACCGGTACAACAACAGGTGACGCAGTATCGAACACATACGGTTTCTTCCCGTTCAATGAATATACAACAGCAGCATCAGGTAAAAATTATAACTACGGTTTTGGTGCTAAGCTGGAATTCAAATTCAGACTGACAAATGACGGAACTGTAAAGGATAAAAATAATAACGATGTTCCTGTTGAGTTTGAGTTTTCCGGCGACGATGATGTATGGGTTTTCATTGATGATCAGTTAGTACTTGACGTTGGCGGTGACCACGGCAGAGTTACAGGTAATATTAACTTTAAGACCTTAACATCGACAGTCAGCAAAGTTAAGAAAAGTGCAAACAATAGTAACGAGGGAACCAATGTTACCACACTTATCGGTGTTACAAGTGCAAGCGGCTCTTCCGAAGAACCTGCGGTTAACGTTCTTAACAACACTATGAGCGGAGATTTGCCGACTGCTGCAAATAATATGTCTGAGGAACACACACTGACATTCTTCTATATGGAGCGTGGTATGTGGGAGTCAAATATGAAGGTGCAGTTTAACTTCCCTGACGAAAATCAGCTTGAAGTTGAAAAAGTAGTTGATAAAACTGATGTAAACGATATGTTTAAGGATTTGTTTGATAATCAGTCTATCTTCGACTTCTCAATAAAAAATCTTGCTACTCATTACGGTGCAAAGGATGTTGAAAACGGAAGTACTTCCGGCACCGGTGTAAGCAATATAATATTTAATGAAAATTTTGAAAGCGGTACTTTGACGCTTGCAAGCGGCAATACATTTGAACATATCGACAGTTGGAACGACAGAACCAATGTAGTACACTGGTTTGCCGGATTAGATGATAAGACAGGTGAATACCGTAATAAGCGGTGGGGTACATTCGCCGCAGATAATAATACTGTTGTAGATATAACAAATATGCAGTATCTGAGCTTTAAGTATTATTATGATTTTTCCGATACTCCTACACTCAACAATATGTACATACAGATTGTTGATGCTGACGGAGATACATTAGGCTCTTTGGGCAACGGCGGTGATTATCTTTCAGGTAAAACCTACGGCTCAACAAATATGACCCAACATAGCTGGCAGACCATTAAGGTGGATTTGAGCAAGCTGACGGAAACAGGCACTTTTGATAAAACACGAGTACAGTATATACGCTTTGGATATAACTATCCGAGAGATATATATCTGGATGACTTTGTGTTTGAACCGTCGGCGTCAGCGGGTTCAAAGCTGACAGGCTTTGTTACAAAACAGTATGATATACCTGATTACGGTTCGGCAAGTACCAATACACTTAAACCGGCTGCCGGAGCAAATTATACATCATCAAAGGATGACGGTACAACACAGGTCGGAAGAGCATATACTGTTGATTCTAACGGTGGATTTGCCCTTGAAAACGAAGAAACGATTTTGTTCCGTGACCAGTTCAGACGAGGCAGCTACATATCACTGACAGAGAATTTGACAGATGCACAAAAAGATTTGTTTAAGACCTCATATACCGTCTATGAAAACGGACTTGCAGTAAAATCATTCGGAACGGGCAGTACTGTTACAAACGGCAGTATTACAAGTCTTAGAAATATCAGTTGTAATAATGCTGCGGATTATACCGCTAATGACGACAGAACCGAGCAAAAGATAACAACAACGGATGCTGACGGCAAGAATCCGAGTGACGGCAATGCTTATACCGGCACTAAGCCGAGTGAAAATACTTTGGTGTTCCGTTCGTACAGCGACCCTGACAACGAAACTACTACAACCAAGCTGAAAGTAGTATATACTAACAAGGTAAAAACAAACAGTCTTACCGTTACAAAAGCAAAGGCAGAAGGTTCACAGTATTTAAGCGATACATATACATTTGTTATAGAATTTTCAAATGTCGGCGGTATCGGTCTTGAAAGTGAACATCAGTTTATTACATTTACTTTGGGTATTGGTGATAGCAAAACAATCGAGGGTATTCCTGTAGGAACTGACTATAAGATTTATGAAATCAAGGGCAGTGACTCTGTTCTTCAAAGTGTAACACAGGACGCTGGAAACATCGGTTTTGAATCCGATACCTACAATAACCAATCGGCATATTCAGTAAACGGTACTATTTCAGTTTCCGAAAACACCACTACATCTTACACATTCAGCAACTACAAAAAAGAAGTTGTTTCGTATGAACTTCAAAAGGTATGGGTAGATGGCAACGGCACCGTTATTACTGATGATTCGACACTTCCCACTTCAATAAATGTACAGCTTCAACGCAGAGTAGGCACAGGAGATTATTCGGCTGTAGAAGGCTATGAAAATGTTGAAGTTAAGCATGGTTATGAACCGTGGTCAACATTCAAATACACCTTTAAAGACCTTGATAAGTATCAGAACAATGATACAAGCAAACCGTACAGTTATCAGGCAGTTGAGGTTGACAGCGACGGCAATCCGATAGCAAACAACGGTAAAATTACCATAGACGGCTCTGAATGGACGGTTACATATTCTTCCGCTGGAAATTCACAGATTATTACCAACACAGCACAGCCTACACATTCGCTTACTGTAAGAAAGGTTGACGGTGCAGATACAAGCCATAGTCTTTCAGGTGCAATGTTTACGCTGAAACAAGGCGACGCTTTTGTGCCAATCACAAAAGTGTCAGACGGCAGTTACAAGTATGATGCAAGCGGTACAGTAGATAAACTTGTTACCAGTAGCGACGGTTCATTTACCGTGGAAGGCTTGCCTAATGGTGAATATACTCTCACAGAAACCCAAGCACCGGGCGGATATATAAAGAATGATAATGTATATACCATTACATTCGGCGTTAATGAATATGGTACTGGTACGTGTTCTTGTAAGATCGGTACAGAAGATACTGACATTAATTACGATAACGTTAACAATAAAGCCACTCTGACAGTATCAAACCGTCAGATAGTTCTCCCGTCAACAGGCGGCACAGGTTCAGGCATAAACATTGTGTTTGTAGGTGTTGTGCTTGTGCTTATTGCCAGTGTAGGGTTTGTACTTGTAAACAGAAAGGCTTTTTATAGAAAAAAGAATTAACATAAATAAATAAAAAATTACAAAAAGTCTTGAAAAACTATACATTTTATGTTAAAATTATCAAAAGATGATATGAAAATGCAAAAAATAACAGTTACAAGGAAGGAGGAGCATTAAGGGCTGAGCAGTCCTCTGGTTGCAGTGTAAACATTCATTGCGGAATTCCTGTTTTGGTAGGGGAAGATTTCTTAATCGACTCAATGCACAATGTGCATATAAAAACAGTCAAACATACATCTTGCCGCAGAAGTGCGGAACGGCAGGCTGTATTATAAAACATCCGCACAAAAAACAAAAAACTATAAAGGTGGTTAAAATTATGAAAAAGAGCAAAAAATTCCTTAAAGTCCTCAGTGCCACAGCTATCGCAGCAATAATGGCAACAACTATGGCATCAACAGCAGCTTTTGCGGCAACAGGCGGTACAATTAATGTTGATATTACTGCTTCAGGTGATACAGGAGTACAGAGTACAGATAGTTTAACATATTACAAGGTTGCTAATCTTACTCAAAATCCTACATATAACTGGGAATGGAATGCAACGGCATTTGGTGGAACAGTACCACCTGAAGTTTCAATATATGATTTGAATAATTCAGGTGTAACAACAGATAATGTAAAAACACTTGCAAATCTTCTTGCTAATAAGGTTAGCGGTGATGGTACAGCACTTTCACTTGACAACATTACAACTCCGACAAAGTTTACTGCAACTGTTACAGATGATGGTTATTACCTTGTACTTGCTAAATCAACTAATAGTGCAGGAAAAATATATCAGCCAATGTTAATAGAGGTAAAGAACGGCAATCCATCAGAGATTACCGGTGCAAAGACTTCTACCATTACTTTTGATAAGGCAATAATGAAAATTAATGATGCTTATAAAAAAGATGGTGCGGCAATCGGAAAGAATGATGAAACAGCAGGTGTAGGTGCTATTGCTACTACTGCTGGAGAAGTGGATGATGTTTTCGGTGGTGATACAGCTGTTGCCGGAAAAGATGATACAGTTACATATATGTTGACAGCACAACTTCCTGCCTATGACACAACAAATGTTACTACACTCACTACAAAATTCCAGATTACAGATACTCTTGAAGATGGTTTGACATATCAAAATGATGTTAAAGTTTATCTTGATAATTCAACTGATGGTACTGTAGATGCGTGGGATACAGCAGATGCCGAAATTAATGATCTTACAAACACGCCAGCAAGCAACGGTTTTACAGTTGCACTGGACGATAGTGTAGTATTAAATAATCCAAATAAAAAAGTATTTGTTGTTTTTACTGCAAAAGTTAATGGAAATGCTACTGTAAATGCTGATTCAAACGATAATACCGCAACATTAACATACGCTAACGAATATGCAACAGGTAACGGTTCATCAACATTAACAGATACAGTTGCAGTTTTCACTACAAAGGTAGATGTAAATAAGGAGTTCTATAATGAAGACGGTACCAAAGTAACAGGTACACTTCCTGAGGCTACATTTGAACTTTGGAAAGACGGCAACAAAGTTGCTGATGGTAAGACATCAACAGCTGACGGTACACTTACTTTCTCTGGTCTTGCTGAAGGTACATATACACTGAAAGAAACTGTTGCTCCTCAGGGTTATAAAGCAGCAGCAGAAAAAACAATCACCATTACAGCTACTAAATCTGATGAAGTATATACAGGAGCATTTGTGTTTGGCGGAGCATCGACAACTGATAGTGTTACAGTTGAAAACCATGCTGGTAAGTCACTCCCAGGCACAGGTGGCGTTGGTACAACAATGTTCACAATCGGCGGTATCGCTCTTGTAGTAGTTGCCGGCGGTATGCTTACAATCTATATGAAGAAAAGAAAAACAAGTGAAGAAGAATAATATCTTTTGAATTTGTTTCTTTGACTTTTTGACAATCCGCTGTCGCTCACTTATGTGGGCGGCAGTGGGTTTTCCGAAAGGCTCGGTCACTACGGGCGAACCTTTCGGAAAGCTTTGTGAAAGGAAAGCTGATATTGAAACGAAAAAAAACTAAACAAACACTGATACTATGTCTGATAGCATTGGTTTTCTTTGCCGGTGTTGTCGCAATACTCTATCCGTCTTTCAGTAATCTGCTTTCACTGTTTACCGCTAACACCACTATTGCACAGTATAAAGAACAGGTAGAAAAAATGCCTGAACAGGATATTCAGGATATACTCAAAAAAGCACGGAAGTTTAATGCTGAACTTGCTGACGGTAAAGTTGACAAAGATCTTGAAAAATGCCTTAACGGTACTGACGACATTATGTGCTATCTTGAAATACCAAAAATAAAGGTTTATCTGCCGGTTTATTTCGGTACTTCTGATGAAGTTCTCGAAAAAGGCTGCGGATATATTCAGAATACGTCGCTTCCCATTGGAGGAAAAAGCACTCACAGTGTTATCTCGGGACATACGGGGTTGCCGACAGCCGAAATGCTGACCGAGCTTGACCAAATCAAAAACGGTGATGTATTTTATATACATGTTCTTGGTGAGGTTCTTGCATATCAGGTTGATAATGTCAACAGCGTTTTTCCGAATGATACCGAAAGCCTGAAAATAATTGACGGCGAGGATCATCTTACGCTTGTAACCTGTACACCCTACGGCATAAATGACCGCAGACTTCTTGTTCGTGGCACACGAATTCCATATACACCGAATGTTGCCACTCCCGACAACCCGACTGCCATACAGCCGCCGTCAGAAAAAGGCATTGACCAGAATATAATCAATCAGATATTGATTATCAGTGGTATAGCTTTGGCTGCAATAGTGATATTTGTTATTGCGGCTGTTTGGGTTCACATTGTAATGAAGAAAAGAAATGCACAAAATGATGAAGATAATACAGGATAACCGGAGGTTATAATGGCAAGTATAAAAAAGCGTGTTAAACGCCGTTTGCCTTTGTTGTTTATATTTATTTTGCTTATGATAGGTATCGGGCTTTTTATGTATCCGAAAGTCAGCAACTGGATTTCCGTATATACCGCAAAAACCACGATAAATTCATACAATAAAGCGGTTGAAAAACTTGACAATACCGACAAGGAAAAACTCAAAAAAGAGGCTCAGGAATATAACAAGGCTCTTGCAGAAAATAATCACGACAAACTCAAAAAGTTCAATTATGATGAAATTCTTTCGATAGACGGTGCAATGGCATATATTGATATTCCTAAGATAAAAGTATATATTCCGGTTTTTCACGGAACAGATGACGAGGAACTCGAACAGGGCGTCGGTCATATGAAAGAAACATCATTTCCTGTTGGAGGCAAAAGTACACATTCGGTTATTGCAGGTCATACAGGCTTGCCTACTGCCGAAATATTTACCGATATAGACCAGCTTGTCAATGGTGATATTTTTTATATACACGTTCTTGACGAAATTCTTGCTTATAAGGTAGATCAGATAAAGGTTGTTCTGCCAAGTGAAACGAACGACACTCAGATTATTTCGGGTGAGGATTATGTAACCTTACTTACCTGTACGCCCTATGGTATAAACGACCACAGACTTCTTGTTCGTGGAACACGAATACCGTACAACAAGCAAAATGAGGAAGTTATACAGGACAAGCCTACTCAGTCTGATACATCAGAAAACAGAATGTCTGTTGAAACAATACTGACATTGAGTGCTGTCGGATTGTCAGTAGTAATGGTTATAATTATACTGTTGATTTTGTTTTTGCCCGAAAGAAAAAAACACGCAAAAAATAAAAAATCTTAATGTATAAAACGAAAATTTACAGGGGAGGAATTTTCTATGAGAAAATTTATGAGTAAAATAATGGCGGTGGGTCTTATGCTTGCGGCGATATGCTGTTCATCTGTTTTGAGTGTATTTGCGGCAGACTCACAGAGCGGCTCTTTTACAATCAAGGTTTGTCCGGAAGCTGAGGGTGCTGAATTAACGCTTTATAATATTGCTGATTACGAAAATTCGGAGTATTTTTTAAATGACGAGTTTGCATCAGTCGGAGTTGACCTTAACGGACTGAAAAATTCTGACGATGCCGGCAAGGCAATAGATACTTTGCAAAAGTATATTCTTTCCAATCCGTCAATTACAGGGGTAGCCGCAACGATTGACGGCAACGGTATTGCAGTTTTCAGTGAGCTTGACATCAATAAGGCATATCTTGCGGTTCAGACAAGCGGGCAGGATACCGTTGAGATACAGGGAACTTTCGTTACTATTCCATATCTCAATGACGGAAATTATGAATACGATGTTTCTGCTGTTGCTAAGTATGAAATAACCTCTCCTGCTTCAAATCAAAAGTCAGAGCCTTCAACTGAATCCTCAGCTGAAAGCTCATCAGTAAGCCAATCAACAGACGAATCGTCAGCTCAACCTTCAAATCCAGTTATAACAGGCGACGATGCCGCAAAATATATTATTATAGGCGTGGCTGTTGCAGTATCACTTGCTGTAATAATTGTTTTGGTTGTTTCCTCAGGCAAAAAGAAAAAGAAATAATCCGTTTTTATTTACGATAAGTGCCAAAATTTCACTCGGAAAAATAAAAAATATTTAATATTTTCCTTGCATATTGTGTAAAGGTATGATATAATACTGTTATTGATTTCCGGGTGTAGCGCAGATTGGTAGCGCGCTTGAATGGGGTTCAAGAGGCCGCAGGTTCGACTCCTGTCACTCGGACCAGTTTTTTATCGCTGTAATTCAAAATATATTCTCTTTGCCTTTTGATTTTTGAGTATATTATATTATTACGGCTATGGAATTTGAATGGTATCCGCATTTTGTGGATACCATTTTGTTTTTATCGGTAAAGACTTGAATGAAATTAACACCGCCTGAATATCTTATGGGAGCTGAAAACTTGAATATTGATATAAAAACCGATGTGTGGACTATTTTGCAAAAAAACGATATTCCTTTGATAATATACGGTATGGGTAACGGTGCGGATAAAGTTCTGAATGAATTTGAAAAGCTGAATATAAAAATATATGGTGTTATCGCAAGTGATGATTTTGTGAGGGGACAAAGTTTTCGTGGTTTTACAGTCAAAAAACTTTCGGACATTGAAAACGAATTGAATGATTTTATCGTTATTACGGCTTTTGGCACATCACGCTGTGATGTAATAAATCACATTATCGAAATTTCAAAAAGACATACCGTTCTTTCATTAGATGTACCCGTTTATGGCGACAATATTTTTAATATGGAGTTTTACAAATCGCATTACGGCGAAATCGAAAGGGCATATAGCCTTATGGCGGACGAACAGTCACAAAGAGTATTCCGAAACGAGGTATGCTTTAAGCTGTCAGGAAATTTGAAATATCTTTTTGACAGCTTTTCCGACAAAGACGAGGTATTCAAAAATATTATCAAACTTTCTGATGAGGAAAATTATCTTGACCTCGGTGCATACCGTGGAGATACAATACAGGAATTTCTGTCTTATTCAGACGGACATTACAACAGTATTGTCGCCTTAGAGCCTGACAAAAAGACTTTTCAAAAGCTGAAAACAGCAGTCGGCAATATGCCGTCAGTACAGCTTTTTAATATGGGAATATGGTCAGATGACTGTAATATGACTTTTAATGCGTCACTCGGTCGTGGTTCGTCGATATGCAGCGTCGGCACCCAAGACATTGCCGTTACAAAGGTCGATACGCTTTACCGTGTGCGACGGCTTACATATATGAAAATGGATGTTGAGGGTGCAGAATATATGGCTTTGAAGGGTGCAGAAAACACTCTTAAAAGGGACTGCCCCAAGCTGAATATTGCCGTCTATCATCGCAGTGAGGATATTTTTAAGCTGCCGCTTATGATACACGACATAAATCCGCAGTATAAAATATATCTCCGCCAGCACCCTTATATTCCTGCATGGGATATGAATATATATGCACTCGGCAAAAACTGAACAGTTCAAAAGCACTGCATATAAACTTTTCAGAAAAGTTTGTATGCAGTGCTTTTATTGTATAAAGTATTGGTCACGATAACGCCGGTGAGTCGTTATCGTCGTTATCATCTGTACTGTCATTATCGGAGGATATAACGGTATCAACAGCATTAAGAAGCTCTTTGTATTTTACAATCATACTGTTAAGATATGCTCTGCCCTCGTCCGTAATAGCGTAGTAGTTTCTTGTACGGTGACTTTCTGTAACTTCCTGTGAATACTCCACAACATAACCCTGCTGCTGCAAACGGTATAATACAGGATAAAGAAAATTCATCTTATATGTACTGTTGCTACGTTTTTCAAGCTCCTGAGAAAGCTTATATACATACATAGGCTTTTCATTAAGAAGATAGAGCGTCATCATTGGGCTTGTTGAGCGTTTAAAATTGTCTTCAAAGGAACGGCATGTGTCTTTGTTTGTTGTTTTGCTCATAATCAAGAAACCTTTCATCTTTTATTTTTTAATCTAATAATAGCAAAGATAAATATTCAAATCAATGATTATTTCTGGAATTTGTTGTAAACATAATGTTAATAATGTTAATAATGTGTTATTAAAACATTGAATTTTTTTAATCAAGGTCTTTGATTACTCAAAATAAAGCAAAAATTGTCAATATCAGTTCAATCAGAAATTATGTCCGTTATAGCCCCAGTATTCAACTTCCTCATATTTGATGTAGATTTGGTCGGGTGATATTTTCAGAACATCAGAAACAATTCCGGTTATTGTTGATGTCAGCATATCGTATTCATTATCTCCGGCACCGCCGAATATCTTGACCTCAATGAATGCTGTCGGAATATCACTGTTTCCACGAAAATACATACGGCAGTTATCTTCAAAATTAAGCATAAGCCATCTTTCGCTTTTTCCGGGAATTATGGAAATTGCTTTTCCTAATTTTGATTTAAGCTGTTCCTCCTGTTCGGGAGAAATTGAAACATTGACCTTTGTGTTGATAAACGGCATAATAAACCACCTCATATAAATATTTTTAAATTGACAGTCTGTCGATATTTTTTGACGCCGTTTTGCAGCAAAGCAAATAGCAGACCGCATTGAGCAGCATAAGTACAACAAACATAATAATTATTATCATCAATGCTCCCATATTTGTAAATTTAAAGAGCAGATATGCACCCGTACATACTATTCCTTCAAGCAGTATTGCCAAAGCCATATTGAAAAATATGTTATAGTTTCCTCTGAGTGCATTAAGTTCATCGTCCCATATCAGCTTAGGATTCATAGAGTCCATAAAAATTCCGAAATACGAAACAAAAGAAACCGAAAGAAAACTTACAATACAGCAGAATATTATCATTTTTATGCCAAGTCCGAGCAACAGCCCCGCCGCAATGACATAAATAAACATTCCCACTCCGCTTATAATTATGCTGGCAAGAGCTTTTATGTTTATCTGTGCCATATATGAAAGCGGAATGTATTTTACAAACGCAAAGTGCTTGCCCTCACGGGTGAACGCCGATGACGCTATGCTGTTTGCCGCAGTTACAAGTACGGACAGGGCAGAGGCTGCAATAATAAATATAAGTACACTCAGTTCGTCGCCGCTGCGTATTCCGTAAACAAAATTATCAAGAAAATTTGTCTGACCTTGCAGCATTACAACTAAATACAGCAAAACAGGCCACAGGAAATTTATAATAATACAGTTCATAAAGTAAGCAGGTGTTCTGAAAAGAATTTTGACTTCTTTTTTAAAGTATGAATATGAGGCACAGTGTTCTTTAAGAGATGAAACAGCCGATACAGAACGGTGACGCTTTGACGCAGATGACTGATTTATTCCTACAACGGTTTTAAAATAAACCGCCTGTGCAAAAAGCATAAATAACGCAACACATACGATATTTATTGCTATGTATATAAGCAGGTTAATAAGTATATTTTCGCTCATTGCATAAACAAGGAACTGTATATGAGGAAAAATGCAGTTCATCACATTCAGCAGATAATTTGACGGTGACGCAATCGACTGTGCAAGATGTTCCGTATCAAAACCGCCCGAATTTCCAACCAAAACAGCAAGACCTATTATGATTAAAACCGTCAGGACTCCCGTGATTTTGTTTACTGTGTCTTTGTTTTTGATTGTGCGTGTAAAAAGCATTACAAGCATACATATAACCGAACAGTACACAAGCGGTATAATCGGCAGCGTGAGCATTCCGAACACAGCAGTAAACCAAGTGTAAAACGGAAGACCTGCGGAAATTATATATCCTGCAAACGCTGCAATAATGATTATAAATTCCATAACGCTTTCACTGATAATTGCAGCCGTGAATTTTGAGCCTATAATCTGATACGGTTTTAACGGCAGCGGAAGAAGATTTTCTATATCTCCCGAAAAATAGAAAACGCTGAAAATAACATTCAGCCCGAACACAAACGAAAAAACCGACACAAGATGTATAAACAGCTCAATACCGTTTTGCTCGGAATTCATAGGTATCAGTGCTGAGGTAATTGCGTAAATTATCACTCCCACAAGAAACGCCATAGGTATCATAATTCCGAAAATCGCAACAATACCCATTATATTATAGAATATTTTTTTGTATTTTTTTTCGTCACTGCTTGGTTCAACGGTTTTTATCAAAGCACTGACCAGTTTAAGATATAGTTTCATTTTCAGTCAGCTCCAGGAATATTTCTTCAAGAGATTTATTTTCATATTTGCCTTCAAGCGTGTCAAGAGTGCCTTCATAGAGTATATGACCGTTTTTGATGATAATAACCCTGTCGCAAAGCTTTTCGGCGACTTCAAGAACATGAGTTGAAAAGAAAACTGCGTTTCCTGCCTTAGCGTGTTCACGCATCATATTTTTCAGTTCATATGATGACTTGGGGTCAAGTCCCGTCATAGGTTCGTCAAGAATCCATACAGGCGGGTTGTGCATAAGTGCCGCAACAACCATAATTTTTTGACGCATACCGTGTGAGTAGCTCATTATAGGAGATGAAAGAACATCAGTAAGACCGAATTTTTCGCTGAGGTCACTTATTCTTTGCTTTCTCTGTTCGAGCGGAACATGATAAATGTCGCCCATAAGGCTGAGAAACTCAGTGCCTTTAAGCCGCAGAAACATATCCGGACTGTCAGCAATATAGCCTATTGACTGTTTTGCCTTTATCGGTTCTTTGCGTATGTCATATCCGTTTACTGTAATTTTGCCGGAGTCGGCTTTGGTTATTCCGGTAAGCAATTTCATTGTTGTTGTTTTGCCCGAACCGTTAGGACCGATAAATCCGACTATTTCGCCGCCCTTGACTTCAAGACTTATTTTATCGATTGCTTTCACGGTTTTATTATATGTTTTTGTAACATTTTCAAATTTTATCATAAAAATCACCTTGAAAATATTTTATCATATTATATATATTTTTGCAATATAATTAATTTTTTTTGTTATTAAATTATGTATGGAATTCAGACAATATAAAATCCGTGATACGGCTTTTATAACCGTATCACGGATTGATGAAATATTTTATTTACTGTTTGCTGAATTTAAGCATTGATTCAGGCTTTTACTGTAACGGTAAAGAACTTTTTAACTTCTGTGCCTTTTGCGTCAATAATCTTTGCACAAACCTGATATGTTCCTGTTTTGCCCGGTTTCCAGGTATGTGTTGCAGTTGTGTTGTAGCCTTTGAGTGATGTCCAGCTGCTTGCTGTTGAATGTTTTGCGGTGAATGAATATTTGTAAGGTGCTGTGCCGCCTGCCGCAACTGCTTTAAGGGTTACTGAATTGCCCTTAGTTATTGTTGTTGCACTGATTGTTGAATTGTTGGTAAGCGGTGTTGTTCCATTTACTGTCAGTGTAAAGAACTTCTTGACTTCTGTGCCTTTTGCGTCTTTAATCTTTGCACAAACCTGATATGTTCCTTTAAGACCCGGTTTCCAGGTATGTGTTGCAGTTGTGTTGTAGCCTTTGAGTGATGTCCAGCTGCTTGCTGTTGAATG
>JBJEOP010000017.1:0-3650 GCA_051880775.1 Acutalibacteraceae bacterium
ACTTTTTGACTTCTGTTCCCGTTGAATCCTTTACCTTTGCACAAACCTCGTATGTTCCTGCTTTTGCAGGTATCCAGCTTTTTGAGGAGGTCGTGTTATATGCTTTAAGAGTTGTCCAGCTGCCTGCGGTTGAATGTTTAACAGTAAATGCGTATGTGTACGGAGATGTTCCGCCTGCTGCGACTGCTTTAAGCGTTATGGAGTCGCCTTGGTTTATTGATGTTTTGCTGATTGTTGAGTTGTTTGCAAGCGGTGCAGCTTTTACCGTCAGTGTAAAGAATTTTTCAACTTCTGTTCCCTTTGAATCCTTTACCTTTGCACACATCTGATATGTGCCTGTAAGACCGGGTGTCCAGGTATGTGTTGCAGTTGTGTTATAGCCTTTGAGGGTTGTCCAGCTTGTTGCAGTTGAATGTTTAGCGATAAATGAATACTGATAAGGTGCTGTGCCGCCTGTTGCTACGGCTTTAAGGGTTACTGATTTGCCCTTGGTTATTGTCGTTGCACTGATTGTTGAGTTGTTTGCAAGCGGTGCTTCATTTACTGTCAGCGTAAAGAGTTTTTTGACCTCTGTTCCCGTTGAATCCTTTACCTTTGCACAAACCTCGTATGTTCCTGTTTTTGCAGGTACCCAGCTTTTTGAGGAAGTGGTATTATAGGCTTTGAGAGTCGTCCAGCTGCTTGCGGTCGAATGTTTTACCGTAAATGCGTATGTGTAAGGTGACATGCCGCCTGCTGCGACTGCTTTAAGCGTTATTGAGTCGCCTTGGGTTATTGTTGTTTTGCTGATTGTTGATTTGTTTGTAAGCGGTGCAGCCTTTACTGTCAGTGTAAAGAACTTTTTGACTTCTGTTCCATTTGAATCCTTTACCTTTGCACAAACCTCGTATGTACCTGTTTTTGCAGGTACCCAGCTTTTTGAAGAAGTGGTATTATAGGCTTTAAGAGTTGTCCAGCTGCTTGCGGTTGAATGTTTTACCGTAAATGCGTATGTGTAAGGTGATGTGCCGCCTGCTGCGACTGCTTTAAGCGTTATTGAGTCGCCTTGGGTTATTGTTGTCTTGCTGATTGTTGATTTGTTTGTAAGCGGTACATTTACCGTAAGAGTAAAAATTTGCTCTGTTTCTACATTATTTGAATCCTTTATCTTTACGCATATTTTATATGTACCTGTTGATTCCGGTTTGAATACAAAGGATGCTGCACTGCTGTAATCCTGTGCTGTTGTCCAGCTTGTGTCTGATGTCTTTTTATATAGATAAGCGTATGAATACGGAGCTACTCCGTTTTCTGCCCAACCGTTTAATGTTACCGTATCACCAATAGTAATTGATAAAGAACTTATTGAAGATTTATTCACAGGCATTAAAACAAAGGGAAGATTTTTGTCATTTGCATATTTTTGAATCTGAGAATTTTCGTTACCGTAAATTGTCGCACTGCAACTATAAAAAGCATCATAGTCTATACTTGTGACGCTGTCGGGAACCACTATGCTTTTAAGAGCCTTACAGCTGATAAATACATAACCGCCTATTCTGCTGACACCTGCCGGCAATTCAATATTTGTCAGAGCGGTACATGCGTCAAAAGTATAATCCTTTATTTCCGTAATGCCCTCAGGCAGTGTTATTCCTGTCAGTCCCGCACATCTGCTGAATGCATAAGCGTATATTTTTGTAACGCTGTTCGGAACAGTATATGCTCCGGCTTTTTGTGCAGGATATGTAATCAACGCTGTCTTATTTTTATCAAATAATACCCCGTCAGACGATGAATAATACATATTATTGAGGTTTACATCTATTCTTTTCAGACTTTCGCACCGACCGAATACAGAACTGCCTATTAATTTAACATTTTGCGGAATTGTTATGCTTGTCAGCTTATAACAGTACTCAAACGCATTCTGACCTATTGTTGTAAGACTATCGGGAAAATTTATATCCTCTAACGATTCACATCGGCTAAACGCATAGGAACCTATTCTCTGAACACTGTTACCAACGTGAACACTTCTCAGATTATCACTTGCCCAGAATGCATGACTGTCTATTTCTTCAACACTGTCAGGAATTGTTACACCTGTCAGTCCTTTTGTACCACGAAAAGCCTCATTGCCTATCAATGTAACACTATTCGGAATATTTACCGATGTCAGCTTTTCACAATATGAAAATGCACCTCTGGCCAATTCTGTAACACCGTTCGGAATTGTATATTCTCCTGTTTTTCCGGCAGGACATTGTACTAATATTGTTTTGTCCTTATTAAAAAGTACTCCGTCAACAGATGTGTAGTATTTGTTATTGCTGTTTACCTCTATTCTCACAAGATTTTCACAATCAGTAAATACATTCTCACTTATGGATTCGACATTTTCAGGAATGGTTACGCTTGTCAGACCTGAACAAGCGTAAAATGCACTATAACCTATTGTTTTTACGCTTGAAGGAATATCAATTTCCGTCATCTTGTAACACCCGAAAAACGCCATATCACTAATACACGTTGTACCGTCTTTCAGAGTAATTTTTGTATTTTCAGGCATCGAGCCTTTATAATCGTACGCTACCTTTCCGACATATACGATACCGTCAGGAAGATTTTTTTCCCATAAGGTATTTGAAAAGGCACCGCTTTCTATGAGTTCAAGATTGTTTGCACCATTTATAGCTGCAAGACTTGTACAACCATAAAAAACGCTGTCACTCAACGATAATACACTGTCAGGAATATTTATAGATTCGAGCTTTGTACAGTTCCTGAACGCCATTCTTCTTATTTTTACAACGCTGTTCGGAATAGAAACGCTCGTCAGCTCCGTACAGTCATGGAAGGTCTGTGTTCCTATTTCTGTTACTGTATCGGGAATTACAACACTTTTAACGGTTTTGTTTCCGTGAAATACCAATTCAATCACTGTAACATCTGCACCGTTAATCTTCGACGGAATAACAACATTTTCAGCCGTACCCTTATATTTTGTGATTTTAACAGTACCGTCTGTTTGTGTATAGTATTCAAAATCACTTGTCGGAGCCTCCGCCGTACTTTCAGCCGCATTGACCGTTGAACCAATGCCGATATAATAGCCTGCATTTGATACGGTAAAACCTGCAATCATACTTACGGCAACAGCCGCTGATATAATTTTCTTTACTGCTTTTTGATACTTCATTTAATCTGCTCCCTGTTTTTGATAAAATTTCAAATTTTTAACTTGCCGTTTTATTATACAACACACAAATACAGGTTTCAATGCAGTGCATATAAATTCATAAATAACTTTATATATATGGTTAAATAAACATCTTTTTATAAGCAATTTTATATAGAGTTTTGTTTCTGAACCATTTGATTATATCTCTTTGCCGCCGGCATAAATCAGTCTGATATGTCAGTATATTTATAATTCAAAATGTTTCGGGTGTTTTAATTTTACGTTCTTTTATTTATTAACCAATATACTTTTAAAAATAACGCCACAGATACTTTTAAAAATATCCGTGGCGTTAAGTTATATAATAATGATTTATCAGAGTTTTAATTCACCGTCAGCGTAAAGAATTTTTTGACTTCTGTTCCCGTTGCGTCCTTTACCTTTGCACAAACCTCGTATGTTCCTGTAAGACCCGGTGTCCATGTCT
>JBJEOP010000018.1:0-19258 GCA_051880775.1 Acutalibacteraceae bacterium
CTGCTTTTGCTCCATATTAGATTTATTTTTCTATCTCATTTTGCTCATCTCTATATCAATACACTTCCTGCTTCTTTAAGGCTGTGATATACCGTATGCTCTTCGTTATATACATAGAGTATGTTAGATATTTTATCGCCCTTTACAGCGTCACAGTATTCAGTCCATAAAGCCGAATCATCATTATTATCCGGAAAATCCAGCCTTACATACATCACAAAGCTGTCGTTTGCGGGTATTATTATTTTCATTGAAGAATCCCACGACATATAATAATGTCCAAAGCGAGTTATTCCAAGAAATTGATCGGTTATTTGCCAGTCATCAAGTCCCGATACTGTTGACGACTGAGTGTCGTCATAAAATAAAGAAACATTGTCCTTAGTCCAGTCAAATATATTTATAGTTGTTGGCAGTTCATCAACAATATCATTTCCGGTAATTGTAAAAGGATAATCATTCGGATTTGAAAGTGTAAGACGATAATAAACACTTTCTCCATTTGAAACAACGGAATATCCGTCATCATCAGCCGTATATGTTCCGTCTGGATTAGGTGTCACTATTTCTTTATTTGAAGTAAGCAATGAACCTTCGCCCCACAACCCGGTATAAATACGGTCGTTCTGTTTATTGTTCATCCAGGCAATGTTTCCGATAGTATATGTACTTGATGTCAAAAGACCTTTATCGACTATTGTGTGATAGCTGACATCTAAGTAATAAGCCTCCGGTTCAAGATATGAATAATACCACAATATTTTGGTATGCAGTCCTGAGTAAGAATAGATTTCACTGCCTGCCGAAACCGTTTCCTCTGAGTCGGCGAAATTAACCGTTATTGTGTCGGCAAGCATAGTGTTTCCGCTTTCATCAACACCCACATAAATATTTCTGTAAGTACCGGGTTTGGAGAGAATATAATATTCTGTGTTTTCACCGTTTTCGGAGATTGTTTTTATTTTCAAATTCTCATCTGCAAGCGACGGGTTAGCCGCAACAGGCACAAGAAGCTCCTGTGTTCCGAAAATATCGTCAACCAACGGCAAGTTTTCATATCTACCTGTTCCGTAATGTGCAAATTCAATATTGTAATCCACTACATCACCGAACTGTGCGTTAAGTCCGTCTGTAAGCTTTTCGCCTGTTTCGTTCAGATAAGCCGTTTTACTTATATATGCCTCACGCTTATATGTTCTTGTTACATAATCAGACGTAACACCCTTGTTTCCGTTCATAAGATATGCATAATTTCTTATGTTTGATATCTGTGCTGTCGGATAGCTTCCCGGATAATCATCATTGAGAAGCATAAATGTATCTTTTATTGTTGCATAAATATAATAATAATTGTTTTGTCCTCCTGTAAGTCTTATTTTATTGTCGCTGTCCGCTACACCCAACTCGACTTTAAAAGTCGTTTTTAAATCAATGGCGTAACCCATATTTTTCAGTGTTTCAGAAAGTGACGTATCGACTTCAACAATACTTCCGTCAGATGATTTTGTTATCTGCAATTTTGTTTTGTCGTCATTCCGGCTTATTACAAGGTTGTCGGTTTCAGCGTCATCATAAGTTGTATTTGCAGGAGTTATGTATGCGTCTGTTCCGTCAGTTGCCGTTACCTTTTGGTACTGACCGATTATTGCATTAGTTATAGTAAGCGTAAGTCTTTCGCCATATGTATCGTTAAACATACGCTCCATATTTTCGGGAGTTATATATACGGTCTGAGGCATAGAGTCCGAAATCCTGTAATTTCCCTCTGCGGATTCATAGACAGCAGCACCCTTGTTATAAAGACGGATAGTATATTGTATATCTTCGCCGAAATATGTTGCGGTGGTTACTGACTTTCCAATAGCGACAGACGCACCGAGCGGTGAAAAGTATTTATTAACATCTGCTGTGCTTTCAACATCTGAGGAATATGCAAAATGTGTAACAGACCTGACATCATTATGTACTGTATATAAAGTACCTGCGGCGTCATTCAGAATATCGGAATTTACATCGAATGCACCCTTATACAAAGTCAAGCCTACTGAAATATTGCCTATTTCAGCTGTCGTTGAGCTGTTTCTCCACTTCCAGTAAAAGACTATATTCTGTAATTCCTCATTCCATTCGGCACGGAACGAGGCTGCATTGGAAGTAGATACACTCGCAACGGTTATATCGCCGGCATAAATATAAGTTGATGCTGTTCGTGTGTTGCCTGACTTTATGCACTCGATAACCTCAGGCTTCCACTGCACCTGTTCGGGAAGCGTCACATAGTCATAAAATTCAACGGAACGGACATAATCCTTGCCGTATGCCGATGTTGTGGAGGAACTTCTTTTCTGTGTAATCTGGTATGAAATATTGTCCGCAAGAACAAGATTACCGTTTCCGTCACCGACAATATTAACTGTTGTGTTGCCCGTGCTGGATTTTGCCAATGTGAAATTATCGGTAATTGTTGTCCAGTAAGCCTGTATTGCCGAGAGTGTTGTCGTTCCTGTCTGTTCATCGACTGACGACGGACATTCGATTATTTTATTTGCATTTTCTTCCGCCTGTTCCTGTGTAAGAATCATACCCCATACCGTCAGACCGCCGCCTTTCGAGGACGGTGACGGATAAATCGATTCAATAGAAATAGTGGCTGTCTGTCCTATATTCGGTACAAAGTCAATATAAACTATATTAGGTGCTTCGGTAGCATAACAGGTAACGGTAGTTCCGTTCATCTCAATTGTGTTTCCCGGAGCAATACTGAGTAAATTATCAAGCTCTGACGCCTCAAAATACACACGGTAAACACTCTCTGTTGACTGCTCTATGTTGCCGACTGATATGCTTACGGAAATATTATTTCCCGTTAAAGTCTTGTAGCCGCCGCTCTCCCATTCAAGCAAGCCTTCGTCTTTATCATTATTGATAAAAGAAATATACATAGGTTTGAAATCGCCAACTACAAGGCTTTTCTGACCGTTCATATTCTCGCTGAAGCTTCCGCTGCCCGATATTCCGCCAAGAGCCGTATATTCAAAAGCACGGTAGCCTATCTGAGCGTTTGAAAAGCTGCTTTCTGCCTCCTCTTCGGTAGTTTTACCGTTTACGCTTGCAAGATTCTGAGCATAAGCAAATCCGTAAACCGAAATGTTTTCTATATTTTCAGGTTGTTCAAAGGATACTGATGTGAGCTTTTCCGCAAGCTTAAAAGCATAGGTATCCACAGTGTTGATTTTGCAGGTGACATCGCTTTCAGGAGTTATCTCAGCCGGTATAACTATATTTTCAGCGTCGTAAGGAACATAGGCAACGCTTGCAGTCAGAGTGGCTGCGTCGTATTTATAGACAACTCCCTGTTCGTCAACATATACTTTACCGACAAGTGCGTCAAGCGGTTCGGGCATAGGTACGGCGTTAAATACGTGTTCATCTATTGTTATCTGATTCGGCCCCACAAACTTAACCGTTTCGGCATTTTTCAGAACACTCTGAAAGCCGTTTGCGTTGTTACTCCATGCTGACTTTTCGTTACGCAGGCGGTCAACATTTTTTCCGATGGTAAGCTCGTATTTTTCCGTCCTTGCCGGCTGGGATTGGAAATAATATGCGTGTTTAGCGTCAAAATAAAGATTTTTCAGCGAAGGTGTAAATGATGACAGCTCATAATCTACTATTGTGTTTGTACCAACAGCTATATAAAGCTCCTGCAAGGATTTTGCACCGGCAAAATAGAAGCACGATGAACCGTTATTTTCGTGGAGAACAATTCTTTTCAGATTTGTACAGCCGTTATCAAACGCCCTGCTCGAATTTATTTTTACGCTGTCGCCAAAAATAACCTCTTCAAGACTGGACGCACCATAAAACTCCTGACCTTTAGAAAGTGTTGGAACAGTATTCGGTACTGTTATTCTTTTCGTATATTTGAGGTATGAGAACGCACCGGCACCGACAGATGATACATTTTCGGGAACGGTATATTCATCGCCCTTTTTATAAGGCGGATAAGATACCAGTTCACTTGTTCCGTCACTCAGATATTTAAATAAAATACCGTCATCTGAATAATAAGTTGTATTGTTTTCGTTCACAATATATTCTTCAATAGGATTGGAAGAAAATGATATGCTTTTTACGGTTGACGGAATATATACACTTTTAATGTTACAACTTCTGAAAGCTCCTCCGCTCACTGTTTCCAAACCCTCATGAAAAGTAACCTTTGTTAATGTTGAACAAAACTGAAAAGCCCATGCACCAATACTTTTCAGGCTTTCAGGAAAAACCACCTCAGAGAAATTATTATAGTCAAAGCTGTAACCGCCTATCGTTGTCAGACTTTTTCCAAGCTTCAAATTGGTTGCACCCAGACTTCTGAAACAACTGCTTCCGATAGAAGTAACATCATCTCCTATAACAATAGTGCTTATTGTTTTTGCATAGTTTGACCATAAATTTGTATCATTGGGCAAATCACCCGAACCCGAAATTGTAAGAGTACCTTTATCTGCCATTCTTTTTTTAGTATATGCCCATGTTAAAGATGTTCCTTCTATTTCGCCGCCGTCAATATATTCCTCCTGTGAGGACGCTCTGAACTTTTTTATTGTTGTCTGAGTGTTAGTTTTTTCAACCCAGCTAAGCTCGGTTCTGCTCTGTCTTGCCGTATCGTCCTTTGCAGAGTCAAGGTCTTTTCCGCTGCCGCCGACGATTGTCAGCGATGCGGTTTTATTATTGGAGTTTTCGGATTTTTTCTGTAATTTGATAATATCCGCTATTTCATTATCGGTCAATTCTTCACTGTTTTCGGAATTTATCATTGTCGATTTGTAATCCTGTATATCAAAATCAGTCACAACATAAACATCTGACTCACAGTCCAGAGTAAAAATGCGTTTTTCACCATCTGAAAGCTCAAACCAATAATTAACTGCACCGTCACCGCCTATTTCACGGTTGAGGACAAGGGTGTTTCCGCTGTTGTCTGTAATTTGGGTTTTGTCATCATTAAAAATATATTCGTCTGACAGTCCCGCACATTTGCCGTTAAATGTAAGCGTAAAGCATTTTTGCTCTGCTGTTCCCTGTGCTTTGACATTTACTGCAAGGCTGTTTCCGTATTCTGTACTCATATATTCTGCCGAGATATACGGGTTACTTTCGGTCATACTGACAGCAGGCTTTGACATTGACATAACCACCGTTATCAATACAACGGCAGACAGCAATACAGTTACAAGAAATGCAATGCTCATCTTCTTATGATTATGTATATAGCGGTTTATTTTTTCATATATTTTTGTTTTCATATCTATCAACTCTCTGATATTTTTTGTATATGCGACCTTTTATGGTTATTATTGCAATAAACAGCAATATTGCAGGAAGTGCAAAAAACAGTGCCGTGATATTAGTATCTATTTGTACAGCGTCAGCTGTTACTCTGAGGGCTGATGCGTTTTCAATTCTTTTTCCTCTGATAAGAATACGGTGTGTATTGACTCCGTAAGGCGTACAGGTGACAAGTGTAACATAATCCTGACCGTCAACCACTTTCAGCAATTTATCGTCATCAGGTTCAACTATTGCAATATTGTCAACCTCGTATGTAAGTATTTCATCAAGAACCGATATTGTAAATGTGTCGCCTGTGTCAAGCTTGTTAAGGTCGGTAAATAATTTTGAACTGACCATTCCCCTGTGTCCCGTCAGAACACAATGAGTTCCTTTTCCGCCGACCGGCAGTGACGAGCCTTCGAGATGACCTGCTCCGTTTGCAAGAACCGACTCCGATGTACCGTGATATACAGGCAGTTGAACATTTATTTTATCAATAGTAATATATCCCATCATATCATTTCCGGATATATTCATAAGTTTTTTATACTCGGGATTTTTGGGTTCACCGCTGACAAAATGCTGTTGAGCGGCTGAAATTTTTTGGTTATATTCCTTTGCCTGTTGTTTATATTCATTATAAGCATCTTCATTCATACCGAGGACCTTATCCTCATACGATGCTATCGACTGACTTTGGTGAAGTGAATTTATATAATTGCTTATGCCTGGATACAGCACCAGGGACAGACCTATAATTAACAAAGATATTAAAACTATTGTTGGTAAATGTTTTCTCATAGATCTCTCCCTGATGCCGTAACGCAGAAGCTTTCTGCATTACGGCTGATTAACATCAGTTTTTAATTTAATCCTTCTTGTTTGATATACGCTTTCTTACAATAAGCAAAACCAGGGCAACAACAATAATTGCTCCGCCGACAATATAAAAAATTGTCGTACCTATGCCGCCTGTTACAGGTAAAATATTTCCTGACTGGTTGAGAACCTTAACAACGGTAACTTCTGTATTGTCTTGTTTTAAGGTTATTGACTCAACGGCAGTGTTATCTGATTTTGCATTTGCAACAATCTCAACCTTAATAGGATTGTCTAAAAGATGGTATCCGTCAGGTGCAGCAACTTCTTTTAAATAGTATTCGGTTGAAGAATCAAGACAGCTTACAATAATATAACCGTTTTCAGGAGATACTATATCAACGCCGGTTTCGCCTGTTTCTGCGACACGGTATGTATTATAGCCGTCAGAATTTGTGCCGGAAGATACCACTGAAATTTCATTGTTGCAGTCGGCGTCACTGTAAAGTCTGAACTTGGCATTGCTCAGACCTGTTTCAGTTTCTTCATTCAAATAATATTTAAAAAGATTGAAGCTGTAACTGTAAACCCTGACTTCCTTTTCGGGTGTTGTTTCGGTACTTGAAGTATCATAAGGATCATTTGAATACTGAACTTTTGCAGTATTTTGTTCATTATTATTGAATATCACAGTATCTTTATTAAGCACAGCATTATAGGCAACATACAGGCTTTTTCCTGAGTTAGCCTTTACATAACTGCTGTTTAATGTAATTTCAAATGTACAGGTTGATTTGTCCGTTTCCGAAACATCGTTTCCTGTTTTCAAGGAATAATTATCCGTTGAAATTTCATTTGTAAGGTCAGAATCGCTGTAAACCTTTATACTTGAATTATCAACGGTAAGTCCCGAGCTTATAAGGTCGTGGATAACATAGGTATATGAGTCGTACTTGTCTGCATACTGCGGAATTGTAGCAGTAAGCTTAAAGTTAAGTGTTTCGCCAATCTGTGCGTCTGCATATTTTGAATATTCGATATCGGTGCTTTCTTTAACGGTTTTATCAATCGTTGGAACATCAGCTTTGAGTTCAACTTCACTGCTTGAAGTTGTTGTTGTCAATGCACAAAAAGCAACAACAGTATCCGAATCTCCGTCAGTAGTTTTTGCTGACGCTGTTACAAGATAATAGCCTGCACCTGCACTTGTAACATCAATTTCAGCGGCATTTGCCGTTGTACCGACAACACTGCCTGACTCAGAAACAGAATTTTCAGTAATAAAATTCTTTACAGCCGTTGCAAAGGCGTTAAGCTTGTCTGAGTTTGCCGTAAGCGTTGAGATATAGTCCGGAATAGTCTTATAATCATAGACAGTTGAACCGTCTGTGTATGTAAATGTCCGGAAATCGCTGTTGGTTGTATATGCATAATTAGTGGGGTTTGAACCGTCGCCGCCGCTGTAAGTTACATCAAGCAGCTTATAAGCTTTGTAGGTTGTACCGTCCATTGTAATTGCGGAACTGCTGTTTTTTACAGTAATTTTGTAGGTTTCGCCCTCTGCCGATGCTGTAATTGAAAGTGACAAAAGCATCATTACAGACAACATTAACGCCATTAAATTTTTGATTTTTTTCACAATAATCGTCCTCTCTTATTTATATCATTGATTTTGCTTTAACCTTTTTATTACAAAACACCTCCTTTTTTAATTCACTGAATAACACTTAAATATTTTTAAACAACATTTTTTAAATGTTAAACTGTTCCGATTTCATTAAGCGGCCAAACCCGAAAAATCACCTTTCCGACAATCATTTCATCTGACACACAGCCTATCTTGGACGAACGGCTGTCAACTGACGTTTCACGGTTATCTCCCATAACAAACACCTTGCTGTCGGGTACCTGATAAGGAAATGCAATATCACATTCGCCCAAGCTCTTTGATGTTACATACGGTTCATCAAGCAGTTCTCCGTTTACATAAACATCTCCTTTGTCATTTACCGTAACCTTATCACCCTGAACAGCTATAACACGCTTTAATAAAATTTTGTTATTATAATAAAAAGCGATTATATCTCCACGGAAAAAATCAGCCGTTTTCAATGTGACTATAATCTGGTTATCATCAAGTGCCGGCTTCATACTGCTGCCTACAACACGCAAAACAGGCATAAAAAGCGATGAAATCAATATTGCTATGGCAGCCACTACAAGTAATATACCGACGGTACTAAAAACGGTTTTTATGTAATTTTTCTTGTTTTTTTCGTATTCAAGTTCTTTTTTCAGTTGGGCTGTTGTAATATCCGAAACTGACATTTTCGTTTGTTCTGACCTCATAAAATCACCGTTTACTTCTTGTTTTTTATATTTTCAAGATAACAGTCTGCCGCCCTTTGTGCCGCCTCAAAAATTCCGCTTAGTTTAAGTGCAGCCTCGGCAATCGAACCCGAATTTTCGATTTTTATGTTTTTGTCATCAAGCTGATTTTTCAGGCTTTCATTTTCTTCTTTAAGACGGTCATTTTCTTCGGATAATTCAACTAATATTTCAAGCAGCTCCGAACGCTTTAACCTATGCAATTCCTTATCGGTCATTATAAATACCCCATTATATTTAATTATAATATCCTACTATGATTATATTATCAATATTGTTCATTGTCAACATTGTTACCGTCACATTATCTGATAATTATATATAAAATACATAATATTTATAATTTGAATATTTTGTAGAGTAGATATTCATTATAATTCGCCGTAAATCATCAAAACACTCTTGACTTTTAATGTAAGGGGTGCTATATTATATATTGTTATGCTATGTGTATAACAATCCTTGCTCTTTATTTATGAAAGAGCCATATGTCCATAAGGAGGTGCAATTTTAATGGCAGTAATCAATTCTTACGAAGCAGTTATAGTAATTTCCCTTAAACTTGGTGAAGAAGCTGTAACCGAAACAGTTCAGAAGTTCAAAGCTCTGATTGAAAAGAATGCTACCCTTGAAAGTGTTGATGAGTGGGGCAAGAGAAGACTTGCTTATCCTATCAACAAGGAAACAGACGCTTACTATGTTCTTTTCACATTCAAGTCTAATCCTGAATTTCCTGCTGAATTCGACAGAATCACAAAGATCACTGACGGTATGCTCCGTTCAATGATCATCAAAAAGGAAGCTTAATTAGGGAGGCAGTTATCTATGAATAATGTATCTTTATTAGGCAGACTTACCGCTGATCCCGAACTCAAACATACTCAGTCAGGTACTGCATTTACAAGATTTTCAATCGCTGTTGACCGTAATTTCGTAAAACAGGGTGAAGAAAGACAAGCTGACTTTATTAACATTGTCGCTTGGCAGCAACGTGCAGAAATGATATGCAGATACTTTAGCAAAGGTCAGCGTATTGCCATAACAGGTCAGATCCGTACAGGATCTTATACCGACAAGGACGGCAATAAGCGTAGTAGCTTTGAAGTATGGGCTGACAATATTGACTTCTGTGAATCAAAGCGTGATTCTAACAGCAACGGAAGCGGATACCAGAATAATTATCAGAACAGTTATTCTGACAGCTATCGCCAGCAACCCTCTCATCAGGAACCAACAGCACCTGCAAACACCTATTCAAGCGGTGATACTGGTGATTTCGTTGATATGCCTAACGACGAGGACTTGCCTTTTTGACAATTAAGTAAAGGAGGAGTTACAAATGGCTGAAAGACCGGAAAGAGATAACCGCAGAGGCGGACGCAAGGGACGCAAGAAAGTTTGTGCTTTTTGTGTAGATAAAGTAGATGTAATTGATTATAAGGATATTTCAAGACTTCGTCGCTTTATTTCTGAAAGAGCAAAAATTCTTCCCCGCAGAGTAACAGGCACATGTGCCCGTCACCAGCGTGATCTTACAATCGCTATTAAGCGTGCAAGATACCTTGCCCTTATTCCATACACAAGCGACTGATAAAAAATTTGACCGATGCTGAAAAACGCATCGGTCTTTTTGAATTGACGAGGTAATGAAAATGAGAAATGTTTACAAAACCAGAGGAACCTGTTCCCGTTCAATCGAATTTGACCTTGACGACGGAATTGTCAGAAATGTAAAATTCAACGGCGGCTGTTCGGGAAACTCACAGGGTATTGCCGCTCTTGTTGAGGGTATGAAAGCCGAAGATGTCATTGCAAGATGTAAAAACATTATGTGCGGTATGAAAAGCACATCATGCCCCGACCAGCTTGCAAAAGCACTTGAAGAAGCACTGAACAAATAATCTCCATAAATACCACAAAACACAAATCGCATTGATGTCAGAAATGATAATCAATGCGATTTTCTTTATTTATTCGGTTCGTGGTAAAATCTGCCCTGTACTTCTTCCGATTTGGTTACATTTATAAAAGCCTTGCTGTCAACACTTCTTATTTTAGAAATAACCATTCGTATTTCGTCAGATGACACAACGGAATATATCATATTTTTTTCTTTGCCGCCGTAAAGTCCCACACCTTTAAAAAGTGTGCCGTCGTGATTTGTACATTCCCTGATTATTTCATATACCTCCTGTGGCTTGTCGGTGATAATAAAGAGGGTTTGTTTTTGGTAATGCTTGTACATCGACTGTATTACCGTTGTTGCGGCAAATTGGAGTATAATCGAATACAAAGCACTTGTCCAGCCGAAAAGCAGTCCCGAACACACAAGAATAACCACATTGCCGATAAATATATATCCCCAGGCGTCTTTGCCGTAATGCTCGGAAATGAATATCGAAATAAAATCCGTTCCGCCTGTTGTAGCCTTTGAAAGCAGACAAATGGCTGTTGATACACCGCTTATAATTCCGCCGAAAACGGCACAGAGTAATATATCGTCCGTAAGATGAAAATTCGGTATTATATCCGTAAATACCGATGTGGCGACAATCACTATCAGCGAATATACGGTAAATCGTTTCCCTATAAATTTAAAGCTGATTATTGCCGGAATAAGATTGAGGGGAATATATATCAAAGTAAAAGCAATATTGATATTGAGAAACGTCGAAAAAATATGCTGTATCAGCAGCGTAAGCCCCGTAAATCCGCCGGCAAGCAGTCCTGCCGGATTAAAGAAATTAGTTATACTGAACGAATAAACCGCTGACGCAAAAAGTATGCATAAAATCCTGAAAATTTCTTTGCCGACTTTTTTTAACATATAACTCCCCCGTTACTTTTAAGAAAAATCCGTATCAGTAAACACAATCAGAAATCAAGTGTATCAGGCATATCAATATGCTGGTCGATAAATTCGCTCTGACGCATTTTCATTCTTATTCTGTCCTTTTCAACTGCGTCGGCGAGTGCGTCACGAAATTCACGGGCGTGTTTTATGTTCTTGATTACAAGAGTAGGATTTGTCTTGTCATGAGAATAAACCGTAACCGTGCCGAGTCCGAACATTTTCTGCATAAGACCTCTTGAAAGCGACATATCAAGCACTCTGTACAGCAGTATTTCGTTTTCGACAGTTTTCAGCAAGCCCTCTGTCAGCACAAGCTTTTTATTCATAAGAGTATATTTTGTGAATGTCCACGGTATTCCGAAAAACGCCCACCGTTTTCTCTCCTTCATTATGACATTATTTTGAAATTCACCATTTGTCTGTAACTGTTCTTCCATAAAATTCACCTTTGAGTTTAAAATTTATTATTGTTTCTGATTTTTAAAAAGTTAAATATAAGATATGTGACAAGGGAGTTTTAGCTTCCCTTGTCACTGAAAAGTATTGTTTATATTATGTTATTTTAATCACCAAAGCTAATGCCGATATTCTTTGCAGACTGAATAATCTCGCAGTCGGCAGGTACTGTTTTGAGCTTTCCGGCAACATCTTTGAGCGGTACAGGAACAATCCTGCCGTTGACGAGTGCCGTCATATAGCCGTACTGTTCTTTTATGATAAGGTCTGCCGCAGCCGAACCAAAGCGTGTTGCAAGAAGTCTGTCATAAGAATCAGGGCTGCCGCCACGCTGAAAATGTCCCGGAACAGTAACTCTTGTTTCCTGACCTGTTGCCTCCTCAATTTCGTGTGCAATTTTATAGGAAATTGACGGATACATAAGGTTAGCCATTGCCTCTTTTTTCTTCTTTTTCGGCAGCTTTGCAATATCCTCTGAAATTGCACCCTCGGCAACCGCAAGAATCGAGAAGGTTTTTCCGCTCTTTGTACGGTTTTTGATGTATTCAATTACCTTGTCGATATTGTAAGGAATTTCAGGAATAAGTATAACGTCTGCACCGCCGGCAATACCTGCGTGAAGTGTAAGCCAGCCTGCTTTATGTCCCATACATTCAATGATAAATACTCTGCCGTGAGATGTTGCTGTCGTATGAATACAGTCGATTACATGAGTTGCAATGTCAACGGCACTCTGAAAGCCGAATGTCATATCCGTTCCCCACAGGTCGTTGTCGATTGTCTTAGGCAGTGTTACGACATTGAGTCCTTCCTCAGAGAGAAGATTTGCGGTTTTATGAGTACCGTTTCCGCCGAGAACCGCAAGGCAGTCAAGCTTCATCTCTTTGTAATGTTTCTTCATTTCCGCAACCTTATCAACGCTGTTTTCGTCAATAACACGCATAAGCTTGAAAGGCTGGCGTGATGTACCGAGAATTGTTCCTCCCCGTGTAAGTATGCCGGAAAAGTCATCTTTTTGCATAAGACGGTATTCTCCGTTTATAAGTCCACGGTAACCGTCAATTATTCCGTATATCTGAACCTGTTCACCGTAGTAATGATAAAGATTTTTTGCAATACCACGAATTGCGGTATTGAGTCCCTGACAATCTCCGCCGCTGGTCAGAATTCCTACTCTTTTCATAAAGCCACATCCTTTACAAGAAATTATATACTTATTTTACACCAAAATTTTAATTTTTACAAGAAAAATTTATCGAAAATAAATTATTTATCCTGTTTTTCCTTAAAATGCTCGCCCGTCAGAGGAATAAACCGGTCTTCTTCCTTTACAATGCTTTTCTTTGAAGAAAGAGCCTTCTTTGCCATATCGGCAAATTCACGCTGACAGTTGTGGGGCTTTTTACCTCTGCGGTCAACGAGAACATAAGTTGTGTCGGGATTTTGTATTCTCGTGTTTACGGTATCGTTCAGCATAGTATCTATTATACCGAATGAACGCTCAATAAGCTCGGGGTCTTCAATCGGGAATACAAGCTCAACACGCTTGTCAAGGTTTCTCTGCATCCAGTCAGCCGAACCCATATAGATTTTTTTGTCACCGCCGTTTTCAAAGATAAATATACGGCTGTGTTCAAGCAGCTGCCCTACAATACTGCGAACCTCTATATTTTCGCTCATACCCTCAATTCCCGGAACAAGACAGCATATTCCACGCACGATAAGCGTTATTTTTACTCCTGCCTGTGACGCTTCATAGAGAAGCTTTATTATTACAGGGTCAACAAGTGAGTTGACTTTTGCGGTTATTCCCGACGGCAGTCCTGCCCTTGCGTTTTCGGTTTCTTTCTTTATCATTTCTTCAAAGAATGAACGCAGTCCTGTCGGGGCAACCTTCATCTTGTTATATACAGGCGGTGTTGAATATCCCGTTATAACATTGAACAGTGATGATGCGTCCATACCAAATTCTTCATTACAGGTAAACATACCTATATCGGTATAAAATCTTGCCGTTATGTCATTGTAGTTACCTGTTCCCATATGAAGATAGCGTCTTATGCCGTCAGCCTCACGGCGTACAACAAGAACGATTTTACAGTGTGTTTTAAGTCCTGCAAGACCATAGATTACATGACAACCGGCTTTTTCAAGCTTCTTTGCCCAGCCGATATTGTTTTCCTCATCAAATCTTGCTTTAAGCTCAACAAGAACGGTTACCTGTTTTCCGTTTTCAGCGGCTTTGATTAGTGCCGCAATTATCGGTGAATGACCGCTGACACGGTAAAGCGTCTGTTTTATTGCAAGAACATCTTTATCTTTTGCCGCCTGATTGACAAATTTTATAACCGAGTCAAAGCTCTCATACGGGTGATGAACCATTCTGTCCTTTTCCCGTATCGCCTCGAACATATCGTCATATCCAAAGAAATCCGCAGGAGGATTAACAGGTACTATCGGCTTGAAGCGTAAACTGTCAAGCCCGTCAAGACCGCCGAATTTCGAGAAAAACGTAAGGTCAATAGGTCCGGGTACTTCATATATTTCCTTACTGCTGACATCAAGCATATCAACAAGAAAATCTTTGAGGGATTCATCGCATTTAGAAACAATTTCCAGACGGACAGGGTCGCCTCTTTTACGTTTCTTGATTGAACGCTCAATTTCTTCAAGAAGGTCGTCTGCCTCCTCGTCAATATCAAGGTCAGAGTCCCTCGTTATTCTGAAAGGACAGCAAGCCTGTATTTCATAGAGTTCAAAAAGCTCGGACAGCTTGTCGATAATGATATTTTCAAGAAGTACAAAGTTTCTGCCGTTATCCGACGAAACTTCAAAATATCTCGGAAGAATTGACGGAACCTGTACAACTGCAAAGATATCGTCGCCGTCCTTTGAAAGTCTTACGGCAATATTAAGACTCTTGTTTGCAAGAAGAGGAAACGGTCTTGATGTATCTACGGCAAGAGGTGTAAGAACAGGGAAAATAAATTTTTCAAAATATTTGTCAATCTCCTGCTTTTGTATTTTTGAAAGCTCCCTGACAGTCAGAAATTCCAGCTTTTGTTTTTTCAGTGCGGGAATAATTGAGCGGTGCAGGCAGGAATACTGCTTTTTTGAAAATTCGTGGATTTTTTCGGTAAGCTTTTCAAACTGCCTTTCGGGAGTCATACCCGATGCGTCAACTTCCTTAGGCTTTGAGTGCATTCTGTCCATAACACCGGCAACACGAACCATAAAAAATTCATCAAGATTTGACGCTGTAATTGCAAGAAACTTAACACGTTCAAGTACGGGATTTTCCTTTTCAAACGCTTCTTCAAGAACACGGCTGTTAAAATCAAGCCAGCTCAGCTCCCTGTTGTGATAAGGAAACTTCGGGCTTGAATAGAGCTTTGACGGTTTAAGCAGTGCCTTTGATACATTTTTTTGTTTTTTTATCGGCTTTTTTTCTGTATTTTTCTTTTCACTCACTTTTATCAAACCTTTCAGTAAAATTACAATATAATCTTACGCAGTAATTTATTATATCATATCAAAAAGCAACATTATTTTCAATATTGCTTTATAATTTTTATATTTATTTTACATAATTTTTACTTAAAAAAACACAAAAGAGAAAACCTCATAAGAGATTTTCTCTTTCGTTTTGATTATCATTTTATCAGCATATAAACTTGCCATACGCACAATAATTACGCATTAAATCAAGTTATTCTATTGATTTAAGAGATTCAACCATACTAATTTTCTTCATCTTGAAATACATAATGAAGTTTACGAGCAGTGAGAAAACAACCGTCAGCACAAATCCCATAATATAACAGAACACACTTATATCCTTTGAGAACATTACCATATCCATCTGTATTGTTTTGATGATAAAGTTGGTCAGCCATGAACCAAGGAACATTCCGACAACTGCACCGACTACCGTCAGAACAAGGTTTTCACGGTAAATATAGTTTGCCGTTTCTCTGTTGTAAAATCCGAGTACCTTTATCGTTGCAATTTCACGCACACGCTCGGCAATATTTATATTCGTGAGATTATAAAGAACAATTACTGCAAGAAGTCCTGCACAGAATATCATTACAAATACTATTATGTCAAGAGATTTAAGCATATCGTTTACGGAAGATATTCTTTCCGACATAAGCGAAACCGTGATTATATCGCTGTTTTGCATCCAGTCATTTGCTATTTCTTCTTCGGTGTCGGAAATATCCACGGCAAGACTTGTCATAACAATATTGTACTCCAATTCCCTGCCTGTAAGATACCTGTAATATTCAGGCGTCATATACATATAGTTTCCGGCATAGTTTTCGGTAATACCCTTTACCGTTGATGTGTAATAGTCTTCATCTATTGTAAAGTTGATTGTATCGCCAACCTTTATGCCGAGAACCTCGCTCATTCTTTCGGTAACGATTATTCCGCTGTCGTCAAGTGCAAGCGTCTCGTGACTTTTACGCTCACGCAGTACAAACATATCCTTAAAGGTTTTTTGGTCATCACCGATTACGATTGTAAGACCTATGCTGTTATCCTTGTCTTTGTAATATGCCGTTGTTGAACCATGATAACCAAGAAGCGTTGATGAAAATCTTTCATCAGCGTGGAACTGCGACATAAGATATGCCTTTTCCGACGATGTTCCCGACTCAGACAATGCAAAAATTTCATCATACTTTGTAATTTCACCAAACTGTCTGTCGGCAATTACGGAAATCGAACCTTTGAGTCCGAATCCTGCAACAATAAGTGCCGTACAGCCTGCAACACCGATAACGGTCATTAAAAATCTTGCCTTATACCTGAAAAGATTTCTTGCCGTTACTTTTGAGGTAAAGTTCATATGTTTCCAGATTGGAGTTATATGTTCAAGCAGAATGCGTTTACCGGGTTTCGGTGCTTTCGGACGCATAAGCGTTGCCGGTTTTATTCTGAGCTCCTTAAAACAGGTTATCAGTGCAACAACGCAGGTGCAAAGCAGTCCCGCAGCCGTAGCATATATAACGCTGTCCCAGGGAATTATGAGTTTTGTCGGAGGCAATGTGTACATAATACCGTATGTATTGACGATTATAAACGGCAGCGTCGAAAGTCCGAGAATACTGCCGATAACACTTCCGCTTAATGACGCAAGTGCCGCATAGATAAAATACTTTGCGGAAATAGCCGCATTGGAATAGCCGAGTGCTTTCAGCGTTCCTATCTCCGTACGTCTTTCTTCAACCATTCTCGTCATAGTTGTAAGACACACAAGAACGGCAACAAGCATAAAAAACATCGGGAATGCGGTTGCTATTGAATCAACACGCTGTGCGTCCTGAATAAGTCCCGAATATCCGGGGTTATCGTCACGGTTATAAACATACCATTTGGCATCTTCAAGATTATCTATTGCTTTTTGTGCGTCATTCAGCTTTTCTTCGGCTGAGGAAAGCTGTAAATTTGCCTCGTGCTTTCCGTCCGTCAGCTTTTCACGGGCAGCTTTAAGCTCCTTCTGACCGTTTTCTTTTTGAGTTTCAAGCTCTTTTTTACCCTGTTCAAGCTGTTTTTCGCCCTCGGTAATCTGTGCCTGTGACGTCTGCAATTCAAGCATACCGTTGTTCATTGCGTTTTCATAGGTCAGTTTACCTATTTCAAGCTGACTTTGTGCGGAATCAAGCTGAGATTTTGCATCATTAAGCTGTGCTGCACCGTCTGCTTTTTGGGTTTCAAATTCTTCCTTTGCCGATGTCAGCTTTGACTTTGCGTCAGAGAGAAGCTTTTCTCCATCGGCAAGCTGTTTCATACCGTCGTCGTACTGTTTTTGATATTCGTCAAGTCTTTGTCTGTATTCGTTCAGCTTTGACTTCAAGTCACCGAGCAAGCCCTCATCATCAGCACCGACAGCCTCTTGAATACTGTTGATTTTGCTTTCGATTTTATCAATTTCACCGTTACAAAGGTCAATAGCTGTTTTAAGTATTGTAAGCTGAGTTTCAGCCTGTGGCTTTGTTGTGTTATAAAATTGAGTATACTGCATATCGTATTCGTTTTGTGCGGTATCGAGCTTGCTTTGAGCCTGTGAAATCTTAGTGTCATATTCCAGCTTTGCGTCATTATACTTTTTCTGACCGTCGTCGTACTGTTTTTGTGCGTCAACAAGCTGCTGATATGCCTGATTGATTTTTGTCTGATATTCTTTCTGTCCGTCAGCGAGCTGTGTTTTTGCATCTGCAAGCTGTTTTTCGCTGTCGGAAATTTTCTGTTCAGCTTCGGTGATTTTATCATTAAATTCTTTTTGGGCATTATAGAGTTTTTTCTCACCGTCTGATATTTCGTCCTCTGCCTCCTGCTTTTTTTCGGCATACTCTTTCTGTGCGTCAGAGAGCTTCTTTTTTGCGTCAGAAAGCGTTGTGCTGTTAAAGCGGTTTATGCAGGACGATGAAAGCCCCTCGAACTCGGTTGTTTCATCGTCAATAATATCCTTATATTCGTCCGAAAAACCCGACAGCCCCTGCTGTGACGCTTTTGTTGTTACATAAACATTAGTATAGCGTTCATAGTTGAACTCCTCAGGTCTTATCATCATATAAAAGGATATTGTACCGCTGCCGACATTTGTGTTACCTCTTGAAAAGGTCAGATACAGCGGCGACTCAACCGTACCGACAATTTTATACGAGAGATGTTTAATAAAGGTATCGGTCGATTTGCCGTCAACCTTTTCATTAAATGTTATTGTATCACCGATTTTATAGCCTTCCATTTCCATAAAATAGCTTTCAATGACACACTCACCATCGTTTTTCGGCATTCGTCCGTCAACCAAAACCGGTTCATTCAGAGCCTTTGAATTGGTATCGGTTTTTTTGGGCAGTGAATACACTCTTGCGACCTTATCGACACTGTCCTTTGTTACAAGAAGGTCTGCACTGTATGACGGCATCACATCAACAACACTGCTCAGGTTACTTATATCCTTTATATCGTCATCATCAAATCCGACAGTTGATATAAGGCTTATATCCATAAGATTCTGGTCAACAAAATACCTGTCTGCGGTTTCAATCATACTCGGACACGCCGCTTTTAATCCCGAAAAAAATCCAACGCTCAATCCTATTATTGCAAGAATTGAAATAAACCTTGATTTAGTCTTATAAATTTCTCTTAATATATTTTTTCTTAATGATTTCATTTCTTTCCTCCCTTCCCGAGCAGAACATTCATTACCATTCAATCTGCTCAATCGGGAGCGGGTTAGGGTTCACAACATTGCTTACTACTTTTCCGTTTCTCATATTTATAACACGGTTTGCCATAGGCGTTATTGCCTGATTGTGAGTAATAAGAACAATCGTCATTCCGTCCTCAATACATTTCGTCTGAAGAAGTTTAAGAATGGTTTTA
>JBJEOP010000019.1:0-3643 GCA_051880775.1 Acutalibacteraceae bacterium
TTTTTCGTCGGCGACGGTGAACGGGTCATTCGGGTTGAAAGAACCCTCACACGCAAAACCGAGTATTGCACCCGTCTTTACATTCATCATTATTGCACAGCCACGGTTTGCAACATTAAATTCCTTGATTGTCTGACGGACATATTTTTCCATTATGCTCTGGATATTCTCGTCTATTGTAAGGACAATGTTATAGCCGTCCTCTGCGTCAACCTTTTGTTCATACTGGAACGGCATTTCCGTGCCGAGTGCATTCTGTGCAATTACAAGGCGGCCTGATTTTCCCGTGAGATATTCGTCATACTGATACTCAACTCCTGCAAGCCCCTGACCGTCCGAACCGACAAAGCCGAGAACATCGCCTGCAAAATTGTCGTGAGTGTAGTATCTTTTGTAGTCCTCGATGGTATTGATTACCTGTTCGATACCGTATTCGTCGGATATATAATTTGCAAATTCGACTACCTTTTCTTTGACGTCTGTTTCGACCTTGCGTTTTACTACAACATAATAGGAATCCTGTTTTGTTTTTTCAAAAAGCTCATCTTCATCAAGTTCAAGGATTTTTGCAAGTCCCTCGGCGACGATTTTTCGGCTTTCGTCGGATTTGAGGTACCTCGGTGCCATTACCACATTCCACACGGTGATACTCTGTGCAAGAATATTGCCGTTTGAATCGTAGATACTGCCACGCTTTGCCGTAAGGGTTGTATCCGCAAGCTGCTGGTCAACCGCTTTTTTCTGTAATTCCTCGGACATATATGTTTGCAGGTAAAAAAGCCGTCCGGCTATTGTACCGAAGCCTGCAATGATTATGATAAGCATAATTATAAGTGACCGTCGCCACAGCTTTGCCCTGGCTCCTTTTTTCGCCATAAATGTCATTCATTCCTTTCTGCAATTTTCAAAAAAGATTAAATTATATTTGAATATACCCATAAAATAAGGCTGTAACAAAAGAGTGAAAAATCATTTTCACCACATTTACCCTTTTGTTACAACCCACCCCTGTATTTACATACTTATTTATATTTGATATACTATGCAATTATTCAGCTTTTTTAAGACCACAGTCCTGTAAATGCTTCAGTGATTGTTTCAAGTGCATTATTTTTTCCGTCATCTCTTATTACTTCGGCATAATCACCGTCGGAAAGTGAAATGAATTTTTTTTGAGCGTTTTTCGCCTGAGTCATTCCGAGTTTTGTTTCGGCGTAATTCTGCACAAGACCTGATGAAAGCTTACTGTCGACTTTAAGCTGATACTGTGCCGCAAGGTTGTTTTGCTGATCTATGGTCTTGTTGGCTTCCAGAATCTGCTGATTGAGTTCATTGAGTACAACGTTGCTTTGTACTATTGTTATTGCGACAACCGCCACGATAATCGTAAGAAGTGCCACGCTTAAAATAATGAACGGATTTCTTTTTCTCCGCTGTGATTTTGTTATAATGCCCGGCTGAAATTTTATTATGTTGTTTTTCTTTTTATTTTTACTGTCCGTCTGTTTGTTTTTGTCTGCCGATTTTTTTTCAACAGGCTCAAACAACGACAAATCATACGCTTGACTTTCCTTGTTAGCTGTCACAGCTGTGGCTTCCCTTCTGTCATATATTTAAAAATTAAAATTCTGTTTTCTTTGTTTTTTCGCAGCAGCGGAGCTTTGCACTTCGGCTGCGTGGGTTTTCGTTTAATTCCTGCTCACAAGCCTCAACGGGTTTTCGGGTTATGAGTTTTGCACTTGGTGTTTTGCCGCATACGCATATCGGAAAATCCTTTGGGCAGGTACAGCCCTCGCACCACTTCGACATACGCTGTTTTACCATTCTGTCTTCAAGAGAATGAAAGGTTATTACCGCAAGCCGTCCGCCGACTGAAAGTGATGAAAAAGCATTGTCAAGTCCCTCGGACAGTCTGTCGAGTTCGCCGTTCACGGCAATTCTGAGTGCCTGAAAGGTCTTTCGTGCAGGGTGCTTGTCGTGTCTTTTTGCGGCAGGATATGCCCCTTTGACTATTTCGGCAAGCTGCAAGGTTGTTGTTATGGGCTGTTTTTGACGCTCACGCTCGATTGCACGGGCAATATTTTTTGCGAATTTTTCTTCACCGTATGACGCAAGAATATGCACAAGCTCGTTAAAGGGCAATGTATTGACCAAATCTGCGGCTGTTGTACCGCTCTGGCTCATACGCATATCAAGAGGTGCGTCCGTATGGTAGGAAAATCCCCGTTCGGCAGTATCAAGCTGATGTGACGAAACGCCTATATCAAGCAGTACACCGTCAAGCGACGGTATTCCGAGATTTGCAATAACTGTCGGTATTTCGGAAAAATTCGACTGCACGATTGTTACGTTTTTGTTTTCGGAAAAACGGTTTTTCAGTGTTGCGATTGCGTCGGGATCCTGATCGACACAGATCAGTCTGCCGCCGTCAAGTCTTTTGAGTATTTCTGACGAGTGACCGCCGCCGCCCGCCGTTCCGTCAAGATAGACGCCGTTTGGCTTTATTGCAAGTGAATTGATTGTTTCATTAAGCAGTACAGGTTTATGTGAAAATTCCATAGCTATTCTCCGTTAAAGTTCAAAAAGATTCATTACTTCAAGCACCTGAGTTTCGGAAATATCGTTGTTGTAGCGGTTCCAGCTTTCAGCGTCCCATATTTCCACTCTTGAACCCGTGCCGATAATCATAACGTCTTTGTCGAGATGTGCATAATCCCTGAGCATCTGAGGAATAAGAACTCTTCCCTGCTTGTCGGGGATAAGCTCTGCCGCACTCGAAAAAAGAAACCTTTGCAGGTCTTTTGTTTTTGATGACGGCAAGGCACATATCTTTCTGCCGAGTTCGTCCCACAACTCTTTCGACATAACAGTTATTGACGAGTCCGTGCCTTTTGTCGCATAAAAAACCTCGCCAAGCTCCTCACGGAACTTTGCAGGCATAATAACACGGCCTTTTGAATCAATATTATGCTGATATGAACCTATCAACATCTCTGCCACCACACACATAAAGCGGCACTCGGTATGAACTTTGCACCACTTTAATCCACCTTTCACCACTTAATAAACTAATTATAGTATATCAGTTACAAAATTGCAAGGTTTATGTTACAATTTTAAATAATTTTTTAACGGCAAAAAACGGAAAATTTGTTCGCTAAATCCTGATTTTATGTATAATTCCTGACGTTTTGTCGGAAAATATTTTCAAAAGATTGGAGTGATTTTATGCAGGACTTTATGCAATATATTTATTCGTTTGTTTTTGGAGGACTTTTGTGCGTTATTGCCCAGATTCTTATCGACAAAACAAAGCTGACTCCGGCAAGAATACTTGTGCTTTATGTGACTGCCGGAGTTGTGCTGACGGCTGTGGGCGTTTATGAGCCCTTTGTTGAATTTGCCGGTGCGGGAGCAAGCGTTCCGCTGACGGGCTTTGGATATTCTCTTGCAAAGGGCGTTGAGGAGGCTGTCAGCAAGGACAACTGGCTCGGAATTTTTACGGGAGGACTGGGTGCCTGTTCAGCAGGAATTGCCGCCGCAGTATTTTTCGGCTATCTCTCTGCCCTCATCAAAAAACCAAGCTCGAAATAGTTAGGAGTGAGGAGTGAGGAGTGAGGAGTTAATGTGACCGTCAGTTTTT
>JBJEOP010000020.1:0-18840 GCA_051880775.1 Acutalibacteraceae bacterium
CTGTGACCCTCTGCTTGTAAGGCAGATGCTCTCCCAGCTGAGCTATGCTCCCACAGTATCTCCGAGAACACTACAAAGTGCGGTTTGTTTTCCGTTTGTTTGTTGTATCTCTCAGCGACGTTTATTATAATACACCATTGCGGATAAAATGTCAAGGGTTTTTTTGAAATTTTTTTAATTTTTTTCAATTTTTTTCTTTATGCTCAAAAAGTCCAGTGTTTATGGGCTTTCCCTCTTTTTCATTATATTCAGAAACATCATTTTTGATTACTGGTTTTTTAAAATTTGATTTAACAGAAAAATATTTTACAGAATTTCACAGTATGCAAAAATAAACTCAACGCAAAAACTCACGGTTACACTCACTCCTGCGGACGCCTCCGCTGTCAAATTGCGTTCAAAGTTATTGTTACTGTTTAGTCATTGTCCGCAGGATTAGTGCTTAGTTATCATTCTACTCAACAATTCAGTGTTACACTCACTCCTCACTCCTAACTCCTAACTCCTAACTAAAAAACAGTCTGCCATTTTCGTGTGATGAAAATGACAGACTGTTAAAGAGGGGAAAAAATATGAAATGTAAAAGAAGTATGCTATTTTAAAAATCAGCCGAGTGAACCGCCGTTATTGCCAAAATAATATCTGAAAATGTCATCGTAGTTATTGCCGCTGTAACTGCTGTTTTCCTGTGTGCTGCTTTCTTCGGAAACGCTTTCGCCGAGGGTTACATCAAAGGTTTTCTCTGTTCCGTCACGGTCAACGGTAACTTTAATCTTGTCACCTGCTTTAAGCTTTGCAAGCTCAGCTTTGATTTCTGATGAACTTGAAACCTCCCTGTCGCCGATTTTTGTTATACAGTCGCCAATCTCAATGCCGGCTTTTTCGGCAGCACCGCCGCTTGTAAGCGAAGATACATAGGCACCAAGTCTGTTAACTCTGTACATAAACTGCTTTTGTTCAGTATTTACATCAACCAGTGTAACGCCGAGTGCAGGACGTCCTGTTACATATCCGCTTGTTTTGAGGTCATCAAGAATATCTACTATGTTATTTACAGGAATTGCAAAGCCAAGACCTTCAACAGATGTACCGTTTGATGAGCTTGTGGATTTTGCAACGACAATTCCGATAAGATTACCGTTTGAGTCAAACAGTCCGCCGCCCGAGTTGCCGGGGTTGATTGCGGCATTTGTCTGTAAGAGCGTCATAGTTTTGCCGTCAAGCTCAATTTCTCTGTCAAGGGCACTTATAATACCGTCTGTAACCGTTCCGCCGAGCTTGCCGAGCGGATTACCGATTGCGATTGCAATCTGACCGACTGCGAGCTTTGACGAGTCGCCGAATGTAACGGGTTTAAGGTCGGTTGCCTCTATCTTGATGAGTGCGACATCAAGTGTTGAGTCTTTGCCGATAACCTTTGCGTCATAGCTTTTTTCGTTTGTAAGTCTTACTTTTACGCTTGTTGCACCCTCGACTACATGGTTATTTGTAATGATATAGCCGTCAGCCGAAATAATTACGCCGCTGCCTGCACCTTTTGAAACATACTGTCCGTAAAAGCTGTCATATTCCGTTGACTCGGTTGTAATTTCAACAACTGAATCCAGCGTCTTTGCGGCAACCTCCTGAGTTGTTGTCGGTTTAACATCGTTGTCGCTTGCCTGAATAATGGTCAGTCCCGAATTGCTGTTTTCAGTTTTGGAGTTTTCGGAACCTGACGCATTTGTCGAGATGGAAAAGCCGCCGTTATTACCGAGAAGATATGAGCCGAGCAAGCCGCCGCCTATGCCTACGCAAAGCGTGAGTGCCAATGCACCGGCAATAAGTGCAACCTTTTTGCCCTTTCCGGACTTTTTGGGCGGCTGTGGGTTCACAGGATTATACTGCGGATTGATATTGCTGTAATGTAACCCGGAGTAATCCTGCTGAACTGTTGTGTAAGTCTGCGGAATATTTACAGGTTGTGTTTCTTCTGTCGGACTGTATTGTACAGGCTGTGAGTTGATAACCTGTGGTTGTGGGATATTGCCGGTCTGTGTTGACTGTTGTGGCTGGCTTGACGAATAGATGTTTTCGGGTGTCTGAGTATTATTTACCGAAGACTGTGACGAAATATCGTTATATCCGTCATTATAATCAGCCGATGTGTTTTCATAAGTACCGTTAGTTCTGTTTTGTTCGTTATTGAAGTTATTTTCGTCCATTTGTAAAACCTCCGATATATTTTGATTTTTGAATTTGCTTTATTGTTTTGTTTTCCTTTGATGATGTTATTATAACCCATTACATAAGCTTATGTGATAATAAATTTAGTATGTTCTTAAAACATTCTATTAACTATACCTTAAACTTTTTAAAGATTTATAAATTTAAGTATTCGTATTGTGTCAAAAAACACCTGTAATACTGCTGTTTTTAAGGTTATGTGCATATTATTATTTTATTGAAAATTTTTAAGGTTTAATACGGTTCATAATTGCGGCATACGGAGGCTCTTACAATAAGGGAATTTTCTTTAATTTTTGACTGCTGATTTTATTTTCAGGATACTGTCAAGGATTTTTTCGGCGGCGTCTTTTTTGCTCATAAGTTCAAGGCTTTGTATATCATTTTTTGAAATAATGGTTATTTTATTGGTATCCGTTCCAAAGCCTGCACCCTTTTCGTTAAGATTATTTGCTACTATCATATCGCAGTTTTTGGAGTTCAGCTTTGCCGCCGAATTTTCAATAAGGTTTTCGGTTTCCATAGAAAATCCGCATATAAACTGGTCAGGTCTTTTATTTTTTCCTGCATAGGCAAGAATGTCCTTTGTCCGTTTCAATGCAAGCTGCATATTACCGTCGCTCTTTTTTACCTTGTGACTGTCCGTATGTTCGGGAGTATAATCAGCAACCGCCGCCGACATAATCAGAACATCATACATATCAAAATTTTCTGCAACGGCATTATACATCTCCTCCGCCGTTTTCACCGAACACAAGTTTGCAAAAATCGGCGGCTTTATATTAACCTGTCCGCTGACAAGCGTTACATTTGCCCCTCTGTTTACAGCCGCCTCAGCAAGTGCGTAGCCCATTTTGCCGCTTGAATGATTTGTAATATAGCGTACGGGGTCTATCGGTTCGGACGTAGGTCCTGCCGTAATCATTATATTCAAGCCCGATAAATCCTTTTCGCTCTCGATTTCACGCTTTATATATGCCATAAGAACCGATTCGTCGGGGAGCTTGCCTGCACCGACGCTGTTGCAGGCAAGCCGTCCGACAGCAGGCTCGATTATTTCAAAATTATAGTTTTTCAGCTTTGCGATATTTTCAGAAACAATCCTGTTGTTATACATATTCGTATTCATTGCCGGAGCAACAATAACTTTACAGCCTGCCGCAAGAACCATTGTTGTAAGCATATCATCGGCAATTCCGTTTGCCATTTTTCCGATAACATCAGCCGACGCAGGTGCAATAATAAACACATCGGCTTTCTGCGACAAGGAAACGTGTGTAACATTAAACTGAAAATTCCTGTCAAAAGTATCGGTAAGACATTTGTTTCCCGTAAGTGTTTCAAAGGTTACGGGATTTATGAAATTCAGTGCATTTTTAGTCATAACGACGTGAACATCAGCACCCTCTTTTACAAGGTCGCTTACAAGCTGTGCGGCTTTATATGCGGCAATACTGCCCGTAACACCTACTACTATCGTTTTTCCTTTCAGCATATTAAAACTCCTCACATATCTTTCAGAAGTCCGTGTTTTTCATATCTTGTAACACGCTGCGGACGGTTTTCGTTGTCAACAAATACCACACGGGGTGAATAGGTCTTTATTTCGTCGTCACTCATCATTGCATAGGACATAATTATAATTCTGTCACCGACCTGCACCTGACGAGCCGCAGCACCGTTAAGACATATCATTCCGCTGCTGCGTTTTCCTGCGATAACATACGTTTCAAACCGGTTGCCGTTATCTATATCAACAATCTGAACCTGCTCATATTCGTTAATATCGGCAAGCTCCATAAGCTCCTCGTCAACGGTTATTGAACCGACATAATTAAGTTCTGCCTGTTTTACAACGGCACGGTGGATTTTTCCCTTTAACATATTTCTGAGCATTTAATTTCCTCCGTCATTAAGCCTCAAATATAAAGTTGTCTATCAGCCTTGTTTTGCCGATATATACGGCTATTGCAAAAAGCACTTTGCCTTTTATTTCGTCAATTTTCTGAACACTGTCAAAGTCAACAGCCTCAACATAATCAATTTTTGCAAGCGGCTCGGTTTCAATGTTTTTCTTCATTTTATCAAGAATTACACCGACGTTTTTTTCGCCGTCTTTTATCAGGCGTTCACCCATAAATATAGTCTTGCTGAGTATAAGTGCGGCTTTTCGTTCCTCGGGATTAAGGTATTTATTTCTTGAGCTTTTTGCAAGTCCGTCTGCCTCACGGATTATCGGACAGCCGACAATTTCTATCGGCATATTGAGATCTTTTACCATTCGGCATATTACTGAAAGCTGTTGTGCGTCCTTCTGACCGAAATATGCTCTGTCGGGTTGTATTATGTTAAAAAGTTTATTTACAACAGTACATACTCCCCTGAAATGAATCGGTCGGCTTTTACCGCAAAGCTCCGCCGTCGGCCCCGTCATATCGACAAACGAACAAAAACCGTCGCAATACATTTCGTCGGGTTCAGGGTGAAATATCAAATCCACTCCGCTTTCCGAACAGAGTTTTGTATCTGCGGAAAAATCACGCGGATATTTGTCAAGATCCTCATTCGGTGAAAACTGCATAGGATTTACAAATACACTTACCGCAACCCTGTCGTTTTCCTGTACCGCCTTTTTGATAAGGCTCTGATGTCCCTCGTGAAGATAACCCATTGTAGGAACAAAGCCTACCGTAAGTCCCTGTTTTTTCCACTCTGCAATTATACTTCTTGTTTCATTTACCGTTGTTGTTACTTTCATCATTATACTTCCTTTCTGAATATAAGTTTTAATACGGTTTCTTTTTAATTTTAAGTATTGAAAATCGGGGCTTTGCCCCAAACCCCACAAGGGCTGCTCGCCCTTGACCCCGGCAGGGGTTGAACCCCTGCACCCGCAATTTTTATCTCTTAAACTGAAAAATATAATAAATTACTTGTATTCGTTTATTACATTCCACATTACTTCGTCATCTATTGAGTAGCTGTGTTCAGCCGCAGGAAATTCTCCGTTTTTTACGCTGTTGTCATAGTCCTTGAATGCCTGTACCATTATTTCTCCGACATTTGAAAACTGTCTGACAAATTTCGGAACATAGTCCGAAAACATTCCGAGCATATCCTGATACACAAGAACCTGTCCGTCACAGCCTGCACCTGCACCTATTCCTATTGTCGGAATACTGAGCTTTGATGTGATAAATGACGCAAGTTTTTCGGGAACACATTCCAGCACGAGTGCAAAAGCACCTGCCTTTTCAACCGCAAGAGCATTTTCAACAAGCTGTTTTGCCGACTGCTCTGTTTTGCCCTGTATTTTATAGCCGCCGAAAGCATTGACGGACTGCGGCGTCAAACCCAGATGAGCCATTACGGGAATACCTGCCGCAACTATCGCCTCAATCTGCGGACACACGCTTTTCCCGCCTTCAAGCTTAACTGCGTTGGCTCTGCCCTCTTTCATAAGACGTCCTGCGTTTACAAGTGCGTCATATACCGATGTCTGATAAGACATAAAGGGCATATCCGTTACAACAAGGCTGTCGGACGAACCTCTTGCAACAGCACGGCTGTGATGAATCATATCCTCCATTGTTACCGACACTGTGTCCTCATAGCCGAGTATTACATTTCCGAGAGAGTCGCCGACCAATATTGCGTTTACTCCCGAACCGCTGATAAGCTTCGCCGTTGAATAATCGTATGCTGTCAGCATTGAGAGCTTTATTCCTTTTTGTTTTGCCTGCAAAAAAGTTGTCACCGTATTTTTCATAAAATTATTCTCCTGTAATTTCAAAAATTCGGATAAAAACTGTACTGTCAATACTTCCTTAAAATAAAAAAGCCATACTTTCCAAAAAATAATAGAAAATATGGTATTCGAGCTTAATACTGACAAAATATTTTATTTTTACTTTACTGTGAATTTTTGCAGAATAAACTATCCCTTGAAAATTTAAAGTATAAAGCGAATAATAAATAATTTTCCACTTTCAAATTTTCATTGTCCGTTTTGTATCGCTGTCCTGTTTTCTCAGAAATACAGGCTTGCACTTTTCACAACAAAATCAAGAAAATAAAATATGTTTAAGGTACGGTTTTTTGAAAATACCATCCACCGATAATATACTATAATTTTTGCTGTTTGTAAATACAGGTTTTATTGTAAAAATAACATTATAGTATTTTTTTGAATCTTTCAGAGTCATTGTATTTTTGAACGCTTTATGATAATATTATTCTGTGACAGGAAAAGGTGAGGGATAATTATGGAGCTTTTTGATGTACTTGATACAAACGGTAATCTTACAGGCACAAAAAAAGAACGCTCCGCCGTTCATACGGACGGCGACTGGCACGGAAGCGTTCATATATGGATTATTCAGGACAACAAAATTCTTTTGCAAAAACGCTGCAAGGATAAAGATTCGTTTCCGCTGTGCTTTGACGCAGCGTGTACGGGACACATTGATTCGGGTGAAAGCTCCGTATCTGCCGCTGTGCGTGAAACAGGTGAAGAACTGGGACTGAAAATAAATGCCGACGATTTGATGTTTCTTTTCAGGCAAAAATTATGTATTCATCACGATAAGTTTATCAGTAATGAATTTAACGATGTATATATTCTCAAATGCCGTGTTGAAAAGTCTGAGCTTTCGTTTCAAAAGGAAGAAATAGACGAGTTAGTTTGGCTTGACCTAAACGAACTTTCAGAAAGGCTCAGAAACGGCGACAAGAACTATTGTATTAAATATGATGAATTTAAAAAAGTTATGGGGATGATTTTATGATTGCAAATTTTCATACACATACCTACCGCTGTATGCACGCACAAGGCACCGAAGAAGATTATGTCAAAGCCGCAATAAATCAGGGAGTAAAAATTCTCGGATTTTCTGACCACGCACCTTTCCCCGACCACGATTTCGGGTTGAGAATGAAGTACGATGACCTTGACGACTATCTGAATGAACTTGAACGCCTTAAAGGTATTTACGGCGACAGGATAAAAATACTCAAAGGTCTTGAAATCGAATATCACCCGAAATATCTTTCATACTACAAAGAACTTCTTGAAAAGCGTGGACTTGATTATCTTGCACTCGGTGAACACACCTACATCAACTCACACGGAATTATGAACAATATCTTTTTTGCGGATTCAACAAAAGACTATGTAAGCTATGCAAATGCTGTTTGTGAGGCTATAAGAACAGGCTTGTTTGCCTTTGTTGCACACCCTGACATTATGTTCATAAATGACTTTGAATGGGACAAAAACTGCGAAAAAGCCTGCAATATGATAATTGACTGTGCCGAAGAAAACGATATGATTCTTGAATTTAACGCCAACGGTTTAAGACGTAACAAAAGAATGTACCCCGACGGAGTTCGCTACCCGTATCCGCACAAAGCATTCTGGGAAAAGGTTTCAAAGCGTAATATAAGAGTGATTATCGGCTCGGACAATCATCAGCCCGAACAGGTCAACGACAGCTATGTACAGCTTGCAAAAAAACTGACAAAAGACCTTAAACTGAATGTCATAGACACAATATAAAACACAATGGAGGAAAAAATTATGCAGTTAAAACATTTAATCAAACGCCCGACGGCAATTTTACTGACGGCGGCACTTATAACGGTGCTTGGTGCCTGTTCAGACAATAATAATCAGCAGAACACTTCTTCTCAACAGGAAAGCTCTACGCAATCCTCACAGATAAGCGAACAGTCGGAAAATTCACCCGACAATTCAGCCGAAACCTCCGAAAATATTGAGTCCGATACAGCCATACCTAAGGAATGGCAGGATAACGGTATTTTTTCAGCATACTATGAGGACGCATATAAGCTGGCAAAAATGATGACATTAGATGAAAAAATCGGTCAGATGCTCTATGCCCGCTGTCCGTCGGAAAATGCCGTCGAAACCGCACAACAGTATCATATCGGCGGATATGTCCTTTTCGGACAGGATTTTGAGGACAAAACAAAAGATGAAGTTATTGCCGATGTAACTTCATATATATATTCACAAAGAATTCCTATGACCATATCGGTTGATGAAGAGGGAGGAACGGTTGTACGCATAAGCGGCAATGAAAATCTTTCTGATCATAAATTTCAATCTCCACGCTCGGTTTATGAATCCGGCGGTATGGACGCAATAAAATCCGACGCAAAAGAAAAAGCCGACCTGCTTTCTTCTCTTATGATTGATACGAATCTTGCTCCGGTATGCGATATTTCAACAAACGAATCAGACTTTATGTATGACCGTTCACTCGGAGAAAATGCTCAGACAACTGCCGAATATGTCAGTGCAGTAACAAAAATCAGTCAGCAAAACGGTGTTTCCGCAACATTAAAGCATTTTCCCGGCTACGGAAACAATAAAGATACACATACAGGAATTGCCGTTGATGACCGTGACTATGAAACCTTTGAAAACAACGATTTTATTCCTTTTAAGGCAGGCATAGACAGTGGTGCAAATCTCGTTATGGTAAGCCACAATATAGTAAACTGTATGGACAGCACAAAGCCTGCGTCAATTTCGGCAGATGTTCACAGTATTCTTCGTGACAAGCTCGGCTTTACAGGAATTATTGTTACAGATGACCTTGCTATGGACGCAATACGTCAGTACAGCGGTGATTATTCACCCGTTGTTACGGCAGTTCTTGCGGGAAACGATATGCTTACGATAAGCGACATAGAATCATCTTTTAATGATATAAAACAGGCGGTAAATGACGGCATAATTGATGAAAGCCTTATTGACCACGCTGTTATGAGAATACTCTCGTGGAAATACTCAAAAAATATGCTAAGCTGACAAAACGGTTATTCATCTGACTTTTGTTATATTACAGTAATTCGTCGAGTGCGTCAGAATATGTACTCGGCGGATTTGCACCTGTTATACGGTGTGCAATTTTTCCGTCTTTGAAAATTATTATTGTCGGTGTGGTTTCTATTTCATAGTGCATTGCAATATCGGGCGACTGCTCTACATCAAGTGCAAGCACCCTTATGCTGTCATAATACTCGTCAGCAATTTCCTCTATAATTGGTTCAATGCCCTTGCTGTGTACACACCATTCGGCATAAAAATCAACCATTACAATGCCCTTTTCTATTCTCTCATCAAAATCATAGGAATCAACAGGTATTATATCGTCATTCATTTTGATTATTCTCCTTTTGCTTTATAAAACTTTCAATATTTTCAAGAGTGTTACCGAACCGTAACACTCTTATTTTTATAATTGGTCTATCTGATTTTTGGCTCTTGCCATTATCCGTTCTGTATCACTGCCGACAACATCAAGGTTTTCCGCTTTTACAAGAACAAAATCCTTAACACCGAACATTGTCCCAAACAGTGCTTTAACATATCCGTAACCAAAAGAATCATCTGTAATTGTTCCGCCGGCAGTTGTAATATAATACAATCTTTTTGCTTTACACATACTGACCGGTATTCCCTTATCCGAATAAGAAAAAGTAAGACCGACAACACATATATTTTCGAGATAAGTTTTTATAACAGACGGAAACGATAAATCCCAGTAAGGTGAAACGAATATTACTTCATCGGCTCTTGCAAGCTGCTTTGCATACTTGAAATAATCGTTGTCAAAATCGCCATTTCTGCATAATTCCTCACGCAGTGAAAGTGTTTTATCGTTCAGCGGTAAAATATTTTCCTCGTTGAGCCTTACATATTCAATTTCGGTATTATCGGGAAATTTGCCGACAAGATAATCCGCAAGTTCTCTTGTTCTCGACTTTTCTCTTACCGCTCCGTCTATATACAAAAGCATTTAAAAACACTCCTTTTCAAAACAAGCATTTCAATTATATTTCAAAATTATTATATCATATTTGCTTTTCAAAATATACATCTGTCAAAAAAATATATCAAATTCAAAAAGCCCGACGAAAATCGGGCTTTTTGTCAAAACGACAGTTTTCAGTGTCACATCGCTTATACTGCTTCATTTTAAAACTGACTATATAAATTGCGGGTGCAGGGGTATCATACCCCTGCCGGGGTCAAGGGCGAGCAGCCCTTGTGGGGTTTGGGGCAAAGCTCCAACATTTATTACTCAAAATCGAAAAATCCTAAGCCTTTGAGTGCCTGTATAAAGCGTTTCATATAGTCAAGTGATGTTACAGTCCAGCGGAATCCCATTCTGTAAAGAATCTGCATAGTGTACTTGTTGCTCTTTGAAACAACAAATATCTTCTGACCGTGTGCCATATTCTGATATGCTATCATACTTGAAAGTATCTTTGCTTTTTCGGGATTTTGCTTTGCGTTTTCGAGTGCCTGTTCGTATTCCTCGTTTTCAGATGGCTCTGAATGAAGTCCCATTTTGTCCATCTCCATATACAGGTCGCCCATCATAAGCGTATGATTGTTGAACGGGTGGAATACCGTACACTCTTTCGGAGTTTGTGCAAGAAGAAGAATTGCCTTTGCGACAAAGTCTATCGGCGAAAGCTCAAACGGCATTTCTATCATATCATACGGATATTTTCCGATGATAAGATTTGATTTGAGTCTGCCCATAAATGTGTTTGTGGTAAAGTTAATCTGATATTCGCCGTCGCTGTTTCTTGCGGCAAGAGTACCGACACGCATTATCTTTGCGTTAAAGCCTTTGGATACCTCGTCAAGAATTGCACGCTCGGCAAGGAATTTTGACATTGTGTATTTTGAGGATTCCTGTTGTCCGAAATAAAGCTGAGTTTCTTCAAGGTGGTCAACTTCTCCCTGTTTGCCTGCAAATATTCCGCCAACACTCATAGTGGAAACATGAATAAGTCTTGCGTTTGCCTGTTTACAGAAATCTATTACATTCAATGCACCGTAAAGGTTGACATCTTCAATGTCAGTACCCTTTGAAAAGTGCTTTACATTTGCGGCACAGTTTATTACTGTGTCGATTTTGTATTGCAGGAATTTGTCAAACGACTTGCGGTCGGTTACATCACCGTTCAATACTGTAACTCTGTCGGAATATTTTTCTTTCAGACTTTCTTCAAAGTAATAGTAGAATACGGTATTCAGTCGGTTTTCAGCCGGATTGTTGTTCTTGTCACGCAGCATACAGTAAATCTTTCCGCTGTATTTGTGGATAAGCTCGTAAAGAATATGTATTCCGAGGAAACCGGCAGCACCTGTAAGAAGTACATCGCCTGTTTCCTGCATTTCGCCGTTTTTAAAGCTGTCAAGATTGTTATTCTTCAACAGATTGTTGATGTCGGTGTAGTCAAATTTGCTTAAATCCTCAAATTCATCATTTGTGTTGTCCTTGTCAAGAAGTTTCGCAAGAGATTTCGGAGTAGGATTTGCAAAAACATCACCGTAGGAAATTTCTATGTCAGCCTTATTTGCAAGGATAATTACTCTTGTTACGGTGAGTGAGCTGCCGCCTATGTCAAAGAAATTATCGTCTGCATAAACCTTGTCGAGTTCAAGAACCTTTGCGAAAATATCGCACAGCTTTCTTTCAAGCTGAGTTGACGGTTCAAGTCCGCCGTTCTTATCTGCAACAACAGGTTCGGGTAGAAGTTTCGTATTGATTTTGCCGTTTGGTGTAAGCGGCATAGAATCAAGCTGAACATAGGCTGTCGGAATCATATAATCCGTCAGCGTCTTTTTAAGTTCATTTCTTATATATTCCTCGTCAAGCTGAGTTTCAGCCGTATAATACGCACATATTGCGTCTGCCTTGTTTACCTTTCGGATAAGTGCAATGGCACTCTTTATGCCTCGGATATCTGACAGACATTTTTCTATTTCGCCGAGTTCTATTCTAAGACCTCTCAGCTTAACCTGATTGTCGGTTCTGCCGAGAATTATTACATCGCCGTTTTTTGTCCACTTTGCATAGTCGCCAGAACGGTAGGTTCTTTCGCCGTTATATTCAATAAACGCTTTTTCCGTCTGCTGTGGGAGCTTATTATAACCGAGTGCAACGCCGCAGCCTGAAATAAGAAGTTCGCCGACAACGCCAATCGGAATTAAGTTTCCGTCAGTATCGACAATGTGTTCAATATAGTTCATAAGCGGCTTGCCGATTGAAATTTCACAGGCATTTGTCAGATTCTTGCAGTTTGAAGAAACGGTAATTTCAGTAGGACCGTAGGTGTTGAGGATTTTTGCGTCGGTCTTTTCACGCAGGAGTTTAAGCAGTGTATCGGGATATTTTTCACCGCCTGAAAGGATAACCTTGCAGTTTTTCATAGCCTCAACAAATTCATCAAGCTCCATATACTGCAAAAGTCTTGACGGCGTTGAGTTGAATACATCAACATTGTTTTCTTTCAGGAATTGTGCAAGCAAAACAGGGTTAGTTGTCTGTTCGTCACTTGCAAAAACAAGCGTCAAGCCGTTGCACAGTGACAAAACAGTTTCTTTCAGCGACATATCGAATGAAACAGTTGTTACAGAACCGTATGCCGTGCAGTTGTCAACAATGTTCTTTACATGGATATTTGCGTCACTGTATGTTATGTAGTTTGAAATACCTTTGTGTCGTAGCATTACACCCTTTGGCTTGCCTGTTGAACCTGATGTATAAATGAGATACGCCAGATCCTCAGCTTTAACATCAACATTCGGTGTTTCACAGTTACTGCCCGACAAAAGTGTATTGACATCTGTTGTTTTGTCGTAAACATCAAGGAGTTCACCCTCAGTTATGACAAAATCAGCCTCGCTGTCCTCGATAATGCTCTCTATTCTCTCTTTCGGGTAGTCTGGACAGGTCGGGATAAATGCACCGCCGGCTTTGAGAATACCGAAAATCGTTGTGAAAATCTTTGATGTTCTGCTGAGAAGTACAACAGCCTTTCCGCCTTTTTTAAAGCCTCTTGCGATAAGCTCGTTTGCGGTGATGTTTGCAAGGCGGTTAAGTTCGCTGTATGTAAGAGTTCTGTCACAGGCAACAATGGCTTTTCTGTCCGGTGTTTTCTCTGCCTGTTTCTCGAATATTTTGTGCAGAACTTCATTTTCAACAGGTGCAAGAAGTGTTGACGAAAAACCTTTGAGTTCTTTAATCTGTTCATCATCAAGCATAGAAACATTTCTGATTTTGCCGCTCGGATTTTCAACAATATGTTTCGTTGAGTTGAGAATTGACCTTGCAAGAGTCTGCATAAGCTCTTTGCTGTAAAGTGCGTCATTATAGCGTACAACAACACAAGGCTTATTGTCGTGGCTTTCGATACAAACTGACGCTTTGAACTTTGTTTTCTCTGCTTCAAAATAATTCTTTTCGACAGGATTTCCGTCAACAGTAAGATTATCCGTTACACCAAGCTGATATTCGTACATTATGTTTGGTGCATAGCCGAATTTTGCACAAATCTTTGCATAAGGATAAATTTCGTTTTCGATTGCACCCGTAAATACAGACTTTGTTCTGTTTACAAATTCAAGAGAAGAAATATCGTCAACTTCAATTCCAATCGGCAAGGTCTTTACAAACATACCGAAACAATCGGTAAGACGCATATCACTTCTGCCGTTGCTGATAGTGCTGAGATAAACATTACGGCTGTTGACAAAGCGTGAAACTGCATAGAATGTACCGGCAAGGAAAAGCTGTGCGGGAGTAAATCCGTTATCAGTACAGAAGTTTTCAAAAGCCGACATCTCAAACGGAATAATTGCCTCAGCACACTTGCCGTTTTCCATAATTCCGCTGAGGTCGGGAGTTATCTCTGACGACGATTCAAAGTTTTTCAGCATATCGTCAAAGAATTTTTCGGCGGTTTTGTATTCCTCGCCGTTTTCAGCGTTTACTTCATTCTCGACATAGTCAAAGTATGTATATTCCTCAGACTTGATTTCGCCGCCCTCATATACTTCTTTAAGCTGTGTCATAAATATATTCAGCGAACCGCCGTCAAAAACAATATGGTGGAAATCCGTAACAAGATAAATGCTTTCATCTGTTTCAACAACCTTAATTCTGAAAAGCGGAGCTTTAACAAGGCTGTAAGGCTGTACAAAATCCTTTTTCAGCTGTGCAAACTGACTTTCGGTGAGCTTTTCGACAGTGAGGTCAAATGTCGGATTTTCTTTGTACACCTGTTCAACATCATCATTCTGTGTTGTGATATGGGTGAAAATATACGGGTGTGCAAGTATAACCTTTTTAACGCTGTCTGCAAGCTTTTCGGCATTTATGTTCTTTGAGAATTTCAGTACTGACGGAATGTTGTAAAGCGTACCGTAGGGATTTTTCATACAGTCAAGATATACGCCAAGCTGTGTTTTTGACAGCGGATATTGTGCCTTATGCGGTTTTTGCTCCTTTGCAGAATGTGACGGCTTTAAGAATGAACCGCTGAGAAGATACTCCTGCAAGTCGTTTTCAATCGAAACAACGGAACAGCCTTTCATCATATTCCTGACATTTGCTTCATAACCGAACTGCTTATTAAGTGCAACAGCAAGCTTTATAACCGACAGAGAGTTCATACCTGTGTGCATAAGGTCGTCCGAAATGCTGAATTCATTATGACCGATAATTTTTTCGACAATTTCCGAAATTTTCTTTTCAAGCATTGTCAGCGGCTTTGACGGAGTGTCAGTCTTGTTTTCGGATTTTGCGACAGGCTTTATTTCAAGGAGTTTTCTCTTATCGACCTTGCCGTTGACCGTCAGCGGAATTACATCAATCTGCATAGTCGATTCGGGAACCATATAGTAAGGCTTGCGGCTTTCGATAAATTCATTCAGCCTTGATATATCAATCTTTGTGTCGGCTGTGATATATGCATTTATCGACTGACCGCCTGTGGGGAGCTTTCTTGCGATAACTGCGGCGTCTTTGATACCGTCATATTCACGGATAACCTTTTCAACCTCCGAGAGTTCAATTCTGAAACCTCTGATTTTTACCTGTCCGTCATTTCTGCCGACAAAGTCAATGTTGCCATTCGGAAGATAACGCACAATGTCGCCTGTTCTGTAAACCCTTTCGTAGCCTTTTTCGTCTGTAAACGGATTTTTTATGAATGTTTTTTCGTTCTGTTCGGGTCGGTTAAGGTAACCTCTTGAAACTCCGTAACCCGAAATCCACAATTCACCCGGAACGCACGGCGGCAAAATTCTGCCGTTTTTATCGACAACATAGAGTTTTAAGTTGTCAAGTGCTTTTCCTATCGGCACTCTGTCATAATCCTTATCAACAGTAAATGCGGTTACGCATACGGTACATTCGGTAGGGCCATAAAGGTTATTGAACTTAAAGTTTGTATCAGCGTTTATCGGAACGAGTTTTTCGCCGCCGACAGAAAGATATTTCAAGGTCTTGCAGTTTGATTCAAGTGCAAACTGTCTGCCGACCTGTGTTGTCATAAAGCTGTGTGTAATTTCATTTTCGTTGAAGTATTTTTCAATCGCCATAAGGTCAAGGCGGATTGCCTCATCTATGATGTGAAGTTCTGCACCCGATGTAAGTGTCGGGTATGTGTCCATCATATTTGCGTCAAAGCCGTAGCTTGCATAAGCCGCAGCCTTTGACTGTGGTGTTAAGTTATAGTAATTTCTGAACCAGTTACAGAATGACGCAATATTCCTGTGTTCAAGCATACAGCCTTTCGGTATGCCTGTTGAACCCGATGTATAAAGCATAATGAACAAATCTTCGGGTTTCGGACTTTCGGGGAGCTTGTCACATTCGGGTAAGGTCGGAATATCGTCAAGCAGGAGAACCTTGCCTTTGTAGTCCGGTACTCGGTCAAGAAGTGACTTGTCGGCAATAAGTAATTTAGCGTCAGCGTCCTTAATCATAAATTCAAGTCGTTCTGACGGATAAGACGGGTCAAGCGGCTGATATGCTGCCCCCGACTTTAAAGCACCCAAAGACGCAATAACCATATATTCACATCTCGGTATGAGGATTGAAACGACATCTTCCCTGCCTATGCCGAGTGACGAAATATAGCCGCCGATTCTGTCGGAAATTTCGTCAACCTGTCTGTATGTATAGTGTTTGTCGAGATATACAACGGCGGTATTTTCGGGGTTAGCCTGTGCCTGTTCCCTGAACAGATCGACAACTGTTTTGCTTGTGTCGTAGGCTTTTTCAGTCTGATTAAAGCTGTCGATAAGTGCAAGCTGTTCTCTGTCGGTTATATCAACTTCACTTAAATTCTGCTTTGACAAAAACTCACTTACAGCCTTTTCATAACAGCGTATGAATATCTGCATTGATTCTTCATTGTACAAATCCGCCCTGTATTCAACGGTTGCAAAGAACTTGCCGTTCAGCCTGAAAACTTCAACCGTCAGGGACGACTTTGCGTCAGGTGACGGAATTGTTTCTATAACAATCTGCTTGCCGCCGAAATTTACACTCTGCCATGCGTTGCCCTGATACGCAAAAAGCGACTTCGGACTAATCTGCATATCCGCACATATATCGGCATAAGAATACAAATCATATTTTCTGTTGCTGTCAAGCTGTAAATCGAGGTCGTGCAAATACTGTTCCGTATTATCATTCTTTTTTGAATTACAATATACGGGCAAGGTTTTTACGAACATTCCGCAGCTTCTTGCAAGCTTTTTGTTTCGTCCATTATAGATAGTTGAAAACAGACTTTCCTCTGCACCCGAAAACTTTGCAAGCACAAATCCGAACACACCTGTAAAAAATGTGCTCGACTTTATGCTGTGTGCCTGTGCAAAATTCTTTATATCGTCTGCATTGAATGAATTAAAATCATAGCGGAATTTTTTTGCAATGGGTTTACCCTCGTTTTTATCGTTAATCGGAACGGATTCGAGTTCAAGTCCGCCGAAAACCGAATTGTAATAATTTTTTGCCTCGTCAAGTTCGGGTGTAAGAAGTCGCCGTGCTTCCTCATCAGAAACATCGTTTCCTGTGTATGTTTCGACTTCAAGCGGCTGACCGCTTAATGCCCTGTCTATATCCGCCATAAAAAGCTGTAACGAAAAGCCGTCAAAAATAATATGGTGTATATCGCAAAACAGCACAACTGATGATTCCGTTCTGAATACACAAAATCTGCACAGGCAGTCTTTAAGCAAATCAAAAGGATATACATATTCACTCTTATTAAAATCAGCGTCACGGATTTCCTTTATTTCAACATTTACAGGTTCGTCACAAATGCTTTTATAAACATTTCCGTTTTCGTCAATGCTGAGTCGGGTTTTAAGATAAGGGTGAGCCTCAACAGCCTTTTCGACTGCCTCTTTCAGCTTTAAAACATCTGTATCCTTATCAAATGTAAGAAACTGCGGAATATTATACGCCGTGCTTTTCGGGTTGTTTGCAAAGTCGAAATAAATACCGTATTCTGTTTTTGTAAGGACGTATTTTTTATTATTCATTCAAATCACCTCTGTAAATTTTCTTTATATTTTAATTATCAGTCTGTTAAAGCCGAGCACATTTGAATATTCAATGCTTTTCGAGATGGATTTTACAACTTTAATATCTGAGATTGTATCTTCATCTTTCTGTGTGAATGTATAGTCAAACGGCTTTCCGTTTTCACGGATTGAAATTATTGTTTCGTCTTTGTCGATTATCACACGGATATCAATGTCGGCTTTTTTGTTTTTTTCGGTACGCTGTGCAAGGTTTGCTGAAATCCCCTCAACGGCAACGGCGATTCTGTTTGCCTTGTTTTTCTCGATACCGTGAGATGTAAGAAATGCTGTAAGATACATTGAAACTCCCGAAGCGTTTTCCTTTGTACCCTTGAACGACAGTGAAACAATTTCATTGTTGCTTGACGGTATGAGATAAAAGCTGTTATAACTGCCCTTTGATTTTTTTCTCAGTACAAGAGTTATGATATAAACAGCAATAAGCGTGCCGACCTGTGCGACAACAAAAGAAATCCACACGCCTGTTATTCCGAAAAGCTGTGCCAGAATCAGTGCCGACGGAATAAGTATTACAATTCCGTTGAGAACGGCAATAGTTGTTGAAATTGCTTTTCTTTGTGTTGCCATATAGTAATACAAAAGCAAGAACGAAAACGCAAGAGGCGGAAATGACAGTGCATTTATACGCATTGCAGGAATTGCATTTAAAATATCGTTTTCGGCGGTAATTCCGAACAGCCGTATAACAGGTTCGGGGGCAACGCATATAAACAGCATTATTATACCGCTTGATATTGCGAGGATTATCGCCGCCCGTCTGAACGCATAGCGTATTCCGTCATAGTCCTTTTCGCCAAGACAAACGCCGATAATCGGTATCATAGTCTGTGCGGCACCCGTTATGAACATTGACATAAAAATCTGACTTGACGAACATATAGAATATGATGCCATAGCGTCACTGCCGCCTACACTCTGAATAAGAAAATTGAGAAAGAACATTTTTACAGTGATAAGAAGTGTTCCCAATGCACCCGACAAACCGACTGTAACAAGGTTTGCAAGAATTGCAAAAAACTCCTTCGGCATTTTCAGGATTGAAAAATCAAAATGCAGTGTACTTTTTTTGGATATAAAATGCGTTACCATAATGATAAAGCCAACGAAATTACCTGTTACTGTTGCCCAAGCTGAACCCTCAATGCCCATACCAAGCACAC
>JBJEOP010000021.1:0-18637 GCA_051880775.1 Acutalibacteraceae bacterium
TAACTCATAATTCATAATTCACAATGCATAGTTATTTTAAAATATAAAAAAGTGCAGTTAAGGAGTGATACAGGGATATGGACGAAAATACAGCATGGATGAATTTTGTTTCAACGGGCAGGGTTGAGGATTATCTCACATACTGCGAAGTAAAATCTTCGGCACAGAACTGCCGTAATCAAAGCACGGAGGAAGTATATGAAAATCAGTACAGACGGACTGATACTAACGGAACAGACTATCGGTGAAAACGACAAGCTCATAACCGTACTGACACGCTCAAACGGCATTATCCGCTGTTTTGTCAAAGGTGCAAAGCTCATCAAGGGCAAAAAGTGTACGGCAACTCAGTCACTCAGCTATTCCCGCCTTTCGATTTATTCGGGACGGGAAAAATACATAATTGACGAGGCAGAACCGCTTGAACTCTTTTTCGACCTGAGAACCGATATTGAAAATCTTTCTCTTGCTCAGTATTTCTGCGAGCTTGCTATGTATATTATTCCCGAAAACTCCTCAGCTGACGAATACCTCAGCCTTATACTCAATTCTCTTTATATGCTTTCAAACAAAAAGCGTTCACCGCTGATGATAAAAGCAATATATGAAATGCGTATTCTCTCTCTTTCAGGATATATGCCCGACCTTGTGTGCTGTGATGAATGTAAATGCTATGAATCAGACACAATGTATTTTCTTTTTGACAGCGGAAAAATCCTCTGTCAGAACTGCTTTAACGGCAACCTCAACGCAATGGCACTTTCACGGGGTGCAATCACCGCTTTGAGATACAGCATTTATGCCGAACCAAAGAAAATATTTTCTTTCAGTATTTCAAATGTTTCGCTTATGCAGTTTGCAGACTGTGCCGAAACATTTCTCTTAAAAACAATAGACCACCACTTTAATTCACTGGACTTTTACAAACAGGTCCGCACTCAATAAGGATAACTACAATGAATAAAAATTTTAAATCACTTGAACTTGACAAAATTTTACAAAAACTTGCCGAACAGACATCTTTTGAGGACGCACGGGAGCTTGCACTCAGCATTGAACCGTCAACGGGACTTTTTGAGGCAAACGAACTCATAAAGGAAACCTCTGACGCACACATGCTCATCGGGCGTTTCGGGGCTCCTGCTTTCGGCAATATACACAATATGACAAACGCACTCCGCCGTGCAGAAGCCGGTGCAGTGCTTACAACGCTTGAGCTTCTGCGTATAGCAAGCCTTTTGCGTGTAATACGCTCGGTTGTTGAATGGCGTGAAAAATCCTCGTCAATCGCAACCTGTCTTGATATGCGTTTCAATGCACTTTCGCCCAATAAATTTCTCGAAAACAAAATAACCTCAACAATTCTCTCGGAAGAAGAAATCGCCGACAATGCCTCGTCCGAACTTTTTGCAATACGCAAAAAAATCGTCAGTACCTCAACAAAAATCCGTGAACATCTCGACAAGATAATTCGTTCAGCCTCAAATCAGAAATACTTACAGGACAGTATTGTCACAATAAGAGGCGGACGCTTTGTTATCCCCGTAAAAGCTGAATTTCGCTCGGCTGTTCCGGGACTTGTACACGACACCTCGGCAAGCGGTGCAACGGTATTCATTGAGCCTATGAGCGTTGTCGAGGCTAACAACGACATCAGAATGTTAAAATCAAAGGAACAGGCTGAAATCGAGCGAATACTCGCCGAGCTTTCGTCGGAAGTGGGCGGCTATGCCGACTCAATTTCAAGAAGTTTCAGAATACTCACCGAACTTAATGTAATATTTGCAAAGGCACATCTTGCCTACAATATGAAAGCAAGCACTCCGATACTTAACGACAAGGGCAGAATTTTGCTCAAAAAAGCCCGTCACCCGCTCATCGACAAAGACAAGGTTGTTCCGACGGACATCGAACTCGGAATAAACTTTGACACACTTGTTGTAACGGGTCCCAACACAGGCGGTAAAACAGTATCGCTTAAAACAACAGGTCTTTTGACGCTTATGGCAATGTGCGGACTTATGATTCCTGCCGCCGACAATAGTGAGCTTTCGGTTTTCAATAATGTTCTTGCGGATATAGGCGACGAACAGAGCATTGAACAGTCACTCTCGACATTCTCGGCACATATGACGAACATTATAAAAATACTTGAAATTGCCGATAACAACAGCCTTGTACTCATTGACGAGCTTGGTGCAGGCACAGACCCTGTAGAGGGTGCGGCACTTGCCGTTTCAATTCTTGAAAAGCTGCGTTCACAGGGTGCAAAGATCGCCTCTACAACACACTATGCCGAGCTTAAAAGCTATGCACTCGAAACAGAAGGCGTTGAAAATGCCTGTTGTGAATTTGACGTTGCAACTCTGCGACCTACCTACCGTCTGCTTATCGGTATGCCCGGACGTTCAAACGCTTTTGCGATTTCGGAGCGGCTCGGAATGGGCAGCGATATTGTTGAACGTGCAAAACAGCTTGTTTCCCTCGAAAATTCAAAGTTTGAGTCGGTTGTTCAGAAACTCGAAGACAGCCGTAACGAGCTTGACCGGAAAATAAAAGAAAACGAAGAATTAAAGGCTGAAACTCAGCGTATTCTTGAAGAGGCACAGAAAAAAGCCGCACAGAACGAAAAGGACTGCAAAAACGAGCTTGAACTTGCAAAAGCACAGGCGGAAAATATTATCGCAAAGGCAAGGGCTCAGGTTTACGGCGTACTTGATGAAATTGAAAAAATACGCAAAAAACAGAATGTCACCGCCGAAGAAAAAGCCAAGCTCAAAGCCGACATTCGCAATATGGAAAATGCCGCCGACCCTGTTCAGAAACGCTCCAACGAAGAATATACACTTCCACGCAAACTGAAAGTCGGCGACCTTGTGCTTATCTTTGATATTGACAAAAAGGCAACCGTTCTTGAAGTCGGCGAGGACAACGTTCTGGTTCAGGCGGGAATAATCAAAACCCGTGTGCCGATAAGCAACATTCGTCTGCTTAAACAGGAAAAAGTAAAAATTCCGCAAAGAAGCGTTACACGCACCGTAAGGTCAGATGTAAAGCGTACCTCCTCAACCGAGGTCGACCTGCGTGGCGAAACTGTCATCGACGCAATAATTGATGTTGACAAGGCGATAGACTCCGCAATTCTCTCGGGACTTCATCAGATAACAATAATTCACGGCAAGGGTACAGGCGTTCTCCGTACAGAAATACAAAAACACCTCAAAAAGCACCCGTCAGTCCGTTCATACCGCCTTGGAACATACGGCGAGGGCGACTCGGGTGTCACAATCGCCGAACTGAAATAAACTCAATTTTTCGGGAGTGTAAATATGACTAAACGCAAACACGGCGTCGGCTTTTTCATCGGAATGGGTTTTCTTGTCCTGTTTATTGTTTTGATAATATGGCTTTTATGCTGTCTTTCGCTGATATTCAAGGACGACTATTCCGACAAATATATGCTTGACAAAACTGACGATACTCTTATTACAGATGTATTCACAGCCGCACTTTTCGGCAGTGATTTTGATGTTACGGAAGAACAGCTTAATACATATATAAACAAAAATTACTGTTCAACCGACTCAGCCGACAGTAATGTCCTTAAACATATCCGCATATATTTTCAAAAAAATCAGCCGTCAGAAATATATGCACAAATACGGCTTTACTCTTATGAACTGGCATTTTACACAAGGGCTGAATTCAGCTTTGACAGTACCGACAATATGTTGAGCATAAAACTAAGCAATTCAAAGCTCGGCGAACTTCCTGTACCCGACTTTATCCTTTCAAAAGTAATTTCACGGACATTTGAAAACAAAGAAAACATATCCGTCAGCGGCACAACGATTTCCGTCAAAGCCTCATACGAATACAACATAGCAGACGACTATACATTAACCGTTTTCCTTACGAAATTCGTACCTCAGAACGGATATGCAAGCTGCCGCACAAACAGCCTTACCGATGAAGCACTCAGTCTTCTCAAAAAATATTTAAAAAGCAGCGAGGGCAAAAAATATCTTAAAGAGCTTTTTGACACAGATATTAACCTGGATATTGACCTTGACAGCATAAAGAAGCTTTTTAATCAGAGTTGAGAGTAGAGTTAGGAGTTAGGAGTTAGGAATTTGTGTGAACCGTCAGTTTATTCAGAACATTGAGATTGTTAAATACTAAATTTCAAGGAGAAGAAAATGAGTAAGGAAAATAAAGTTTCAACAATAATGCCGATTGTGATAGCAATAATTCTTATTGCTATTGGCACTGTGGGTCTGACTATTGTCATAACCGACGAATTGGAGGACAATGAATTTTTCAATAATGCGGAAACCTGTACAGCACTGGTCAACAGCGTCCATACATACACAACCCGTTCAAGCACCCGTACAGGAGGTTCACTACGTTCTAAATCAAGGACAACATATACAACAACAACACACCACGACGCTTATGTTTCATACACTATCAATGGGGTTAATTATGATAATGTTAAAATCCCCAATGTTCCGTCTTCTGTCAAAAAAGGAGACCCCCTGACATTATATTATAATCCTCAAAAACCCGGCTATGTATGCATAAAATCAGATTCTACATATACTTTAATATCCTTATGTATATTATCCGCTTTTGTACTTGGCGGTATAGTTATTATTGTTATGGAAATTATTTCGGTAAAGCGTAAATCAAAAAAACAGCCGCAATTATCCGCACAAGATGTCATTCCCGACGCAAACAGCACCTCAGCAGCATATAACGGATACAACAGCGAACCGCAATATTATTCTGACAGTCAGAACATGTATGACCCTAACCAAACCTACACAGGTTACGAGGAAAATTCTTTTGATACTTATAGCGGATATTCTCCGAACGACAATTCAAACTCTTTCAACTCACGTCAGTCAAGCCCGTTCGATGCCTCCAATGTAATTTCTCAGAACGACGGTTCAAAGCCGAAATCTCCTTTTGACAAGTACAAATAAACCACAGAAAAATACATATTGTTTTAATTTTAAGGAGCAAAAAAATGAAAAGAACAACCCGAAATTCGACAACTTTTTCAATTATTATAGGAGCGTTTTTTATTCTTATAGGAGTCATCAGCTTAATCACCATAATATCATCAGAAATAGAAGAAAACGCCTTTATGAGCAAAGCCGAAAGCTGTAACGCACAGGTCACCGATGTTCGTACATATACAACCCGTTCACGCACCGGAACAGGAAAACACCGTCGCTATACAACAACAACACACTATGACGCTTATGTTTCCTATACCGTCAACAATGTTAACTATGATAATGTTAAAATCTCCAATGTTTCAAGCTCCGTTCACAAAGACAGTACATTAACAATATATTACGACCCGTCCAATCCGACAGATGCCCGTTTAAAATCCACTTCTGCATCACATTGGTTAAGCTATATGATGTTTGGTATGCCGTTAATTGTCGGTGTGGCTATTATCATTCTATCTGTCGTCTGGAAAAAGCGTATGTCAAACCCACAGCCGCAAATATCCGCACAAGATGTCATTCCCGACGCAAACAGTATGAACAGCACCTCAACAGCATATAACGGCTACAATAGCGAACCGCAATATTTTTCAAACGGTCAGGATATATATAACCCGAACCCCAACCATACATACGATGATTACGGCGTAAATCCGTTTGATACTTATAACGGCTATTCTCAGAATGACAATTCAGATAATTTCAACTCTCAGCAGTCAAGTCCTTTTGATACCTACAACGGCTATTCTCAAAATGACAATTCAAACCATTTCAACTCTCAGCAGTCAGGTTCATTCGATACCTACAACGGCTATTCTCAGAACGACAATTCAGATAATTTCAACTCTCAGCAGTCAGGTCCTTTTGATACCTACAACGGTTATTCTCAGAATGACAATTCAGACAATTTCAACTCTCAGCAGTCAAGTCCTTTTGATACCTACAACGGCTATTCTCAGAATGACAATTCAAACCATTTCAACTCTCAGCAGTCAGGTTCATTCGATACCTACAACGGCTATTCTCAGAACGACAATTCAGATAATTTCAACTCTCAGCAGTCAAGTCCTTTTGATACCTACAACGGTTATTCTCAGAATGACAATTCAGATAATTTCAACTCTCAGCAGTCAAGTCCTTTTGATACCTACAACGGTTATTCTCAGAACGACAATTCAAAGCCGAAATCCCCTTTTGACAAATACAAATAATTCACCTAAAACCGTCAGAAGAACAGGAGCATAAACTATGAAAACAGGAATTAAAATAATACTTGCCGCAATTATTTCGGCGGCACTTTTATGTGGCTGTAATAACCAAACAGACAATCCGACATCATCAGGCGAAAGCTCCCGCACGATTTCCTCGGTATCAACTCCAAACAGTATTGTTTCGGAACCCACATCAGAACCCACATCAGAACCCACATCAGAACCCACTTCCGAACCAATACCGGAAAGCAGTGTTATAGAAAGCTCCTCAGAAAATTCATTCCTGAGTGAGCCTGAAAGCTCCGTATCCTCCGAAACATCTGCCGGTATGCCGTCCGAATACGATTTCAGGGATAAATACTTTGTAAATGAGCTTGACGAGGGTATGCTCAAAAATTTTACTGCCGCTTACGGTGCAGTATCAAATTTTGAGCGTTCCGTTACCTTTGAAAATCCGATAAATTCGGACGAGCTTGACACGATTATGTTCCTGCTTAACTATGACTGTCCCGAACTGATACAGATTTCGGGCGACTATTTTCCCGAATATTCGGATTTTGAACAAGGCTTTGTTTCAGGCGTGGGCTTTTCATACATTATGGACGAAAAACAATATAAAAAAGCAACCCGTCAGCTTGATTCGTTTTTTGCCAAGCTCAAAAAAAATACAGCCTCAATGACAGAGCTTGAAAAAGAAAAATATGTCTATGACTATATTTTCAACAACTGCATTTACAACGAAACCGACACAATGTCAGGCTCGGTTTATGGTGCATTGATTAAACGCAAGGGACGTTGTGAGGCAATATGCAAATCATTTATGTGGTGTATGCGTGAACTCGGAATTGAGTGTATGTGTGTTTCGGGCGAACAGAACTGGAACACCGAGTCGCTTTATTCAAGTCATTCGTGGAATATTGTAAAAATCAACGGAGAATATTATCACCTTGACCTGACCGTTGACAGTATTCCGCTTGAAAGCGATGAAAAGCGTCCGCCAAATTACGGATTTTTCAATGTAGATAACGACTATATCAGCGAAGGACGGGAAATTTACGATTTATTCACTTCACTCGGTGTGCCAAAGTGCAATTCTCTGAAATACAACTATCATATTATGAACGGACTTTATGTTGACGGCGAAACCGACACAGAACAGGATTTTAACAGTATTCTCAGCGAGCATTTTGACAACGGTCTGGACAATATTTCAATCAAGTTCAAAAACACGTCCGATTTTGAATTTATCACTGAAAATTGCGACAACCTGATAATAAGCTTTCTCAACAGTATGTCAAATGAGTCGTTTGACTATCAGTATTATTACTATGATTTTTCAAATACGATTACGATTTACGCTGAAAAATCGGAATAATTTTCTCTTAACGCAAAAACGCATACAGCACTTAATTTTGTGCCGTATGCGTTTTTGCTGTTATAAAAAGGAGTATCACATAAAATTATTTGTCGCTGTAAAGCTCTGTTGAAAGATATCTTTCACCTGTATCAGGCAGAATTACAACTATATTTTTGCCTGCGTTTTCGGGTCTTTGTGCAATCTGAATTGCCGCCCAGAGAGCCGCACCGCTTGAAATACCTACCAGAGCACCCTCAGTATGAGCAAAGCTTCTGCCGGTTGTGAAAGCCGCCTCGTTAGGAACCTTTATAATTTCGTCGTAAATATCCGTGTCAAGTGTTTTCGGAATAAATCCTGCACCGATACCCTGAATTTTGTGCGGACCTGCCTTACCCTCAGAAAGAACAGGTGATGTTTCGGGTTCAACAGCGATAACCTTAACATCAGGATTTTTTGATTTAAGATATTTGCCTGTACCGCTGAGTGTTCCGCCTGTGCCGACACCTGCGATAAAGAAATCAACCTTACCGTCCGTGTCCTCCCATATTTCAGGACCCGTTGTGTCAAAGTGTGCCTGTGGGTTTGCTGCATTCACGAACTGACCGAGAATAACTGAGCCTTCAATCTCCTTGTTAAGCTCCTCAGCCTTTGCTATTGCACCCTTCATACCCTTTGAGCCGTCTGTGAGTACAATCTCTGCACCGTGAGCTTTAAGAAGATTTCTTCTTTCAATACTCATCGTTTCGGGCATTGTCATAATTGCCCTGTAACCCTTTGCCGCCGCAATAAGTGCAAGACCGATACCCGTATTGCCGCTTGTAGGCTCAATAATGGTTGCACCCTCTTTGAGAATACCTTTTTTCTCAGCGTCCTCAATCATTGCTTTTGCAATTCTGTCCTTTATGCTTCCTGCCGGATTAAAATATTCCAGCTTTGCAAGAATATTTGCGTTTACATTGTTAGCCTTAATAAAATTATTCGCTTTGAGTACAGGTGTTTTTCCGACAAGCTCAATAATGCTCTCATAAACTTTTGACATAATAAATACACTCCTTGAAATTTTAAGAATTTGATTTTAAGTTTTTAATTTTAATACAGCAAGGTCAACATCGCCGCAGTACCGTGTCCCGACTTAGTAATTTCATCGTCATTCCTCAATTCATACTAATTCTATATGTTTTAGTGTATTTATAATATATCACTTATTTTTCAGTATGTCAAGCACTAATTTTCAACTTTTTTAATTTTTTACTCAGGACTCTGAAAAATTGCCGTTGACGGCGGAAAGTAAGTAAGTCCAATCATCAGTGCCGCAACCCCGAGAAAAAGAATAACCGCCGGAATATTCATATAATGCCTGACATCGTTTTCATTTTTTATGCGTTTATATCTTATATAAAACGAAATTGCAACGGCAACAATAAAAATCATAATATCAACAAAAACAACACTCTTTCCGATAATACTGCTGTATGCATAAAACGCAACAGGTATAAATATCAATCCGTACAGTACACCGATAAAATCCGAAAACAAAAAGCCTTTTATATGTCTTCCGTAAACGATAAATTCCACTATAACAAAAAACATAAAGGGAAAGAAAAGCAGCTTTAAATGCTCCCACACACTTTCGTTTACGGGTACAAAAGCACCGATTATACTGTTTTTGCCGCACCATTCATACAAATAATGATTTACCGTTCCGAGAATACACACAGCGAAAAAGCCTGTTATACTCCACCAGAATACCCTTTCTTTCAGCAAAAAAATCACCCCCGACAGCACATATATATGCTTCAATGCAACTAATAATTCACATCACATTCAAAGTCTATAATGTACTCACGGAGGCTTATACATAATTATAAAAAACTAAATTCTTATGACAAGTGCTTATATTTTAAGCTGTTTCAGTAACGCAAGCTGTTCTTTATTTTCTTTGCGTTCACTACATTCAAGAAGCTTTATAAATCCGTATTTGTTATAGGTTTTAATATTATTTATTTGTATTCCGCAGCTTTCCATATCTGCATAATTCAGATTACCAATTTCGTATGAAACATCAACCTTGATGTCATCTTTTATTCCTCTTATATAATAGCGTCCTTTCAGCATTTCAAAATCAAAGTCATCATCTATAATATCCTGCCATGAATATACGGTCATATTCATTTTTTTCATTTCATTTATTATTTTCCTGATATTACTGATTGTGTTATCGGCAAAAAGGTCTACATCGGACGGAACCGTATCGAGTACCTGCGGATATGATAATTTAAGCCCCAGACTTCCGATAAGACGACATTCAGCTTTATCAGTAAGAATTGCGGCTATATCCTGTAAAGCCTTTAAATTTTTCGGTTCATCTCTTTTTTTTCCGATAAAAACATATTCGTGTGCACGGTTGGTAAGGTGATTGTCGTTATCAGATTTTTTCTCATACAATACAATTCTTTCGTCCTTTATATGAAAATACTTCTGCATTATTTTACATATATCAAATGCCTGAGGAATCATATCTCCGTTCAAATCTCTTATATTCTCACAATAAAGAATCATATAGCCCTTTCTTTTCAGGCTTTTACTGCATCGGATTATGACCTTTTCAATCATTTCAAGATATGTATCATAACATTCAACATCATAAAAATTGTTTCTGCTGATTTGAGTTGAAACATTTGCACTATAATATGGCACATTTGTTATAACTGCGTCAACTTTTTCTGGAAATTCCACAAAAAGACTATCTCCGCATATAATTTCGGGATGACATTTAATATCCTTTTCAAATTTTCTGATATGTTCTTTCAGATTTTCAACACGGCTTGGCTCAATTTCTATACCTATGCTTTTTCTGCCCAGAAGTCCTGCCGCAATAACAGTAGTACCCATTCCGCAAAAAGGTTCAAGTATGGTATCTCCCTCCTCTGTAAACTCCTCTATCATCGGCATAACCTGTGACAGATAACTGATGTCCCGACAATTCATAAAATCATTTTTTATTTCAGCTGTATCTATATGCTTTCCTTCTGCATAGTAAAAACTATTCCTCATCGAATTTTATCTCTTCTTTCATATTCCAGTCCTTGCAAAGAATACCGTTAGGATACAAAATAACCTTGTTGAGCTTTTGGTCATTGTAATGATGCTTTATCATTTCCTCATAATCAGACATTTCAAAGGCTACCTTCATACCGTTATATTTATACTCAAATGAAAAATAATAATATCCTTTTGTAACACTTAAACCGGTAAAACTCTGTTCATCAAGTTCCTTTAAAATATCCATTAGCTCCACACGGTTTTCCACGATATACTTTGTGGTATTATTGTACTCAACAGCATCATCAAACATTGCAAGCTCTCTGAATACCACCGAATCGACACCCACTGATTTTGCAAATTCAAGATAACGCTCAACCTCATCTTTTGACGACACACCCGACCTTTGCATAACACATACCATTTTTACCGGAGTTATTTTATTTAATTCTTTTACTGTCTGCATAAAAATTTTATTTTCTTTTATTTGCTCCGCAGGTTTAAAATTTACTATTGACTGGTTAATATTTTCATCATAGTGATGTCTTGAACATTCTATTCTGGTCAGCTTTCCTTTTTTAACCAAAGAGAACAATTCTTCCTTTCTCTTACAAAAGCCTGACAAATTTGTGTACATTACCTTATCTGTAATTTTTCCTCCGGATTCTTCAAATTGTGTTGCAGCGTCTATAATAACACCTACCTGTTCAACACTCTCTGACGGCTCCTTGCCTGATATTGATAAAAAAACCGGCTGTTTTTTCAGCCATCTGAATACCGCCCTAATCCGTTCGGCATAATCTTCACATACCTCACCGCATACCATAGCTTTTCCGTTACGAACTAATTTTTCCGAGCAAAAGCTACAGCTTGCACTGCATGTGTTATACACATACGGAGTAAACGATATTCTGTCCATCTGATTTATATCACAAAATTTACCGCTGCTTAGTTTTCCGCACTCCAACAATTCATTTACATATTGATTATAATCCTTGTAATGTAACATTTTTTCTCTCCTTAGTTCTTTGAGCTGAGTTTTATTGAGCAAATTCCCAAAAATGCACAAGACATTAAACCAAACCCTATATAATATAAAATGGCGGAAATTTCTCCGCCATTTTATATTATAAATGTAGTTCTTGTATATTACTCTGTTATTCACATTGCCAAAATTACAAAGCCTTATTCTTCAAAATTCAAATTTTATCAGTCAAGGAAGTCTTTGAGCTTTTTGCTGCGGCTCGGGTGACGGAGCTTTCTGAGTGCCTTTGCCTCAATCTGTCTTATACGCTCTCTTGTAACGTGGAAAACCTCTCCAACCTCTTCAAGAGTGCGTGAGCGACCGTCTTCAAGTCCGAAACGGAGTCTTAATACCCTTTCTTCTCTCGGCGTAAGAGTTGAGAGAACCTCCGAAAGCTGTTCTTTGAGGAGAGTATGTGAGGCTGCGTCCTGTGGTGCGGGAGCGTCGTCGTCGGGTATGAAATCACCGAGGTGGCTGTCCTCCTCCTCGCCGATAGGTGTTTCGAGAGAAACAGGCTCCTGTGCAACACGCATAATTTCACGAACCTTGTCAGTCGGCATATTCAGAACCTCCGCAATTTCCTCGGCGGTAGGCTCGTGTCCGTTCTGGTGAAGGAGCTGACTTGAAACCTTTTTAACCTTGTTTATCGTTTCAACCATATGAACAGGGATACGAATTGTCCTTGCCTGATCGGCAATAGCTCTTGTAATTGCCTGACGAATCCACCACGTTGCATACGTCGAGAACTTAAAGCCCTTGGTGTAATCAAATTTTTCAACGGCTTTTATCAGACCGAGATTACCCTCCTGAATAAGATCAAGAAAATGCATACCACGACCGAGGTATCTTTTCGCAATACTTACAACAAGACGGAGGTTAGCCTCTGAAAGACGTTTTTTTGCGGCAACATCACCGTCAGAAATACGGATTGCAAGGTCAAGCTCTTCATCGGGCGTAAGAAGCGGAACTCTGCCTATTTCTTTAAGATAAATCTTTACAGGGTCATCAATGGCGATATTTTCGGTCATAGGCTCTGCGTCCATATCATCATCAGTGTTGATGTCACTTGATGCAATAGAGGACAGCTCCACATCGTCAAGCATAATATCGTCAATGTTCTCTACTATTACAACGCCGTTTGTTTCGAGTGTGTCATAGAATTTTTCGAGCTGTTCGGGGTCGATGTCCATCTCGCCTATGGCGTCAAGAATTTCCTTGTTTGTGAGTTGTCCCTTTGCCTTACCCATTTCCATAAGGTCTTTAAGAACTGTTTTTTTGTCCGGCTGTGATGCGTTCATCATAATAATTCCTCCTGTTATTTCTTTTTTTCCTTCATCTTTCGGAGCTGTTCCATCAGCGTTTGTGCGTCTGCCTGTGCTATCTGTTCGGGAGTCATTTTTTCAGCCTCCTCGTCAAGCACAATGAGATATTCTTCCGCCGCACGGGCAGGGTCTTTTTCCCGTGGATGAGCGGCAAGAATTTTTGCTATCTGACTCATTTCGTCATTTGAAAATTCTCCGGAAATATCGGCAGGACTAACATCCTTTCCTTCAAGAACCCGTGTTCTCACAACATCATAAACCTTTCGGTTGAATGATGTAATAAACTTGTCGGGCGATGTTTTTGAACATATAGTATTTGCAATATCCGGATTAAATATCACAAGAGCAATCAACGCCTCTTCGGCATTTGCCGCTCTGAGATTGTAGAATTTTTCCGTGTTGATTTTATCGTTTCTTGCGGACATAGCGTTGCTTATTTCACGCTGTTCTTTTTTTGCCGCTTCCCGTGTATTTCGTCTGTTATATCGTGCGACCTGCTGTCTTATTGCACTTTTTTCAACATTAAGCTCCTGTGCAAGAGAAGATATATAAATATCCTGTTCAATGCTGTTGTCAAGTGCCGCAATAACCTTTGCCGCCTCGGTAAGAAACTCAACACGCTGCTGTGTTATATCAGTATTATAGCTCATTCTCAGCTTTTGCAATCTGTATTCAACATCATTTCCGCATTTTTCAAGCAACATTCTGAAACGGGTACTGCCCTGTTCGCCGTGTGACTTTATGTATTCGTCGGGGTCTTTGCCGTCGGGAACGGTAAGAATTTTTATATTAAGTCCTGTCGGGCGTAAAATCGAAATTGCCCTTGCCGTTGCCTTCTGACCTGCCTCGTCGGCGTCATAGCATATTACAACCTCGTCACAGTAGCGTTTTATGATTAATGCCTGTTCCTGAGTCAGAGATGTACCGAGAGTTGCTACGGCGTTTTCAAAGCCTGCCTGATGAAGTGCGATAACGTCCATATATCCCTCAACAAGAATAAGCTGTCCGTTTGCCTTATTTTTTGCAAACTGCAACGCAAACAGATTGCGGCTTTTGTTGAATACGGGAGTATCAGATGTATTAAGATATTTCGGCTTTATATCCGACATTATTCGTCCGCCGAACGCAATTACATTTCCACGCAAATCAATTATCGGGAACATAACTCTGTCCGAAAATCTGTCAAACGGATTGCCGTTTCTCGACTCGTTGGCAAGATTGGCGGCAATAAGCTCCGTACCGCTGAAACCCTTGCTTTTCAGATAATTTACGAGTTCAAATCTTGACGGCGGCGAATAGCCGAGTCCGAAATGAATTATTGTTTTTTCCGAAAGCTGTCGCTTGCGAAGATAGTCAAGTGCCTTTTGTCCCTGCGGCGTATAAAGCTGCTTGTGATAAAACCTTGCAGCCTCACGGTTTGCCTCATAAATTCGGTTTTTGAGCTTTGAAAGCCCCTCGTTTTTATTATCCTCAGGCACAGTCATTCCCGCACGCTGTGCAAGGAACTTTATTGCGTCAACATAGTCAAGATTTTCTATTCTTTTTATGAATGTTATTACATCTCCGCCTGCACCGCAGCCAAAACAGTAGAAAAATCCGTTTTCCTGTGAAACGCTGAATGACGGCGTCTTCTCGTTATGGAACGGACAAAGCCCAACCATATTTCTTCCTGCTTTTTTCAGATTCACATATGACGAAACAACATCGGTAATATCCGTTCTTGCTTTAAGCTCCTGTATAAACTCGTCAGGTATCGCCAAGCACTGTCACCTCCTTTTATCAGTGTGGAGTGTGGAGAGTGAAGAGTGGAGTTATATTTTCGCAGCTTCACACTCCACTCTCCACACTTCATTCTGTTTAATTTATTTTCTCTCCCCACGAGCGTGGAACAAAAATACTGTTGAATTTTTCAACGGCATAGTGGTCGGTCATTCCCGCAAGATAATCGCACACAGCACGTTCAACTGTTTCGCTCCGTGCGGTGCGTTTGTTTTCGTCGGGCAGTAAATCCGGATTTTTTACAAAGTATTCATATAGCAGCGTCATAAATTCGGGAACTTTGATTTCTTCGTGCTTTGCATAGGGGTTTGAGTACACGCTGTCGAACATATATTCATACAAGCGGTCAAAAGCCTCCTGAACATCACTGTCCATTTGCAGCCTGTCCCCGTGTGAATTATTTATCAGCGACAAAACGAGCGTGTTTATTCGTGAATTTGTTGTGTTGCCGAGAATTTTTGTAATATTATGCGGAATATCGTCATTTGTAATTACTCCCGCTCTCACTGCATCGTCAATATCGTGATTTATGTACGCAATCCTGTCGGCAATGCGTACAATCTGTCCTTCAAGAGTATCCGCCTGCCTGCCCTTGGTATGACACAAAATACCGTTGCGTGTTTCGTAGGTAAGATTAAGCCCCTGTCCGTCCTTTTCAAGGACATCAACAACCCTCACGCTCTGCTCGTAGTGACGGAAACCTCCCGTAACAAGCCTGTTTAACGCTCTTTCCCCTGCGTGACCAAAGGGAGTATGTCCCAGATCGTGTCCGAGAGAAATCGCCTCCGTCAAATCCTCGTTAAGCATTAAGGCTCTTGCAACGGTACGTGCAATCTGTGAAACTTCAAGCGTATGCGTAAGCCGTGTTCTGTAATGGTCGCCCTCAGGCGACAGAAACACCTGTGTTTTGTGCTTTAACCGTCTGAACGCCTTACAGTGAATAATTCTGTCCCTGTCACGCTGAAAATCCGTTCTCACGGTGCATTTTTCCTCATCTTTTAACCGTCCCTTTGAATTAACCGACAATGCGGCAAAGGGCGACAGCATTTTCCTTTCAAGCTCTTCACTTCGTTCTCTTACATTCACAGGTATCACCTCCGCCTGTTTTCCCCTGTACTTATATATACGCAAAAAAACCTTTTACACCTTTATTTATTTTTGGATTTTTTATTTTCCCGTCAAAAAGCTTCCTCCCGACTTATCACACGACAAATCGGGAGGAGCTTACAAGATTATTTATATTGTAGGGGGGATTTGTAAGGTTATAATTTTGTTTGTGCAGTTATTCGTCAATCATACATAACATTATCTTCAATCATAGAATTTCCACTGTTTTCCTGACTTTCCCAAAAATCATCAACAATACCGCAAAATTCCCTGTATTCTTCATCAGTAAGATTAACGAAACAATCAATCTGCCTCATTGAGTAAGAGCCGCCGTCGGCATATTCATATTTCTGCACAGGCATTCCTTCTGTATCAACCAAAAAGCTGACCATATATACATTATCCTTTGACATATCACAGCCCTTTTGTGCTGAGTCAGTAAGAATTTTAACAGCCTTTGCCACATTTTCAAAATCTTTTTTATCAAGAGTTGTTATCGTTTCAGGGTCATAATACATTGAATTAAAGCCTGTACGATTATTTACTGTTTGAACCGATATTTCAAAGTAATTGTTTTCGTTTATGCCCGTAAGTATCAGGTTCGCCTCATCACTGCTGAGCGGCTTTTCGTATTTACTCAAGGTTTCAATAATTGTTTTATATGTTCTCGGCGTAAAGCTCTGACCGATAAAGCATTCCCCGTAAAACGCCTCTGCACCCATATAGCCTTTGAGATAAATACAGAATCTGGATATATCGTCCGGATTGTCAATCATACCATATCCACAGGCTTTAAGTTTATTTTCCCGTGACAGAGATACATACTCGTTTCTGAAAGTATGCCATATTTTCTGCACTTCTTCGTTTGTAAACTTATTGCTGTATATCGTATTTGAGTAACCCGTAATATATATTCTTTTTATTTCGTTATCGTCAGGAATAAGCGTATCAAGGTTTTTAAAGCTTTCATTCTCACACATCAGCTTGTAAATTTTATCGTATGATTCTTCTAATGACTCGACCCATATCATCGAGTTCGGAACATATACCCTTCTGCTGATACTTGTTCCGTTGTTACAGCGGAAAATAACATTATAAACTGAATAACTGCTGATACCATTCGGATTCAAATATCCTCTTTTTTGTAATATTTCAACATTTTGTTCGAGAGATTTACAGAGTATCTCTATAAGCTCTTCGTTTTCATAATCAAAGGATTTTGCCTTGCATTCCTGATATGTTTTTGTGCCATAATATTCATAATTCTCGTAAACAGGCCTTACAGATACCGATTTTATATCCGACTGTACAGGAACGGTGTTCAGTATTGAATTGCCTATTGCCTGACTGCCGAATATGAAAGCCAAATCAAACACAGCAACAATCAGATAAAGCGGAATTGCAGCCAGAAGTTTTTTTACACTGCGTGTTGTGATAAATTCATAGATAAAATATGCGATAACTGATACTCCGACAGCCAGTATCAGCAACGCCGTATTCAGAGCCTCCTTTGACTCGTTCAGAGTCAGCTTTGATGCCAGCGGATAGCATATAATCAAAGTCGGTACTATGCCGATTAAGCTGCGGACAATATGACGGACACACCTGAACGCAACCGCATTTTCTGCCGATTCGGATTTTCTTGCACGGTGTATGAAAAATCCTCCGACAAAATACACAACTGCCAGAATAAAGCTGTACAGCATTATTCCCCAATCGGTCATAAGCTCTGAATAAGCTGCACCCGATTCAAACGGAACAAACAGTATATTTACATACGGTCTTAAAATCGACATTGACTCAACCGATACAATCGGTACGGCTGAGCTTATTGCTGACACAAATGCCGAAATTATAAGTCTTGGTGCAAACATAATCAAAAGGAACGTAACAATATCAGAAAAGAAAGTTCCCGAAAGTCCCATTGCAACCAACGCTATCGACATAACCAGAAACGCCGCTATGAACGAACTGTACAACGCAATCCATATAAAATAAGGCGTTATCATTACATTCGTTGCAAAGCTGCATAAAATATATGACGAAAATGTCGAGACAAGCATTATGAAAACGCACCATACCATTGTCGCCGCCGCATAAGTAATATACACACAGCTCCTGTTAAGCGGCACTGAATGATAAAAGTCTGACGAATTTCTTTTATTGAGAAAACCGAAAAGCCCGAAAATCAGAATTGCGGGTATAAAGTAAAACATTGAAAATATCGGTGCTACAAACCCGTTGACAGTAACATCGTAAAATGAGGCTTCCGATCCGTTAAAAATCTGAATAAACGGATTGAAACAAGCAACAATCAAAGAAATAACAGTCAGACATATACCTAAACTTTTTGTCTGCTTAATGCCCTCACGCATTAACGCAAGGCTGAAAAACTTACTCTTTTTCATCTGTCTTTACCCCCTCTTTGTCCGTATTGCTGTCAAGAACATCAGAAAATTCATAACCCAGAGCACCTGTTTCAAATATGAACACTTCTTCAAGTGACAGCGGCAAAATATCAAACAGCACAGGATTTTTTGCTGTAAGTTTTGCTTTGACTTCTTCCCTGTCGCCACGAACAATAACATTAGATACCTTGCCTGTCTTTTTGAAATCAAGCACTTCAATTCCGCTGTCCGTAAAGAGTTTTTTGTCGTAATCGTCATTGAATGCAACCTGCACTTTGAAAAGCGATGTTTTGAGATTCTGCACATCACTCTCAAAAATTATTCCGCCCTTATGTAACAGGGTCAGCTGGTCGCAGGTGTCTTCAA
>JBJEOP010000022.1:0-3524 GCA_051880775.1 Acutalibacteraceae bacterium
TGCAAACCTTGAAGGCATAGCGGTGACTTATCCCGATACTCAGGTTATATGCGAGGGTATGTCCGTTGCCGGTTATACTATTGATGAAATTAACGCTGTAAACGATTTAAAGTATGCGTGGCAGTATTTGCTTGAAAATATTGAAGAACCGATAACATTAAAATTTATGAAAGCATTACACACAAAGCTCGGAAAATTCACGGTGATAAACGCCGGAAGTATAAGATGGCACGATGTACACATAAACGGTACAAACTGGTGTCCCGAATTGCCGAATGAACAAAAAATTCAGGATAACTTAAACGACATATTGAAAATTTCCAACCCTATAGACAGGGCATTGGAGATGTTCCTGTTTTGTGCAAGAGGACAGTTTTTTTATGACGGAAACAAACGCCTCTCGACCCTTATGACAAACAAAGTTATGATAAAAAACGGCATTGGTGTGTTTTCTGTGCCGATTAAGTGTCACAGTGTATTTTATAAATTGCTGATTGACTTTTACGAAACCGGCAGGAAAACAGAAATTAAAAAATTCCTGTATGATAACTGTATTGACGGTGTGAATTTTGATTGACGGCACAGGGATTTTGTTATCTTAATTTCTTTACCATTTTTATGTGTTCGCAGTATTCGTCATAATATGTTGTTCCTGTGGCGGTAAAGCCGAGCTTTTCGTAAAATCCCATTACTCTGCACTGTGCTGACAGTGAGATTTGTTTCGCAGCAAGTTCCTTTGCCTTTTCTTCAAAGGCTTTTACGATAGTGCTGCCGATGTGGTATTTTCGGTAATCTTTGAGTACGGCAATTCGTCCGATAATATATTCACCGCTGTTTTCGGATTGAAACATTCTTCCTGTTCCGACCGGTTTATCGTCAATATAAGCAATAATATGAAGTGCGGTTTTGTCAATGTCGTCAAATTCGTTCTCGAAATGCTGTTCCTCGATAAAAACCTTTTGTCGTATTGTTTTACATTCGTCAGTCAGGCGGTCATAAAATTTATAATTCATAGCTTTTCTTCTTTCGGATTTATTTTTATTATAATATAGCACATTATAATAAAAAATTCATGTTTTACACAAAAATAAATTTTTCAAATATATGACAAACGCTCTGCCGTATGCTATAATATAAAGCAGTTTGAATTTTAAAATTTCGAGGTGTCTGAAAATGTCAGAAAAACTTATTAAATATATTGCCTGTCCGAAATGTTCTCAGCAGAGTGAAACGGAAATTATTTGCAGCGTAAACACAATAGATATGCCGTCGGCAAGACAGCTTATATTCAACGAAAAAATGTTTAACTGGAAATGTCCTAAATGCGGTTTTTCGGTAAAGCTTATGCACCCGCTGCTATATAATGATATAGAAAAGAAATTTATGGTTTATTACATTCCAAAGGTTGAGCGTTCTCAGATTGCTGACGAGAGGCTCGAAAAGGATTTTTCGGATTTGGTATACATAAAGAAAAGGGTGGTTCCTGACCTTAATTCTATGAAAGAGAAAATAGTTCTGTTGGAGCGTGGTCTTAATGATATGTCGGTTGAGCTTACTAAGCTTGCCGTGTCTGAGGTTGTCGCAAAAAGCACCGGACGTAATGTTTGTGCAGGATATTTTACCGATATGGACAGGGATAAAAACAGCATAAGCTTTCAGTTTTTTATCGGAACGGACTGCCGCTCATATATGCAGACAACAAGACTTGAAGTTTATAACCGCTCGCTTGAAATTGTAAAGCAGTATTTTCCGAATGAAGAAAAACGCAGCGGATTTCTTAACATCAATCGCAGCTGGGCGAAAAATGCACTCCAAAAATATAAAAATTCAAAATAATCTTAAAATCGTCAAATACCCCTTAAATCCGACAGTTTTTGTTTGATGTCGGATTTTTTGTTTGTTTTACGGAATAAAAAATTATACTGTTATTTTTGATAGGTTTGCATAAAAAATCCCTTTTACAGCACATATTTGAAATTAAATCAAAAAAATTTTATATTTTGATGAAATTTTTTGCAAAAACAATAGAATTTTTTTTTTTTATATGGTATAATACAAGCAACGACCTTAGTCGATAAATTTAATTCAGGAGGTATATTCCAATGGCTAAACAATGGGTCTATATGTTCAGTGAAGGCGATATGAGCAAGCGTAATCTGCTCGGCGGTAAAGGTGCTAACCTTGCAGAAATGACAAAAATCGGTCTTCCTGTACCACAGGGATTTACAATTTCAACTGAGGCTTGTACTCAGTATTATGAGGACGGACGCAAGATCAATGACGAAATCATGGCTCAGACCATGGAAGGCGTTAAGAAGATGGAAGAAATCAACGGCAAGAAGTTCGGTGATCTCAAAAATCCTCTCCTCGTTTCTGTTCGTTCAGGTGCAAGAGCATCAATGCCCGGTATGATGGATACAATCCTCAACCTTGGTCTTAATGATGAAGTTGTTGCTGCTATGATCGCAGGCAACGACGATCCTAAATTTGAACGTTTCGTTTATGACTCTTACAGACGTTTCATTCAGATGTTCTCTGACGTTGTAATGGAAGTTGGTAAGAAATATTTTGAACAGCTCATCGACAAGATGAAAGAAGAAAAGGGCGTTAAGTACGACGTTGACCTTACAGCTCAGGATCTTAAAACTCTTGCTGAACAGTTCAAGGCAGAATATAAGAATCAGCTCGGCGAGGACTTCCCGTCAGATCCTGTACAGCAGCTCAAGCTCGCTATCGAGGCTGTATTCCGTTCATGGGATAACCCACGTGCTAACGTATATCGCCGTGATAACGATATTCCTTATTCATGGGGTACTGCTGTAAACGTAATGCCTATGGTATTCGGTAACCTTAACAACGAATCAGGTACAGGCGTTGCATTTACACGTGATCCTGCAACAGGCGAAAAGAAGCTTATGGGTGAATTCCTTATCAACGCACAGGGCGAAGACGTTGTTGCCGGTGTTCGTACACCAATGCCAATCGCTCAGATGGAAAAAGAATTCCCTGAGGCTTATGCTGAATTTATCAAGGTTTGTGAAATACTTGAAAACCACTACCACGATATGCAGGATATGGAATTCACAGTTGAAAACAAGAAGCTCTATATGCTCCAGTGCCGTAACGGTAAGAGAACAGCCCAGGCAGCTCTCAAAATTGCCTGCGACCTCGTAGATGAAGGTCATAAGACAGAAGAAGAAGCAGTAGTTATGATTGATCCCCGTAACCTCGACACACTTCTTCACCCACAGTTCGACGCAAAGGCTCTTAAAGCTGCTACACCTATCGGAAAGGGTCTTGGTGCTTCTCCAGGTGCTGCTTGCGGTAAGGCTGTATTCACAGCTGCTGACGCTGAGGCTTGGAACGCAAAGGGCGAAAAGGTTATCCTCGTTCGTCTTGAAACATCACCTGAGGATATCACAGGTATGAAGGCTTCACAGGGTATTCTTACAGTTCGTGGCGGTATGACATCACACGCTGCCGTTGTTGCTCGTGGTATGGGTACATGCTGTGTATCAGGCTGC
>JBJEOP010000023.1:0-18250 GCA_051880775.1 Acutalibacteraceae bacterium
GAATCGTACATTAAAGGCGTAACAAGACAGCTAAGAAATCCGCTTGACATACCGTCGGTTATTCCGGAGGGATATGTCTTTGTAATGGGCGACAACCGTGAGGGTTCACTCGACAGCCGCAGCACTGAGATAGGTCTTATACCTGTTGAAAACATAATCGGAAAAGCCGAGTTCAGAATTTATCCCTTTAATTCTATCGGCAACATTTATTAAAACAGGAGTAAATATATGGAAGAGCTTAAATCAATACAGTGGTTTCCCGGTCATATGACCAAAACCAAAAGACAGATTGAATCACAGCTTAAACTTGTTGACGCTGTTGCTGTTCTTCTTGACGCAAGGGTGCCGTATTCAAGCTGCAATCCCGATCTGAGAAGCGTAATCAACAACAAGCCACGCCTTTTTGTTATGAATAAATGCGATATGGCAGACCCGCTTGAAACAAAAAAATGGCTCTCTGTTTTCAAACAAAACAATATAAGTGCAATAGCTCTTGACTGTAAATCAGGCAAGGGCTTAAATGCTTTTATACCGACAGTGAAAAATGTCCTTTCAGACCGCATAAAAGCGTGGGAATCAAAGGGAATGACAGGCAGAACAATCAAAGTTATGGTTGTGGGAATACCGAATGTCGGCAAGTCGTCATTCATTAACCGTATGTCAAAACAGAACAGGGCAAAGGTTGAGGACAGACCGGGAGTAACAAGAGGAAACCAATGGTTTACAATCGGCAAAGGCTTTGATTTGCTTGATACACCGGGCGTACTCTGGCCGAAATTTGACGATAAATCAGTCGGTGAAAAGCTTGCTTTTATCGGTTCGGTTAAAGATGATGTCCTTGATACCGAACATCTTGCAGGGCGGCTTCTTGAATATTTGCGTGACAATTATCCCGAGCCGCTTTGTGCAAGATACAAACTCACAAAAGACGATATCGAAAATATAGAGGGCTACGAGATACTCGAAAAAGTCGGACGAAAGCGTGGAATGTTGATTTCGGGCGGCGAAATTAACACCGAAAGAGCCGCAATAACCGTTCTTGACGAATTTCGCAGTGCAACCCTTGGAAAACTTACACTTGACAAGGCAGATGAACATCAGAATGTTAGAATATGAATCAATGTTTTCACAACAAGGCTACAAGTCGATATGCGGAGTTGACGAGGCAGGTCGTGGACCTCTTGCGGGACCCGTATGTGCGGCGGCGGTAATTTTCCCTGAGGGGCTTGTGCTTGACGGTGTTGACGACTCAAAAAAGCTTACGGCAAAAAAACGGGACAAGCTGTTTGATACAATCAAAAAAGAGGCACTTGCTTATTCGATAGCGTGGGCAAGCGTTGAGGAAATCGAAAAGATAAATATTCTCAATGCCGCAATGCTTGCAATGAAAAGGGCAATAGAGGGCTTGCAGATAAAGCCTGATTTTGCTATGATCGACGGCAACAAAACCCCTGATATTGATATTCCGTCACAAGCAATAGTAAAGGGCGACGCAAAATCCCAGTCGATAGCCGCCGCATCAATTCTTGCAAAGGTCAGCAGAGACAGACTTATGCTCGAAATGGCAGAAAAATATCCCGAATATGCCTTTGAAAAACACAAGGGCTACGGAACACAGCTTCATCGTGATATGATTCTCAAATATGGAGCGTGTGAAATACACCGTATGTCATTCCTTAAAAAAATCCTTAACGGTAATGATAACAAAAATGAGTGACAAAACAAGAACAGCCGCTCAGATAATCGGAAAACACGGCGAGGATATTGCCTCAGACTATCTCACAAAAAAGGGATTAAATGTTATATTGCGTAACTTTCATACCCGTTACGGCGAAATTGACATAATTGCCATTGACAGCCAGTATATTATTTTTGCGGAAGTAAAAACAAGAAATGAGTATGCCTTTTCGGTGCCGTCGGAATGGGTTGACAAACAAAAACAGAAAAAGCTGATGATGACGGCGGCACTTTATTTGCAGAATAACCCGACAGACTTACAGCCACGCTTTGATGTCATTGAGGTGGTTCTTGCAAAGGGCAGTCAGGAGCTTGTCAGCATAAACCATATCGAAAACGCCTTTATTCAGGAGGACAGCTATGCAGCTTTTTGATTTGCATTGTGACACGCTTTATCGGGCATATACCGAAAAAAGCACATTGTTCAACGACAGCTTTCATATTTCGTTTAATAAGACGGGGGAGATTTCGCCTTATATTCAGTGCCTTGCCGTGTGGATTCCCGATGAGTACAGAAAAGAAAATGCCGAAAAGCTTTTTCTTGGCTGTGTGGATAAGCTTGAAGAACAGCTTAAAGGCACCGACATTAAACGGTGCAGAAACGGCGACGATATTCGTGAGGTACGGTCAAAAAATCAAAAGGGCGTAATTCTCACCGTTGAAAGCGGTGCAGTACTCGGCGGAAAAACCGAAAATATTTCAATTCTGAAAAAATACGGTGTAAAGATGATGACGCTTACATGGAACGGCACAAATGAACTCGGCGACGGTGTTGGTGTTGAAAACGGCGGCGGTCTTACCGATTTCGGGAAAAAAGCCGTCAGAGAAATGGAAAAAAACAATATCATTGTTGACATTTCACACGCAAGCGAAAAGCTATTTTATGATGTTGCCGAAATTGCCGAAAAGCCGTTTTGTGCCTCACATTCCGACTCAAAAAAGATGACTCCGCACAAAAGAAACCTTACGGACGAACAGTTTGAAATCATAAAAAACAGCGGCGGACTTGTCGGACTGAATTTTTGCAGAGATTTTCTCAATAAAAGGGCGACAAATGCAGAAATGTATGATATAATAAGACACGCCGAGCATTTTTTGTCGCTCGGAGGAGAAAAAACGCTTGCAATAGGCGGCGATTTTGACGGTGCAGACATACCGCACGATATGAGCGGCATAGAAACAATGCCAAGTCTGTATGAACTGTTTTTGAAACAAAATTACAGTCAGTCGCTTGTTGACGATATATTTTTTAACAATGCCGCAGAGTTTTTCTCAAAACAAGCGTAATAAAAATTGCGGGTGCAGGGGTATCATACCCCTGCCGAGGTCAAGGGCGAGCAGCCCTTGTGGGGTTTGGGCAAAGCCCCAATATCCAATACTTCAAATTAAAAAATAAATAGCTTTCAATTTCTTCCGATTTGATTAAAAAATCAGAACGGATATTCAAAATAAAATAAAATGAAAAAGAAAGAGGTAAACATTATGAATTACAACAGCACGAGAAACAAAAATACCGTTGTTTCGGCATCACAGGCGATAGCACAGGGTATTTCCGACGAGGGAGGACTTTTTGTACCGCAGGAATTGCCGAAGTATTCATTTGATGATATAAAGGCTATTGCCACAATGGACTACCGTGGCAGAGCAAAGAAAATCCTTGCTGATTTTCTCACTGATTTTACCGCAGAAGAAATAAACGAGAGCGTTGACGCAGCTTATACGGCTGAGAAATTCGGCTCGGAAAATCCTGCTCCGATTTCATACATTCAGTGCGGCGACACAAATATGTCCGTTCTCGAACTCTGGCACGGACCTACATCAGCATTCAAGGATATGGCGTTGCAAATTCTTCCGCATCTCCTCACAAAGTCGGTTAAAAAGACCTATGACGGCAAAGAGGCTGTAATTCTCGTTGCAACAAGCGGTGACACAGGAAAAGCTGCACTTGAAGGCTTCAAAGATGTAAACGGCACAAAGATTATGGTATTCTACCCGTTAAACGGCGTAAGCCCTATGCAGAAACGTCAGATGGCTACACAGCAGGGCAATAATGTCAATGTTGTTGCAATCAAGGGTAACTTTGACGACGCACAGACAGGCGTAAAGAAAATCTTTACAAACAAGGAAATCAAGGATAAGCTTGCAGAAAACAATATGCTGTTTTCAAGTGCAAACTCAATCAACTGGGGCAGACTTCTCCCACAGATAGTTTATTATTTCTCGGCTTACTGCGATATGCTCAACGAGGGCAAAATCAAAGACGGCGAAAAGGTAAACGTTGTTGTTCCGACAGGTAACTTCGGCAACATTCTTGCGTCATTCTACGCAATGAATATGGGACTTCCCGTAAATAAGTTTATATGTGCATCAAACTCAAACAATGTCCTCACTGACTTTATCAGGACAGGCACTTATGATAAGAAAAGACATTTCTACACAACAATCTCACCGTCGATGGATATTCTTGTTTCAAGCAACCTTGAAAGACTTCTCTATCATCTCACTGACGGCGACGATAAGCGTGTTGCAAAGTGGATGAACCGGCTTTCAACGGAAGGCTCATACACAGTTGACGACGATGTAAAGGCTAAGATAGATTCACTGTTCTTCGGCGGCTTCTGCGACGACGAAAACACAAAAAAGACAATCGGCGACCTTTACAAAAACGAAAACTACCTTTGCGATACACATACGGCAGTTGCAGTTAATGTTTACAATCAGTATGTTGCACAGACAGGCGACAAAACCCCGTCAATAATCGCATCAACTGCAAGTCCTTATAAGTTTGCAAAGAGCGTTCTCTCGGCAGTTTCAGACGAAACACTTCCTGCTGACGAGTTTGCGATGGTTGACGAGCTTGCTGAGGTTACAAAGTGTCCTGTTCCTGCACCGCTTGCCGCACTTAAAGACGCAAAGGAAAGATTTTCATTCAACTGCGAGGTTCCGGAAATGCCTCAGGTTGTTCTTGACGGTCTTTCAATCAAATGAGGTAAACCGAAATGTCTGTTTATGCAATAGCCGACCTTCATCTTTCCTTTGGTACGGATAAGCCTATGGATGTTTTCAGCGGATGGCAGAATTACACCGAACGCATACAAAAAAACTGGCAAAGACTTATAACGAAAGACGATACCGTTGTTATTGCCGGTGACATTTCGTGGGCGATGGATATAAAAGAAACCTATGCCGATTTTGATTTTATCAACAGTCTTAACGGAAAGAAAATCATCATTAAAGGCAACCACGATTACTGGTGGACAACAAAAGCAAAAATGGACAGATATATTTCCGACAGCGGCTTTGATACAATCTCAATTCTTAACAACAACTATTTTGTCGCTGACGGAACCGCACTCTGCGGTTCACGAGGCTGGTTCTATGACGCAGAAACGGACGCTGATATGAAAATTCTCAACAGGGAAGTCGGCAGACTGAGAATGTCAATAGAACCGGCACTGAAAGCAGGCTTCGACCCCGTGGTGTTCCTTCATTATCCGCCGATATACAACAATACCGAATGTGACGAGATAATGAATGTACTGCGTGAATACAACATCAAAAAATGCTTTTACGGACACATTCACGGAGGCAATGCCGCAAAAAAAGCATTCATCGGCGAGAAATACGGAATACAGTTTCGTCTTGTCGCTTGTGATTACATTGGTTTTATGCCTTTGGCAATAAAATAAAAGCCCCGATAAATGCAATATTATGCATTTATTACTAAATTAACGGCGTAAAATAAATTTATAAAAAGTACTGGAAAATTCAATAGTTATATGTTATAATGTCTATTGATTTTTTAGGTTTATTATTGGAGGATTAAAAAAATGACATTAAAATCATCAAACAAAGTAGAAACAAATCGTTATGAACTGGTAGTTGAAATAGACGGTGCCACATTTATGGACGAAGTTAATAAGGTCTATAAAAAACAGGTTAAGAACATCTCGATTCCGGGATTCAGAAAGGGCAAGGCTCCCCGTTCAATTATCGAAAAGGAATACGGCGAAGGCGTTTTCTATGAGGACGCAATGAAGAACCTTTATCCGCAGGCTCTTACGGAAGCCGCTGAACAGGCAGGTCTTGAACTCGTAAGAGATCATATCGACCTTGATGTTGAAAAGGCAGGCAAGGACGGCTTTACATTCAAGGCTGTTGTAACGGTTGAGCCTGAACTTGCAATCGAAAACTACAAGGGCATTGCAGTTAAGCCTACATCACTCGAAATCACAGATGAGGATGTTGACAACGACATCAAGAAGGTTCTTGAAAGAAACAGCCGCCTTGTAACTGTTGAAGACAGAGCCGCAGAAAAAGACGACATCGCAGTAATCGACTTCAAGGGCTTCCTTGACGGTGAAGCATTTGACGGCGGCGAGGCTGAAAACTACAACCTCACACTCGGCAGCAACCAGTTTATCCCGGGCTTTGAAGATCAGATTATCGGTCACAAGGCTGACGAAGAATTTACAATAGACGTAACATTCCCCGAGGATTATCAGGCAGAAGAGCTTAAAGGCAAGCCTGTTAAATTCGAGATTAAGCTCCACGAAATCAAAAAGCGTGAGCTTCCTGAGTTCAATGACGAGTTCGTTAAGGATATAAGCGAATTTGACACAGTTGACGCTTATAAGGCTGATGTTAAGGAAAAGCTCGCAGAGGCACGCAAGAAAGAGGCTGAAAACAACAAGGAACGTCAGGTAGCAGATAAGCTTGCTGAGCTTTTACAGGCAGAGGTTCCTGAGGCTATGTACGAAAATCAGGTTGACAACATCATTGATGAGTTCGCAATGAACCTCAGAGCACAGGGACTTGACCTCAATGTTTATATGCAGTACACAGGTATGACTGAGGAGCAGCTCCGTGAAACATATCACGACAGAGCAGTTTCACAGGTTAAGGTAAGACTTGCACTCAAAAAGATTGCACAGCTTGAAAATATCGTTGCTTCCGATGAAGATATCGAAAACAAGTATCAGGAGCTTGCTGACGCTTATAAGGTTAACCTTGACAGAGTTAAGGCTGCATTCTCAAAGAAAGAAATCGCAGGCGACATCGAGGCTGTAAGAGCTATGGATCTCGTTAAGGAAAACACGGTTGACGCAGAAGAAACAGAAGCAGAATAATTTTTTCAGAACCGTTTAAAACATATAAATTATGTCTATGATTTATTTACGGCTTATTAACGGAGGTAATTTTTATGTCATTAGTACCTTATGTAGTAGAACAAACCAGCAGGGGCGAACGCTCATATGACATCTATTCAAGACTTCTTAATGACAGAATCATTATGCTTACCGAAGAAGTAAACAATGTTTCCGCAAGTCTTGTTGTTGCACAGCTCCTCTATCTTGAAGGACAGGACGCAACAAAGGATATCAGCCTTTATATCAACAGTCCCGGAGGTTCGGTAACAGACGGTATGGCTATTTTTGATACAATGCAGTATATCAAATGCGACGTATCAACAATTTGTATGGGTATGGCTGCAAGTATGGGAGCATTTCTTCTTGCTGCCGGTGCAAAGGGCAAGCGTTATGCACTTCCGAACAGCGATATAATGATTCACCAGCCAAGCGGCGGTGCACAGGGACAGGCAACAGATATTATGATTCACGCTGACCATATCGTTCAGACCAAGAAAAAACTCAACACCATTCTTGCCGAAAGAACAGGTCAGCCTTATGATGTAATTGCAAAAGATACAGAGCGTGATAACTTTATGACAGCACAAGAGGCTCTTGAATACGGTCTTATCGATAAGGTAATCACACAGCGATAAGGAGTTGCGTAAATGTCGAACAAGGATGAAAGCAAAAGAAGTATATGTTGCTCCTTCTGCGGAAAATCTCAGGAAACAGTCGGACGAATGATTCAGGGTCCGGGTGCCTATATCTGCGACGAATGTATTCAGCTTTGTAACACCATATTAAAAAACAATGCTGATTTCTCGGAAGAGCTTAACGAAAACTTCTTTCAGGGCTTAAATGAACTGCCAAAGCCACAGGAAATTAAAGCAAAGCTTGATGAATATGTAATCGGACAGGACGATGCAAAAATTTCACTTGCCGTAGCAGTGTACAATCACTACAAAAGAATAAATTATCACGATGAGGACGACGTTGCCCTCAACAAGAGCAACGTACTTCTCCTCGGACCGTCGGGTGTCGGCAAAACACTGCTTGCACAGACGCTTGCACACATTCTTGATGTACCGTTTGCCATTGCTGATGCAACTACGCTCACAGAGGCAGGCTATGTCGGTGAAGATGTTGAAAATATACTTCTCCGTCTTATTCAGGCGGCTGATTTTGATATTGCCCGTGCAGAACGTGGAATTATCTATGTTGACGAAATCGACAAGATTGCAAGAAAGTCCGAAAATCCGTCCATTACCCGTGACGTAAGCGGAGAGGGTGTACAGCAGGCACTTCTGAAAATACTTGAAGGCACTGTATCAAATGTTCCTCCACAGGGCGGAAGAAAGCATCCTCAGCAGGAGTTTATTCAGATTAACACATCAAATATACTCTTTATCTGCGGCGGTGCATTTGACGGACTTGAAAAAACAGTCGAAAAGCGTCTTGGCTCATCAGCACTCGGATTTAATGCGGATATCAAGTCAAAGGTTGAACTTGACACAACAAGCTGGATGTCAGATGTAATTCCGCAGGACCTTGTAAAATTCGGACTTATACCTGAGCTTGTCGGCAGATTGCCGGTAATAACCGCACTTAACGGACTTGACGAAGAATCACTTGTCCGTATCCTCAAAGAACCGAAGGACGCACTTGTAAAGCAGTACACAAAGCTGTTCGCACTTGACGATGTAGAGCTTTGTTTTGAGGACAACGCATTACAGGCAATAGCAAAGAAAGCCATTGAACGCCACACAGGTGCAAGAGGACTTCGTTCAATAATGGAGGAAACCCTCAAAAAACTGATGTATGAAATTCCGTCTGACGAAACAGTCACAAAGATAACAATAACATCTGCGGCTGTAAACGGAGAGGCTGAACCTGAAATTGAAAGGTCAAAAACCAAGAAAATCCGTTCGGTTGTAGAAGAAAAAACATCATCAAAGAAAAAGACCAAGAAAAATCCTGCGTGATTTTTCAAAGTTGAATAACAAAAATATCGCCCACAACAGAGTTATGATACTTTGTTGTGGGCGTTTTTTATATAGTTAGGAGTTAGGAGTTAGGAGTTAGGAGTTAGGAGTTAGGAGTTAGGAGTTAGGAATTATGAATTGTGAATTATCTTCATTCCTTTGTATTCTCTTAAAAGGGTGTAGCCGAGTTTTTGACTGAGTGCAAGTGAACGGGTATTTGCTGCGTCCCAGTGAGGAATTTTTCCTTTGTCAAGACAGTCAAGTATGAATGCTGACGCTGAAACCAGTGCCAGACCTTGTCTGCGGTAGTCGGGTGATGTTGCAATAATAATTTCATAACCCTTGCTGTAATAAGAATAAGATGAAGTTCCGCTGACGATATTACCGTTTTTCAGTATGGCATACCCGAAAGCGTTCAGAGAAAAATCATCATAGTTTTTGAAGTTTCCGCAAAAATATTCCGACCAGTCATTTTGCAGGCATTGATTATAAATGTTCTTGTCAATCTTTACAAGGTCATATTCTTTTGAGAGATTTCTGATATTGTTAAGAAGATGATTTTTATCTGCATTGATATTGCTGTTCATCTGAAAGCGTGTTGTAAATACGCAATTATCGCCGTAAATATTTTTTGCAAGTTCCTGAATATCCTCATTTAAAGTCACGATTGTAATGTCGTTTTCGATTGAATATTCAAAAAGCTCTTTCAAAAAATCCGTGCTTTCACAGCTGCCGCCGATATACAGATATTCACCGAGATGAATACCGCAGCATTTCGGGGTTAATTCATCGTCGGCATAAGCGGCTCCCATAATTCCCTCAAAACAGCTGAGTGTGCCGCTGTCAGTCAGACTTTGAAATAAACCTTTGAGTATATATGCGTTTTTTAGTGGAATTTTAATCATAATATCCGTTTCCTTAGTGGTATTTAATGGCTGATTATGTCAGTTATCAAGAGCGAAAATATCGTTAAGAAATTTTGTTCCTGTTTTTGTACGGAAGATAACTTCTCTTGCTTTTTTGATTGCATCTTTTGACATATTGTCCTCATAAGCGTTTACAAGAAAATCCGCCTCAATCAGAATACGGTAGTCAATTCCGCTGACATCGCTGTATGTATGATGATGTGCAATAAGAAACATTACACGGTCAATAATACTGCGTTCAACATCAAGTGAAAGCAGCATTTTTTCAGCGAGTGCAGGACCTTCGTGTTCCTGATGCTTCCCTGCGGAGCTGTTGTATTTCTGTTCGGAAATTTTAATGCCGATATCGTGCGTCGCTGCGGCAATTTCAAGAATTTCCTGAGTTTTCCCGTCAAGCTGTTCAGCCTCACCGATAGTTTTTGCGAATGAATAGACCTTCATAAAATGACCTACACGGCGTGGATCACCGCTGTAATAATTAACCATTGCCGATATTACCTGAGTGATTTTTTTCAATTTTATTATCTCCTTTTTTTAGGTTGAAATTTACGAGGAAAATTCCCGAGCATACAAGCAAGAGTGAAAGCATATTTGAAAGTGTAAATATATTTTCACCGAGGAAAATTCCCGACCACATTGTTCCGAAAACAGGAATAAGCAGATTGAACACTGCAACCCGACTTACATTGTTGAAGAATAACAGCATTGTCCACAGCATAAAAGCAATTCCTGCCATAGCCGCAAGATACACAAGACATATAATGCAGTTAATATCATAAAATATCAGCTTGCCGCCGCAAGCCGCCCCGATAATTATAAGAGCCAAACCGCCAAAAACAAGCTGCCAGCCTGTAATTTGCACAGGGTTTCTGTTGTCTGAAATTTTCTTGCTTACAACATTACCCACAGCCCCCGACAGATTTGACAGAATTACAAGTCCGTCACCCATAACAGTAAAACCGCCAAGGTCGCCGTTGATATTCATAACAACAATGCCGGTAATTCCGACAGCACAGCCGAGAATTTTTTTCGTGCTGAGCTTGTCGTTTTTAAAGAATATTGCCGAGAGAATAACCGAACCGAATGCCGCAACAGAAGTCAGAATGGACGACTTTGTACCCGTTACATTCACAAGACCGATATATAACAGCAGATACTGAAAAAACGTCTGAAACAGGCTGAGTGTGCATATCGGCAGAATGTCCTTTTTATGAATTGCAAGGGCTTTTCTGTTTACGAAAAGTCCGATAAACAGCACAATCAGTCCGGCAAGTGCAAATCTTTCGCCTGCAAATATCAGCTTTGACGGAATATCCGAGGCTTCAATCCTGAAAAGCTCATAACCGATTTTTATTACAGGAAAAGCAGTACCCCACAAAAGAGTACACAGCACTGCAATTGCCGCAACAAAAAATATATTTGTCATAAGTTTGTTTTTGTCTTTTTTCATTTTAAAATACGCCGCTTTTATCTGAATTTTTCGAGGAAATGATGTTCCTCCTCATCATTGAAATAACTGATTATTGTGCTGAGATTAACTCTTTCAACACTTCTGAAAATATTCATTTCAACCTGAGGGTTAACCCTTTTCAAATCCTGAATTAGTTTTTTTATTTCCTGACGTTTTGATGTACCCGTTCCGTCAAGCGTGGAGTTTTGTTCGGTAAAACGGCAGGCACACTGCAAAAATTCAAGACGGTTGTAATTTTTCCACGAGATAATATCCTTTTCACGAATATAATACATCGGTCTTATAAGCTCCATACCCTCAAAATTCGTGCTTTTTATTCGTGGCATCATCGTCTGAACCTGACCGCCGTACAGCATACCCATAAGTATTGTTTCGATAACATCGTCAAAATGATGTCCGAGTGCAATTTTATTACAGCCAAGTTCCTGTGCCTGTTTGTAGAGATGTCCTCTTCTCATTCTTGCGCAAAGATAACACGGATTTTTTTCTATATTTACAACCGTACCAAAAATATCGGTGTCAAAGATGTGTATCGGTATTCCGAGGATTTCCGCATTGTCAATTATTTTCTGTCTGTTGACGGGATTATATCCGGGGTCCATTACGATAAATTCCATATCAAACGGATAATCGCCGTGTCTTGAAAGCTCCTGCATAAGCTTTGCAAGCAGCATAGAATCCTTGCCGCCCGAAATACATACGGCGATTTTGTCGCCCTTGCTTATAAGTTCATAATCCTTGACAGCACCGATAAACTTGTTGAAAAGCGGTTTTCTGTATTTTGTAATAATGCTGTGTTCAACAGCCTGAGTTTTTTCCAAGTTTTACACCTCGTCAGCTTTTATGAAAATTCTTATCTTCTGTAAATTTCCCGTTTTTATCTCTGTAAAAGGCGGTGCCGACAGGATATTCAAGATAATCGGTTATATCTATATCATAATTGCACAGAGTGTTAAGGCTGTAAATTCCGACATTTTCGGGATTATCCATATATTCCTGCGTTTCATCGCCTGCAAGAAACCGCCAGCCGCTGTCATATTCATTGTCGGGCTTTTCACGGTACATATATCCGACCTTTTTGTTGTCAACCATAATTCTGTCGGTGGCAAAACAGCCGTCAGCACCGTGCCATTCAAGCACATTCTCAATACTGCTGCGTGGAATTGCCCATTTCTTTTCTTTCATATCAGTACATACATTCGGACGGTTTATATCAATAATGCCGATATATTTTTCGCCCTCACTTTTGTGCAGACGTGCAAGAAGATAACCCCAGTCGTTTTTGATTTTGTACATCATTTCTTCTTCATAAAGCGGCGTAAACTGATAAAAATTGACAATATCTCCGTCGGGAAGTTCACATTCTGAGGCACACATATCGACATTGTGCAGATTGTCGAGTATAACGCCGTTAAAATCTGTATTATCCGCAAAAGGCTTGCCGTTTGATATTGTATGACCAAAGCCGAGCCATGTATCCTCGTAATATGTCATATTTCCGAGCAGACACATATATTTGTTTACCCAGGAATTGCTGTCATCTGTACTGTGCATATTCCAGTCGGGAGGAAGATAAGCCACAAGCTCAACACGGTTGAGTTTAAGAGCCTCCATTTCCTGAGGGACATTTTCTTTGTAAGCACCTATACCGATAGTAACAAGCGTATAATAATTTTTTTCGTGAGTCGGTTCAACAACAGCTGTAACAATAGGCAATGGACTTTGCAGATTTGAATTTATCGAATCAGATATACGACCGAAATATTTTTCTATATGACGGACTATACAGTTTATTTCCTCTTGTGAATATGTCGGAATTTCAACTTCCTCACCGTCAGTACCAAAGAAAGTTTCCCATGCGTCAGCGTCAATTTCCTTTGCCTTCATCGACGCATATTCAAACTTTTCATCATCGTTTTTATCCATATAAACATAGCACAGCAGCAGCCACGCATCTACAAATTCATCATCAATATCAAGACATTTTTGTGCTTCCGCAATAGCTGAATTGTATTTATGCATACCGTAATAACAGCTTGCAAGCTCGAAATGATAAACAATATCCTCATCTTCAACTTCATCAGCAATATCTTTCAGCACCTTAACGGCAGTCTGATTCTGTTCAAGACAGGAATATGCGTGTGCCAGCAAAATAGAAAGCTGTACAGACATTTCATCATCGTCAAGAGAATTGATAATGTTGACAGCGTCCTGATATTTTTCGTTTGCCATAAGTTCTTCAAGTTCTTCAAGAAGTTCATAATCCATTTTCAGTACCTCATTAAAATTCTTTAAAAGCATCAGATGTACGCTTTCAATTATATCATTTAGCTGTATAATGTGTCAACAAAACGATTTAATTATGATTTGTTGTTTATTTCTTCTGACGGGTTCTAAAACCCGATGCTGTGCAATATCTATTTTATATCAGAAAACGAAAGGACAGGCAGCAATGACAGACAGCATAAAAAGCTTTAATTCGGCATCGGAAATTCTTTGCGGAGAAGTCGGCACTGTACTTTCACTTCTTCCTGAAAGTGTAAAATCAACAGTGCAGGAAATCCGTCTGAGAACGGGGAAGCCGCTTGCACTTTCCGACGGCACAACAACAATGTTCGTATCCGAAAAAGGTCAGATACTCTATTCAATCAGCGACAAGGCTTTTAAGGTTTCACAGCGTAATATATCCGATACCTTCAAAAGTATATGCAGCTATTCCGTTTACAGTCACCAGAACGAAATCAAAAACGGATATATAACAATTCGCGGAGGACACCGCATAGGACTTTGCGGAACGGCGGTGCTTAAAGACGGACAGGTTTCGGCGGTAAACGATATTTCATCTCTTAATGTAAGAATTGCACGGCAGATTTTCGGAGTTTCTGAAAGTATCATTCAGCGGCTTTGTCCGTTTGAGGGCGGAATACTTATAGCAGGAGCACCGTCAAGCGGCAAAACAACAATCCTGCGTGACCTTGCTTACAGACTGTCGCTCGGTATAGGGTGCAGAATTATGCGTACAACCGTAATAGATGAAAGGGGTGAGCTTTCGGGAACATTCGGCGGCATAGCATATAATGATTTGGGACTGTGCGATATTCTTAACAACTACCCGAAAGGAGAGGGCATAATGCAGGCAATAAGAGCCTTGTCGCCGCAGGTAATAATATGCGACGAGGTCGGCACAGATGAAGATGTACAGGCAATATCTCAGGGCTTTAATGCAGGAGCAGTGATAATTTCAACAATTCACGCACCGTCATACACTGAGCTTATGAAAAGGAGTCAGACCGAAAAGCTTCTTTCAACAGGAGCATTCAGAACCGTAATCGTACTTGAATCCGCCGACAAACCGTGCAAAGTTTCACAGATAATTACAGTCTGAAAAGGGGAGAGGATAAATGGAATTTCTGAAATTTTTCGGCGGAATAACGGTCATTGTCAGCGGAACACTGTGCGGACTTTATGCGTCAAAGGTATTAAAAAACAGGGTTCGTTTTCTCGAACAGTATATTATGTTTCTCACTCAGGCAAAGACAATGATAAGCTACAACGCTATGTCAGGTGCAGAAATACTGTCGTCCGTCGGTTCTGTTCCGCTTGTTTCGCCTATGCTCAGTGAATGTATCAAATATCTTTCTGACGGCTGTACATTTCAGGATTCGTGGCACAAGGCGGTAAATTCCGCATACGAAAAAAAGCTGTTTTCATCATCGGACAAGCCGATTATATATTCATTCGGCGACACATTCGGCATAAGCGATATTGACGGAGAGGTTGCAAAAACCGAGCTTCACACGGCACTTGTTTCAGAGCGGCTTGAAAAGGCAAGACAGGACTTTTCGTCAAAATGCAAAATCTACCGCATAGTAGGAATGTTCTGTGGAATTGTCATTGTCCTCATACTTTATTAGTCAGGAGTGAGGAGTTGTTTTTAATGCGTAATTCGTAATGCGTAATTATTGTGCGAACCGTAAGTATGTCCGCTGACATATATTTTATTTAAAAAATGAAAGTGTTGATTAAAAATGAATGTTGACCTTATTTTCAAGATTGCCGCAATAGGAATAATTGTTGCGGTTTTAAGCCTTGTGCTTTCACGGTCGGGGCGTGAAGAACAGGCAATGATGACAACACTTGCGGGACTTATTGTGGTATTGCTTATGCTTGTTCAGCAGATAGCACAGCTTTTTACTACAATAGAAACGCTTTTCGGATTTTAAATGAATGTGCTTTCAATCTGCGGAATTGCAATCGTAGCGGCAGTCAGTGCAATAGCACTGAAAAAGAATGCTCCCGAAACATCTGTTGTGATTGCAATATCGGCAGGCGTAATAATATTCCTGTTTGTGCTGTCGGACATAACCCCTGTAATAAACGAAGTCTATAAGCTTGTGAATAATGCCGGTATTGATACCGATTACGGAAAGGTACTTCTCAAAACCGTAGGAATTTGTCTTGCCTGTCAGTTCACATCGGATTCGTGCAAGGACGCCGGACAAAGCTCGCTTGCGGCACGGGTTGAGCTTGCAGGAAAAGTATCCGTACTTATTATTTCAATACCGCTTTTCGAGAAAATACTTAATATCGCAACAGGACTTCTGACATAAAATCCGGGAGTGATAAACATAAAGAAACTGATTTGTATTCTTATTATATTGCCGCTTGCGGTGCTGATTTTGTCAATGTCTGTAAATGCCGTTGACGAAAATTCAGACGACGAAAAAAACTCACTTTCCGAAACCTTTAACAAACAGCTTGAACTCAGCGGTGCAGACGGACTTTTTGACTCCCTGCCGCAGGAAACAAAAAAAATACTTGCGGATATGGGAATAACCTCACTTGATTATGACACCGTCACCAATATAAATACATCGGGAATTTTTGAACAGATAACAGCACTTGTCGGTACAAACAGCAGAACTCCCCTTAGCGGAATGATGGTGTGTCTGGGAATAATGCTTTTATGCTCACTTGTTGAAAGCTTTAATGTAACAATAGGTGAAAAGTCGATAGGGACTGTTTCATCGGCAGTCGGAGCATTGTGCGTGTGTACGGCGATAATTGTCCCCGTATGCTCAACAATTTCGAGAACGGTTGAAATTTTAAACGGTGCGTCGGGATTTTTGCTTATGTATGTTCCGATAATGGCAGGACTTATTGCCGCATCAGGAAAAGAAGTCAGCGGAGCGTCATATTATTCAATGATGATGTGTGCAGGAGAGGTAATATCCCAGTTGTCATCAAAAATTATTGCACCGCTTATGAATATTTTTCTTGCACTTTCCGTAACCTCGTCACTTTCGCCCCGTATGCGTCTTAATTCGCTCTGTTCGTCAGTATATAAGATTGCAAAATGGATACTCACATTTTCAATGTCTGTTTTTGTAACGATACTGTCGGTTCAGACGTTTGTCACCTCGTCGATGGACAATGTAAGCCGAAAGGCACTGCGTTTTGCGGTAAGCTCGTTTGTGCCTGTTGTGGGCGGAGCATTGAGCGAGGCATTGACGGCGTTTACCGGCAGTGTCGAGCTGCTGAAATCAGGTGCAGGGGTTTTTGTGATAATAGCGTCATCGTTTGTATTTCTCCCTGTGCTTATGGAATGTATAGTGTGGCAGTTTTCGCTTTTTTTTATGACATCAGCATCTGATATTTTCAGTCTGGGGCAAATGACAAATATTTTCAAAATAATTTCAAAGGTTATTTCAATGATAATTGCGGTTTTACTCTGTACTATGACAATTTTCATAATATCCACTGTGATAATATTGTTGGTGGGAAAGTGAAACGGCGGTGAAAAAATGAACGGACTTTCCGCTTGGGCGTTATCTGTGTCGATTTGTGCGGTAATTGCGTGTGTTGTCGAGATGATGACAGCTGACACAAAACTCGAAAAAACCGTGCGTTTTGTACTTGGAGCGTTTATGCTTTGTGCAATAATTATTCCTGTCGGCAATATGGTGTCGGAATTTTCAGGCGTGAATTTTGACAGCAAAATGACTTATGATATTTCCGGGAGCTTTAACGAACAGAAAATATCAATGCTTAAAAACGAGATTGCGACACTTGCTGAGTCAACGCTTTCAAAAGAACAGATTTATCCGCAGAAAGTTGAAGTTAGTATGGATATTAGTGAGGATAACTGCATATCAATGGTATCAGTAACGGTTGTGCTTGATAAAAAAGACAGGGAAAAAGCAGCTAAGGTTACGGATACAATAAAAACCGGACTTGGTCTTGAATGCAGTATCGTTTTTGCCGACTGAAAGGCAGTGGAAAAGAGAGGTAGGTTATGTCAGACAAAACAGTAAAAAAAGACAATGCTCCCGAAGAAAACGAGGGTGCTGTTTCACGTTTTCTGAAAAATGAAAAGGTACTTAAAATCATTGTCTTTATCGGACTTGCAGGAATTGCCCTGATTTTCTGTACATCACTATTCAAGCCGTCACAGCAGACAAAAACCGCCGATGAACCCGACATACAAACTTCCGATTACGTTGAGCAGTACCGTGAGGATTTATGCGAAGAACTCGGAAATATGCTTGCAAGCATTAAAGGCGTAGGCAGAACGAAAATTATGCTGACAATGGAGCAGAGCGTCCAGAATGTCTATGCAACGGATAATGACATACAGCAAAAAGAATCCTCACAGAAAAACAGCGGTTCCGAAAATGCCGATACACAAAAAAGCGAAAAAAAGACCTGTATTATTATTCGGCAGAGCGACGGTTCAGAAAAAGCACTTACCGTAAGTCAGCTTATGCCAAAAGTCAAAGGCGTTCTTGTTGTGTGTGACGGCGGTGAAGATTCACTTGTCCGTCAGCGTGTTACGGAGGCTGTTTCAGCCATACTTAATATATCCTCCGCACATATCTGTGTTACAAAACTAAATTCTTAACGGGAGGCAGTCAATAATGACATTCGGAAAAAGACAGCTTGTAATTGCGGCACTTGTAGTGGCACTTGGTGCGGCGGTATATCTGAACTGGCAGTTTTCGG
>JBJEOP010000024.1:0-18213 GCA_051880775.1 Acutalibacteraceae bacterium
GGTCTTGATGCTGAATCTATGACTTGCAAAATTATTGAAAATCAAACTGACGGGAAGTGATGTAATGGCTGAAAAAAAGCGTCTTGATGTACTGGTATATGAGGCAGGTCTTGCGGAAAGCCGTGAAAAAGCCAAGGCACTGATAATGTCGGGAATTATATATGTCGATAATCAGAAGTCCGACAAGCCCGGTACAACATATAAAGATACGGTAAAAATTGAACTCCGTGGCAACAAGTTAAAATATGTCAGCCGTGGAGGACTTAAACTTGAAAAAGCCGTAAAATCCTTTAATCTTGACTTAAAGGATAAAACAACAATAGACATCGGAGCGTCAACAGGCGGCTTTACCGACTGTATGCTTCAAAACGGTGCAAAAAAGGTATATTCGGTTGATGTCGGCTACGGACAGCTTGACTGGAAGCTCAGAAACGACAGCCGTGTAATAAATCTTGAACGCACAAATATCCGATACATCACAAAAGAACATATACCCGACGAAATAGACTTTTTCAGTGTTGATGTGTGTTTTATTTCATTATGCCTTGTACTGCCTGCTGTTCGTCCTCTGTTAAAGGAAAACGGAGAGGCGGTATGTCTTATCAAACCGCAGTTTGAGGCAGGACGGGGAAATGTAGGCAAAAACGGAGTTGTGCGGGATAAAAATATCCACATTGAAGTAATCAAAAAAATATATACTTTCTGTCTTGAAAACGGTTTTGATGTTATTGACCTTGATTTTTCACCAATAAAAGGACCTGAGGGAAATATAGAATATCTTATCTATATCAGAAAATCCGATGAACCAAAGGCTTTCAGGGAATTTGACATTGAACAGCTTGTAGAAAAATCACATCAGACACTTGATAAATAACAGGTGATATTATGAACAACAAAAATATTGCCATTATCCCGAATCTTACAAAAAACGGTGCATACGAAACATCATTAAACGTTATAGCAATACTCAGACAATATGGTGTTAATGTAATGATGGCAGATGATATAAAGCCTCAATATAAAAGCTGTGATGTCAGCTTTTTTCCTGACCACGAACAGCTTATCTCAAACTGTGACATAGTTCTTACCATAGGCGGCGACGGAACAATCATTCACGCCGCACAGCACGCATCAATATTAAAAAAGCCGTTGCTTGGAATAAATATGGGTCGTCTTGGCTTTGTTGCAGGAATTGAACCCGACGAGCTTTTTATGCTTAAAAAACTCATTGACGGAGATTATACAACCGAAAAACGTATGATGCTGAAAATCACACACATAAGCCGGAACGGTCACAAGGAGTTTTATGCCCTTAATGATACGGTTATATCCAGAGGTTCTCTTTCAAGACTTATTGATATAGACGTTTCTCTCGGAAAAAGCTATATCTGCCATTACCGTGCAGACGGACTTATTATTTCAACGCCGACAGGTTCAAGTGCGTATTCTCTTTCCGCAGGAGGTCCTGTTGTCGAACCCACTATGAGATGTATTCTTATGACTCCGATATGCTCACATTCTCTTTTTGCACGGTCTGTTGTTTTTGATCATTCGTCAGAACTGGTTGTCAGTGCGGCGTGTGATGACGACACAGAGGTGTTTCTTTCCATTGACGGTCAGCAGACTGTAATTCTTAACCGAACCGACAAAGTAACCGTAACATCAGCTGAAATTGAAACAGAACTTATAAATCTTAAAGATAAAACTTTTTACAGGGTATTGAATGATAAATTTGCAGAAAAAGGTGGCTGAAAATGAAAACAGGCAGACAGGCAAAAATACTTGAACTCATAAGAGAAAATAACATCGAAACACAGTCGGATTTGCTTGAAATGCTACGCAAAAGCGGTTTCAATGTAACACAGGCTACCGTGTCGAGAGATATAAAAGAAATGCGTCTTGTTAAGGTACTTGCCAATGACGGCAGCTATAAATATGCCGCCGAAACGGTTAATCCCGACGAGGAGGCGTCACATTCATACCTTTTTGCAACAGCGGTTCTCGGCGTTGACTATGCCCATAACATAGTGGTAATAAAAACACGCAGCGGTATGGCACAGGCAGTTTGTGCGTCACTTGATTCCACTCACCGCATAGGAGTGTTGGGTTCAATCGCAGGCGATGACACTATTTTTGTTGCAACACGGACAGACGCTGCCTCCGTAACATTAGTATCAGACATAAAAAAACTTATGTCAAATAAAAATAACTCATTTACATAAAGGGGTTATACAGTATGTTGAGAAATCTTTATATTGAAAATATCGCAGTAATAGAAAAAACAAGCATTGATTTTACAAAAGGGCTGAATGTTCTTACAGGTGAAACAGGTGCAGGTAAATCCATTGTTATCGACTCGATAAACGCCGTTCTCGGAAACCGTACATCAAGAAATCTTATCAGAGGCGGCTGTGAAAATGCCTTTGTCAGTGCTGAATTTTCGGATTTATCCCCAAGTGCATTATCTGTGCTTGAAAATTACGGCTTTACGCCCGAAGAGGACGGAACGGTTATGATTCAGCGTGAAATAACACTTTCAGGCAAGGGCAAGTGCCGCATTAACGGTCGCCCCACAACCGTAAGCGTACTTAAAGATATAGGCGTATTTCTTATCAATATTCACGGACAGCACGAAAGCTATGAGCTTATGTCGCCTGAACACCATATTACTTATATTGATAAGCTCGGAAATCTTGAACAGGAACTGCTTGAATATCAGACGGCATACAAAGAATACAAAAAACTTTCCGCCGAGCTTAACAAAGCGGCTCTTGATGATGCTGAACGCATACGAAAAATTGATTTGCTTAAATATCAGGTTGAAGAGCTTGAAAACGCCGATTTTCATATAGGTGAGTATGAAGAACTTACCGAACAGAAAAACATAATCGAAAACAAAGAGAGAATTTTAAATGCACTCAATATCGCAAGGGAATATTTAAACGGCAGTGAGGACTCTGACGGTGCTTTACAGTCTTTGGAGATGGCTTGCGACTCGCTTTCCGATATAGCTGACTGTATGCCTGACGCTGAAAATATCGCCCAAAGACTGCAAAATGCAATTTATGATATTGAGGACTGCTGTAATGAGGTTCTGTCTTTGAGTGACAGTTCAGACTGTGAAATCGGAAATATTGACGAGATAGAGGACAGACTTAACCTTATCTATACACTCGGACGAAAGTACGGCAATACGATAGATGAAATGCTTGATTTTCTTGAAAAAGCAAATTCCGAGCTTGATTATCTCGAACAGTATGAAGAAAACCGTGACATACTTGCCGAAAACTGCGAAAAGGCTCATAAAAATGCCCTTGAACTTGCCGAAAAGCTTTCCGAAAAACGCAAAGAAACATCAGAACAGTTTTCTCGGGCAGTGCGTGACGAAATGACGTTTCTTGATATGCCGAATGTACAGCTTGTTGTATCACAGAAAAAATGTGAGTTAAACGGCTTTGGCTGTGATAATATAGAAATTCTCATATCGACAAACCCCGGAGAAGAACCTAAGCCTGTTTCAAAAATTGCCTCAGGCGGTGAGCTTTCAAGAATGATGCTTGCAATCAAGAATGTACTTGCCGACAAAGACGATATTGATACGCTTATTTTCGATGAAGTCGATACAGGTATAAGCGGTCGTGCCGCACAAAAGGTCGGACTTAAACTGAAAGAGGTTTCAGACAGCCGTCAGGTGCTTTGTGTTACACACCTTGCACAGATAGCGGCACTTGCCGACACCCATTTTATAATTCAGAAAAATGTTTCTGACGGCAAAACCTTTACCAATGTGACTATGCTTGATTATGAGGGCAGAAAAAACGAGCTTGCACGAATTATCGGCGGAGTAGAAATTACAAAGGCAACACTGGATTATGCCGAAGAAATGTTAAATCAAAAATAAATTTTATTCAGGAGATGTTAAACTATGGATTGTCTTTTCTGTAAAATTATCAACGGAGAAATCCCGTCAAAAAAGGTTTATGAGGACGAACAGGTGTATGCATTTTATGACATTAACCCAATGGCACCCGTGCACGTGCTTATAATTCCAAAACAGCATATTTCATCAATGAATGAAGTAACGGAAGAAAACAGTGCGCTTATTTCCCATATCTATGAGGTTGCCGCAAAGCTCGCAAAGGAACTCGGAATTGCCGAAAGCGGCTACCGTGTTGTATCAAACTGCGGTGCTGACGCAGGTCAGACGGTATTTCATCTGCATTTTCATCTTCTCGGCGGCAAAAAACTCAAAGTTGAAATGTGCTGATTTAGCTTAAAAGAATTATTTTACTCAACAATAATCGGAGGATACTGAAATGGGGCGACCGCTGGCAGTTATAGGCTTTACATACTTATCTGCACTGGCGGTTGCCTTGCTTTTCGGTACTCAGCAGTGCATATATATTGCAGTGTTTTTTCTTGCGGCTTTTGTAATATCACTCATTGTAAAGCCGCTGAGAAAAAGTGCTGTATTTCCGACTGTGTTTATCACATCAGCAATAGCGTTTTGTTCGTTTTATGCTTATTCGTCATATTCCGTACTTCCGAATATGGCATTAAGCGGTCAGACAGCAACGGTGAGTGCGGAGCTTTGTGACCTGCCTTATGAGCAAAACGGTCGATACTATTATAAACTTGAAACCAATGAAGTGAATTATCCGAATTCCCCGCAAAACATAAAAATACTTGTTTCCTCAAAAACCGCTTACGACATTCAGCCCTATGACAGCATAAAAGCAACGGTACGCTTTTATGAAAATTCCGATTCATATAATCAATACAACATTTCAAAGGGCATAATGCTTTGCGGCAGTATTGACTCTTATTCAAAAGTAACGATAACACCGTCAGACTCAAAGCCGCCTTATTACTATGCACTCATAACAAGGCGTTATATTTCTCAGGTTATCAAAGAACTTTTGCCCAAACAACAGGCAGATTTTGTAAACGCACTTGTTGTAGGGGATAAAACAGGGCTTTCGTATGAAGAAAAAAGCAATTTTCGCTCTGCCGGAATATCTCATATTGTCGCCATTTCAGGCTTTCATCTTTCGCTGATAACTCAGTTTGTTATGGCTTTTCTTTGCCTTATAACGCGAAAACGCAAGCGTCTTTCCGCACTTTTAGCAACATTTTTTGTCTTTGCTTTTATGGCGATTACGGGATTTTCACCGTCGGTAATCCGTGCAGGAATTATGCAGATAATATATCTTATCGGTCTGGGTATAATACGACAGGCTGACTCTCTTAATTCTCTCGGTATTGCCGCACTGATAATATGCTTTATAAACCCTTATGCAGTGGCTGACATAGGATTTCTTCTGTCTTTTGCCGCAACACTCGGAATTATAATTTGTTCAGGGAAAATAACCGTATTTTTAGGTGAGCATATTTTAAGAAAACAGGAAAAACCGACGCATTTACAGGCACAAATCCGAAAAATCACACAGCCTGTTATCAAAACTATAATTTCAATTATTGCACTGACTGTTTCCGCAACGGTATTTACCTTGCCTTTGATATTACTTTATTTCAAACAGTTTGCACTTTACTCGATTATTTCAAATCTTTTTATCAGCTTTGCCGCATCATTACTTCTTCTCAGTGCAATACTTATGGTGCTGTTTCATATATCTTTTATTTTTTCGTTTTTGTCTGTTCCGTTTGTCATAATTTCGGGTATTATTACAAACTACATACTGTGGACAGCGGATAAAATAGCCTCACTTCCGTTTGCAAGAATAGCAACATCTCAGTCATTTATTCCGCTGTGGCTTAGTTTAATGCTGATGTTCGGTGCGTTTATCTTTCTTTTGAAAAACCGTAAACGAACCATAAGATATTTTGCACTTGTTGCGGCTGTTACTTTTCTCGGCGGAGCGATTTCTGATGTTATCAGTAAAAGCGGAAGTGTAAAATTATCCGTTCTTGATGTCGGTCAGGGGCTTTCCGTTGTTTTAAGCAAAGACGGCGAAACCGCTGTTCTTTCGTGTGGCGGAGGAAACACAGACACCTATTCACTCAATAATTATCTTGAAGATTCCGCCGTTCAGAGCATAGACTATATGCTGCTTATGAGCAATAATGACGAAAATTCAGCCTATGCCGAAAAAGTAATGACCAACTACAATGTATCAAACATACAGGTATATGATGAAGGCAAATATTATGAACGAATGCATTATCTCATAACTCAGACAAATGATTATATTTTTTTTGAGGACGGTTCTGTTAATACTGTTTATTGGAAGAATATTGCAGTGATGACCTATAAAACTGATAAAAACATAGCTGTATATTTCAAGATAAATAATATCAGTTTTCTTATGTGCAACAGCGGTACAGACTGCCTTGCAATTCCTCTGCAATGGCAAAAGGCTGATTTTCTTATTACAGACGGACAACTGAAAAACACAGACAGTCTTTCCGTAAAATATATTATTATTTCGGACGGTTACGATAATCTTTCAAACGATATATCTCAGCTTTCAACGGTATGCAGTCATATTTATGCAACAGGCGGCAGCGGACACCTTGCACTGCGTATGTACAGTAACAATCAACTATCGGTCAGGAGGGAAAATGAATGGCTAAGCTGACAGAACAGGATTTCAGAAAAGAACTTTCCTCAGGAAGCTTAAAAAACCTTTATTTCATATACGGTGAAGAAAAATATCTCGTAAAAAAATATACATCTTCGTTAATAAACAAGGCTGTGGGTAAAAATCCCTCGGAGTTTGATTTTCAAAAGCTAAACTCAAATTCTTCTCTTGAAGATATAATCACCTCATCGGAACAGCTCCCTGTTTTTTCAAAATATAAATGCGTATGCGTCAACGATTTTGACATCAACGCAATGAGCGAATCGGATTATAAAGACCTTGAAACATATTTAACGGATTTGCCCGAAAATCTGGTGCTGATTTTTTCACAGCCTACACTTAACGAAAGCTCAAAAAATTCACAGAGCAAGGACAAAAAACAAGGCAAAATAAAACGCTTTGTTTCAGCCGTTGAAAAATACGGAACAGTGCTTGAATTGCAGAAAAAAGGCGATATAGCACTCGAAAAACAGCTTATAAGCTGGGCAGAAAAAAACGGCTGTACACTCACACAGATAAATGCATCAAAAATAATTGCTATGTGCGGCAATGATATGACTGCTCTGAAAAATGAAATAGACAAGCTGTCAGCCTTTGCCGATAATTCCGAAATAACCGATGATATAATAAAAAAACTTGTTACAAAAAATACAGAAGTTCGCATTTTTGCTATTTCAAGCTGTATTGCATCAAATGATTTCAACGGTGCATACAAAAATCTTCATCAGCTGTTTGAACAAAACGAAAAGCCCGAAATAATCCTGTCTGTTCTGAGTTCGACATTTATTGATATGTACCGAATGCGTGTTGCCTCCGAAAGCGGAAAAACCGCCGCAGACGTTGCCAGGGACTTTAAATACGGCAAGCGTGATTTTCTCTTGAAAAATGCCAACAATAATGCCCGCCGTTATTCAACATCTACCCTCAGACAGATATTGGATACTGTATTGCAGACAGACATAAAGCTTAAAAGCACAAGGGCAGACTCACAGGTTCTTCTTGAAACCCTTATTTCAAAACTTCTTATAATCGTTCGGGAGGGTATGTCGGCTTGATAAAAATAAAGGAAGCAATAATCGTTGAGGGAAAATACGATAAAATAAAGCTGTCAAATTTTATTGACGGACTTATAATAACAACAGACGGCTTTGGCGTGTTTAAAAACAAAGAAAAACAGGCACTTATACGCCACCTTGCACAGACAAGGGGAATACTGATTATTACAGACAGCGACGGTGCAGGCTTTGTAATACGCAATTTTCTTAAAGGAACAGTGCCGTCAGACAAAATAAAAAACGCCTATATTCCCGATATTTTCGGCAAGGAAAAACGCAAGGACAAGCCGTCAAAAGAGGGTAAGCTCGGTGTGGAGGGTATTTCTGAGAAAATTCTGTGTGACGCAATAGCAAAATCAGGTGCTGAATGTGAACTCAGCGACGGTTATGTAAAATCCGAAAAAGAGATAACAAAGGCGGATTTGTTTGAATACGGACTTACAGGCACTCCGAATGCCTCAGCAAACAGAGAAAAGCTGAAACAGGCACTCAATCTTCCGCATAATATGACCTCAAATTCAATTCTTGACGTGATTAACTGCATTATGACAAAAGACGAATTTGTATCTCTCTGCGAAAAATTATTCAAAAATTAACAATACCCTGTTATCCGCTTTCGACAAACGGATAACAGGGCGTATTTTTGTTCAAATAAAAATATGTGCGATTAAGTTTATCAGCATACAACATATAATTCCGCACAGAGTAGGAATTATTACGGATAACAGCGTTAATTTAATGCTTTTAGTTTCTTTGCAAATCGTAATACAGGTTGTGGAACAGGGGAAATGCATTATTGAAAACATCATTGTGCATATTGCCGTAACGACCGTCCAGCCATTGTCTGTAAGGATTGTATGAAGCTGAAAAAGACTTTCATATCCTGTTATTGAACCCGTTGACATATAAATCATAATTGCTATCGGAATAACGATTTCATTTGCCGGAAAACCGAGTATAAACGAAATAAGAATAACGCCGTCAAGTCCCATAATTCGTGCAAACGGGTCAAGAAATTCCGTTCCGTATATAATCAGCGTTTTGTCGCCGATATGAATATTTGCAAGCAGCCATATTATAATTCCGGCAGGAACGGCGACAGCAGCCGCTCTGCCGAGTATGAATATTGTTTTGTCGCATAATGAACGCACGATTGTTTTTATTATCTGAGGTCGTCTGTACGGCGGCAGTTCCAGTATAAAGGAATCCGAGTTCCCTTTAAGAATAGTCACAGACAAAATTTTTGAAACAAAAAGTGAAACCGCAATACTGAATAATATAACTCCTATCAGAATAAATGTACACAAAGCCGAACGTAATTCAAGCGGAAAATTACCTACAAAGAACATTGTAATTATTGCTATAATAGTCGGGAAACGTCCGTTGCAGGGAGAGAAGTTGTTTGTAAGAATTGCAATTTTCCGTTCACGCTCAGACTCAATAATTCTGCACCCTGTAACTCCGCAGGCGTTACAGCCCATACCCATCATCATAGTAAGTGATTGTTTTCCGTGAGCTCCTGCACGGCAGAAAAATTTATCCAGATTAAACGCAATACGCGGAAGATAGCCCAAATCTTCAAGCAGAGCAAAAAGCGGAAAGAAAATAGCCATAGGCGGCAGCATTACCGATATAACATTTGCAAGAGTGCGATACATTCCGTCAATAAAAATCCCGACAAAAAACGGCGGAACATTCCAAAGTGAAAACAACTCATAAAGCTTTTTCTGTATAAACTCAAAAAGCATACTGAGCCATTCCGAGGGATAGTTTGCACCTATGATTGTAATATAAAAAATAAGACCGAAAAGCAAAAGCATAATCGGAATACCGATTGCTTTTGAAGTGACTATTCTGTCAATTTTTCGGTTACGCTCACTGTATGAAGTACATTCAAGATGAACGCATAATCCGTAAATATGCTCGCTTCTTTTTATTATTGCCCCTTTTATTTTTTCGCATATATCGCCGTTCTTTTCAGTGAGCTTTCTTGCTGAATTAAGCATCGAAATCATTTTACAGTTCATTTCAATATGAAATTGATTTATAATGTTCTTTTGATTTTTTTCATCAAGCAGCTCAGCGGCAAGCCATCTTGAATTTATGTAGTGTTTTTCTTGATTTTTTATTTCAGCTTCAATCATTTCAACAGCCTTTTCTGTCAGAACATCGTAATGTGTTTTAACGGAAAAGGTGCGTTTTTGACCTGTCGCAACAAGATAAACATTTTCAATAAGTTCGCTCAAGCCTTTTTTTGACCGTGCGGCGGTACATACAACAGGAACGCCAAGCTGTAATGACAGTTCATCAACATCAATGTTTATATGCTTTTTTCGTGCCTCATCAATAAGATTTATGCATACAACAACCTTTGATGTAATTTCAAGAATTTGTAAAACAAGATTAAGGTTGCGTTCAAGGCAGGTAGCGTCAGCAACAACAATAACACAGTCATCGTTTCCCGAACATATTTCATCACGGGCAACCTCTTCATCGGGCGAATTAGCGTCAATGGAATATGTCCCCGGCAAATCCACAAGCTCAAACTCACAATCACGAAAACTGAAATGTCCGTGTGCGGTAGAAACGGTTTTTCCGGGCCAGTTTCCCGTGTGCTGTTTCATACCAGTCAAGGCATTGAATACGGTGCTTTTGCCTACGTTGGGGTTGCCTGCAAGAGCAACGGTATATGAATGTATATTATCAGGGATTTTGTTGTTTTGAGATTTACCTGCCACGCTTATCGCAACCTTTCTGCCGTCAGCCAATATATTTAAATAACAATTCAGTGCTGTATTATTATTTTTCTTGCGTCAGAATCTCTCAGGGCGATTACCGTACCACGAAAAAAATACGCTGTTGTACTGCCGCACGGACTCTTTTGTACCGCACTGATATGCGTACCGTTTATAAGACCTAAATCAATCATTCGGCGTCTTTCGATTCCCTCGGAAATAATGGATTTTACAGTAGCATTTTCTCCGACAGGCAGATTATTTAAACTGCAATAATTATCCGTATCCATATTATTAGCTCCGTTTCAGATGTATATAGTAAATTGGAATATCGCTATTATCAAAGTATGTTATATTGTAAAATATGTGCAAAATTTTAAAACACATTTATGTAATGGATTGTAATTTTATAAGAAATCTGATATAATAAAAAATCATAAAGATAAAAATTTCTGAACGGAGGAATATTTTTTATGATAGCGGTAGCAATAGACGGACCTGCCGGTGCAGGAAAAAGTACCATAGCTCGTGCTGTGGCAGATGAACTGGGATTTATATATGTTGATACGGGAGCCTTATACAGAACGATAGGACTTTCGTGTGTTGAAAATAATATTGATATTTCTGATACTGACGCCGTTGTTTCTGTGCTTCCACAGACAGATATAAGAATAGTTTTTCTCAACGGTGAACAGCGTGTTTTGCTCAACGACAAAGATGTGTCCGAAAAAATCCGTACAGAGCAGATTTCAATGGCTGCGTCAACCGTTTCGGCAATACCAAAGGTAAGGGAGTTTCTTCTTGATTTACAGCGTGGCTTTGCAAAAACGGATAATGTAATTATGGACGGACGAGATATAGGAACGGTTGTTCTGCCAAATGCACAGGTTAAGATTTTTCTTACGGCATCACCTGAAAAAAGAGCGGAAAGACGCATGAAACAGCTTGCCGAAAAAAACATTGACGCTGAATATGACGATATACTTTCGGATATAATCAAAAGAGATTACAACGATTCTCACCGCAAGACAGCACCGCTGAAACCGGCAGAAAACTCTGTGATTATTGATACAACAACGCTTACGCTTGAACAATCAATAAAAAAAATTGCCGATACGGTTAAGGAGAAGATACTATGAAAAGAAATCCATTGTATGTTGTCGGCAGAATTGTTGTAATACCGATTTTTAAACTGCTGTTTTTCTATAAGGTCAACGGAAAGCAGAATCTTCCGAAAGACGGGGCATATATTGTATGTTCAAACCATCTTTCAAATTTTGACCCTGTGCTTCTTGCACTTACTCAAAAACGCCAGATTTGTTATATGGCAAAGGCTGAACTTTTCAAGAACAAATTTCTGTCAAAGCTCATAAGAACTCTCGGTGCGTTTCCCGTTACAAGAGGGGCAGGCGACGGCAAAGCTATAAACGAGGCTGAAAATGTAATAAAGGACGGCAAGCTTCTCGGAATATTTATAGAGGGTACACGCTCAAAAACAGGAGAATTTCTCCGTCCTAAATCAGGAGCGTCAATTATAGCACATCAGATGAATGTTCCCGTCATTCCGGTGTGTATAACACCAAAGGACAAGAAGATAAGATTATTTCATAAAGTTACTGTTTCGTGGGGAAAACCTATGACTCCGCAGGAACTCGGACTTAAAACAGGCAGCGGTGAAGAATACCGAAACGCAAGCCGAATGATTATGTCCGAAATATCAAAACTCAGAGAGAATGATTTAAAATAATTTATCATATTCTGCGTTATCTTTCACTGATACTAATAAGACCTTTTTTCAGAATAAAATATATCGGCAAGGATAATATACCGAAAAACGGCAAGCTCATTATATGCTCTAATCATATCAGCCTGCTTGACCCTGTTCTTATTGCACTTGGTGTACGCAGACAGATATATTTTATGGCTAAGTCTGAATTTTTTACCGATAAAGGCTTTTTTGTGAAATATTTTATGAAGCTTACGGGTGCATTTCCTGTCAAACGCAGTACGGCAGATTTGCAGTCAGTATCGGACGCTGTGTCATTGCTTGACAGGAATAAACAGGTCGGAATTTTTCCGCAGGGACAAATCGTCAACGACGGCACATCGTTTGAACTCAAAGCAGGTGCCGCACTTCTTGCCGTAAAAACAAATTCTCCCGTTCTTCCTGTTTCGATTTACTGTGAAAAGAAAATCAGACCTTTTTCAAAAATAACGGTAACTTTCGGAGATGTTATCTATCCCGAACAGTCCGAAAATCTGAAAGCCGTAAAATCGGCACGGGAGCTTACAAAAAGAATAAAAGAGCAAATATCCGCTCAGTTGGAGGCGAAACATTGTCAGTAACAGTTGCAAAATCAGCCGGCTTTTGCTTTGGCGTAAGCCGTGCGGTAAATATAGTTAATAAACTTCTTGATGAGGGCAAGGAGGTTTTTACACTCGGTCCGATCATTCATAATCAGCAAATGGTTGACGAGCTTGCGTCAAAGGGAGTACAAATAGCCGATACTCCCGATGATGTAAAAAAAGACGCTACTCTCGTAATACGCTCACACGGCGTACCGCTGTCTGTGATAAACCGTATAAATGAACTCGGACTTAACTATGCCGACGCAACCTGTCCGTTTGTTATGAAAATCCATAAAACCGTTGCAAAACATTCAGCCGACGGAGAGATAATTCTTATCGCAGGCGATGAACAGCACCCGGAGGTTCAGGGAATAATAGGTCATTGCGTCGGTGAGTATCATACATATTCAGATTGTGAAGAACTTGATAAAATTGTCGATAAATTTCCTTATCTGAAAAATAAACCGCTCTGTGTGGTCGCTCAGACGACTTTTGATGTATCTGAATGGAAAAAATCTTTAAAAATATTGCAAAAACTATGTACAAATACAAAAATATTTGATACAATATGTAGTGCCACATCAGATCGACAGTCAGAAGCAGAAATTCTTGCTTCAACATCCGACCTTATGCTTGTAATCGGCGGAAGACACAGCTCCAATACAAATAAGTTGTATCATATCTGTAAACATAAATGTAAAGAAACATATTTGATTGAATCAGTATCGGAACTGCCGCTGTCTGCCGTTAAACAGGCTGATCGGATTGGCATAACTGCCGGGGCTTCAACTCCGGCAAGCATAATAAAGGAGGTACTTGTTACCATGACAGAAGAAAACAAAAATCTTACAGAAAGCAAAACAGAGCCTAACTTTGAGGAGCTCCTTGAGGAGTCATTCAAAAATTATAATACAGATGGCAGAGTACACGGTGTTGTTGTTGGTGTAACTCCGACAGAGGTTCGTGTAGATGTAGGCAGAAAGCAGACAGGTATTGTTCCGCTCAGTGAGCTTTCAAGCGATCCTAACGCAAAGCCTGAGGATCTCGTTAAGGTTGGCGATGAGCTTGACCTTATCATTATGAAGACAAATGACCAGGAAGGCACAATTCTTCTTTCAAAAAGACTTCTTGACGCACAGAAGGGCTGGGACGAAATCATTAAGGCAGAAGAAGAAAAAACAATACTCACAGGTGTTGTTACAGATGTTGTCAAGGGCGGCGTTATTGTTATTGCAAACGGTGTAAGAGTATTTATTCCGGCTTCACAGGCAACAGCAACAAGAGGAGAAAGCCTCGAAAATCTTCTCAAAAAAGAAGTTTCTTTCCGTATTATCGAAGTTACAAAACAGAGAAAACGTGCCGTAGGTTCAATCCGTTCCGTTCTTAACGAAGAACGCAAGAAAAAGGCAGAAGAGTTCTGGGCAAATGCTGAGGTTGGCAAAAAGTACACAGGTACAGTTAAGTCACTGACTTCTTACGGTGCTTTTGTTGACATCGGCGGAATTGACGGTATGGTTCATATTTCTGAGCTTTCATGGAACAGAATTAAAAATCCATCAGAGGTTGTCAGTGTAGGCGACACTGTTGAAGTTTACATTAAAGCTCTTGATCAGGAAAAGGGCAAGATTTCACTCGGATACAAAAAGGCTGAGGACAATCCTTGGGAAATCCTTAAAAGAGATTATCCTGTCGGAACAGTTTGTGAGGTTGAGGTTGTCGGCTTGACACAGTTCGGTGCATTCGCAAGAATTATTCCGGGTATCGACGGTCTTATCCACGTTTCTCAGATTTCAAACGAAAGAGTTGAAAAGCCTGAGGACGTACTCTCTGTTGGTCAGAAAGTACAGGTTAAGATTACAGCCATTGATTTTGAAAACAAGCGTATCAGCCTTTCAATGAAGGCACTGCTTGAAAATAACGCTGAAACAGAAGAAGAAGCTGAATAATCTTTTTCGTTTTGCTTATACTGACTTTTAGGCATCTCTGCGGAGGTGCCTAAAAATGTTTGTATGAAAATATTATCGGAGATGTATTTTTATGTATGAAGAAATCACGAAACAATCAAGAGATGCGGTTCTGGAAATTATCGAAAGGGCAAAGCTGACAAAGGGAGATGTTTTTGTTGTTGGCTGTTCGTCAAGCACCGTTGCGGGTGAGGATATAGGCACTGCGTCAAGTGTAGATATTGCCAAGGCTATATTTGACGGTATTTATCCCGAACTTACAAAGCGTGGAATTTACCTTGCGGCACAATGCTGTGAACACCTCAACCGTGCAATAATAACCGAAAAAGCCGTTGCTGTCGCACAAAACAGAGAGATAGTAAATGTCGTGCCGCAGCCAAAGGCAGGCGGTTCTTTTGCAACAAAGTCATATAATACCTTTAATGAACCTGTTGCCGTTGAACACATCAAAGCAGACGCAGGTATTGATATCGGCGGTGTGCTTATCGGTATGCACCTCAAAGAGGTTGCAGTTCCGCTGACGCTCAAAGTCAAGAAAATCGGCTCCGCAAATATAACGAGTGCAAGAACAAGACCTAAATTCATCGGCGGCGAGCGTGCTCATTACAATGATGAACTTAAATAAATCTATTGAAAGGCTGTACTTATGGGATATAAAGAAGATTTTATAAATATTTACAACGAAAATATAAAGCGTGAGGGTGCAGACGAGCTGCTTAACTGGCTGCAAAAAACCGATTTTTTTACTGCTCCTGCAAGCTCAAAATTTCATTGTGCCTGTGAACAGGGATTGGTTATGCACAGCCTGAGTGTGTATAATGTTATGATGGAAAAGCATTTCAATCCCGAAGCAGATAACGCCGAAAGCTTTGCGATATGTGCATTATTGCACGATTTGTGCAAGGCTCAATTCTACAAAGTGTCAACAAGGAATGTCAAGAACGAACAGACAGGTCAATGGGAAAAACAGCCTTATTATTCCGTTGATGACCTTTTTCCTTACGGTCACGGCGAAAAATCCGTTTTTCTTATTGAACGCTTTATCCGTCTTAAAACAACGGAGGCAATGGCTATAAGATGGCATATGGGCGGCTTTGACGATTCGGCAAGAGGGGGCAGCTTTGCGATAAGTTCAGCCTATGAAAAATATCCGTTAGCCGTAAAACTTCATCTTGCCGACCTTGAATCAACCTATCTGCGTGAAAAACATACTTCTGTTGTAAGATAAAATATCATATTTCAGCTTTATATTTTATTATACAGTCAAAAAATGAGCATATCAGCCAAACGCTTAATAATTAAAGCGTCCGTTGCTGATATGCTCAAAATTTTTATAATATTTTTATTTTGTTCCGAAAATTCTGTCGCCTGCGTCGCCAAGACCGGGGCAGATATAAGCGTTTTCGTTAAGACATCTGTCGATATGTCCTACATAAATCTGAATGTCGGGGTGAGCCTGAGAGAGCTTTTCAACGCCGCAAGGTGCAGCGATTATTGACATAAATTTAATGTTTTTGCCGCCATGCTGTTTGATGAGGTTTACAGCGTCAACAGCCGAGCCGCCTGTTGCAAGCATAGGGTCAAGTACAAGTATTGTTCTCTGTTCAATCGGGCTTGGCAGCTTGCAGTAGTATTCGTGCGGCATATGGGTGACTTCATCACGGTAAAGTCCGATATGACCTACTCTTGCCGTTGGTACAAGTGCAAGAACACCGTTTACCATACCAAGACCGGCACGAAGTATAGGAACAATGGCGAGCTTTTTGCCGACAATCATAGGTGTTCTGCATTTTTCGATAGGCGTTTCAATCTCTACATCTTCAAGCGGCAGGTCACGAAGTGCCTCGTAGCTCATAAGCATTGCAATTTCTTCAACCAGTTTTCTGAACTCGTTTGTTCCTGTTTCCTTGTTTCTGAGGATTGATATTTTGTGCTGTATCAGCGGGTGGTCAAAGGTTGTTATTTTTCCCTGTGTCATTTTCGAGATACTCCTTTAATTTATCATATAATTTCTATAAAATATTTTAAAACAAATAATAAAATATGTCAATAAAAATGCGGCATTACATCGTTGTAACACCGCAAAAATTTCAGAAATCGAGCTTTGTCTTTATGATATTGCATACGGCGACAATCGGTATGGACAACAATCCCCACAAAACACTGTACAAAGCACAAATCTGACCGCATAGATTTATCGGCATTGACGAATAGTCCCACACATTCAGCTTGCCCCAGATATTGATTATACAGCCTGCAACAAATTCTATTGCCGTAATAACGCCGCTGCCTATTATACATTTTTGCCACAATGCAGCGTTTACGACCTTTGTAAAAAGCCTGTACAATATAACAAAGCATACACCGCCTGTTATAAGCATTGTCCAGTGTGTGTATTTTCTCCATAGAATTTCAATTAGTCCGTATGCAATACCGCCTATTGCGAACAGTGCAATATCACATTCAAGTTTTCTTTTCATATACAAATACCACCTTTGAGTTAGTATTTGTATTTTCTGAGAAAATATCAGGAAGTTTTAAGGATTTGTTTTTATATTCTATTAATGCCTTGCTTTTCTGTTAAGATACTTAGCCTTATATTTTGAATATACTATTGTCTGGTCGTGATAAAGTCCGTAATATCCCGACAGGAAATAGCTTACTGCAACGGCAATCATAAAGTAGGGAATACCGCCTGCACCAAAAAGCTCAAAGCTTATGAGTATTGATGTAACAGGGCAGTTTGTAACTCCGCAGAAAAGAGCAATAAGTCCGACGGCGGCACATACCGACGGCGAAAATCCGACAAGATTGCCGAATGTACAGCCGAGAGTTGCACCGATGAAGAATGACGGAACAATTTCGCCGCCTCTGAAACCTGCCTCAATGGTAATGGCGGTAAAAATCATTTTGAGTATAAATGCATAGGGAAGAGCCTCGCCTTGAAGAGCCTTTGTAATTACGGGAATACCTGCACCGTTATAGTCGTGCGTGTTCAGAACAAGCGTTAAGATAACAACGGCAGAGCCTGCAAGAAAAATTCTGATGTACGGATTTTTAAGATATTTTCTGAAAAGGTCGCCGGTAGTATGAAGAAGAATACAGAAAATAACGCTCACAGCCGCACAAATTGCCGCAAGAGCGACTATTTCAGCCGCACTGAGAATATCAAGAGCAGGAAACTCAATAAAGCTGAAATTCTCACCCCTTATGCCGAAATTCGTTGCAAAATACGACGCAATAAGCGACGAAAAAACACAGGGAACGAGGGCTGCATAATACATTACGCCTATGCTTACAACCTCCATTGAAAAGACAGCCGCCGCCATAGGAGTACCGAAAACAGCCGCAAACGCCGCACTCATACCGCACATAATCACAACACGCTTGTCGGCGTCATCAACTTTGAACCATTTACCGAGCTGACTGCCGATACTTCCGCCAAGCTGTAAAGCGGCACCCTCACGGCCAGCCGAGCCGCCGAAAAGATGCGTAAGAATTGTAGAAA
>JBJEOP010000025.1:0-3457 GCA_051880775.1 Acutalibacteraceae bacterium
CGGCTTTACATATTCCCCCTCAACCAACGGATTATCATTATTTACGGTAACAATTTCTGCTTTTTGACGGCCGGTTTTGCTGTCAGTATTATTTTTTGTTATTCTTTCAGAAGATGTTTTTTCAATATTTCTCTTTGGCGGTACATCATTCTTTGATGTAGTGACATTATTTATAATTGAAGTATCAAACTGAATATCATCTGAAAATATCGGAGGTTCCTCCGGAATATATTCAAATGTATCGGTATTCTGCTGTGATTTCTCTTCTTGAAGTGTTTTGCTGTTTTGGTTTTGCGGATTGATTACACCCGGGTTTGTGTTTGCTGCAACAGCTGCGTCTTCCGTTTCATAGCCGAATATCATATCAAGTGCTTTGTCGCCTGAGGTTGTTCTGCTCTTTGATTTTTTATTTTTATCAAGATTTACTGCGGTTTTCTGGGTGTCAGTCTGCTGACCATTACGGCTCGCATGCGGTTCATAGAAAGGGGTACTGTCAACACGGCAAAAATCTGTCGGTACACCGTTTTTTGATTTAACTTTATCTATATGCTTATTTATTTTTTGCTGTACATATTCCTCGTGTTCCCTTTGCTGTCTTTCCTGTTTGATTTGGTTTTCCTGCTGACGAATCACCTTACGGATTTCTTTATTTTCGTTTATGCGGTCGCTTACTTTGTGTACAGGTTTTTTGAATATATCAAAAAGATTTATTATAAATGCGTCGAGCGATATGGTGGCTATAATTATAAATGCAATAATAAAGACAATTCCTGCACCTGCCGAACCGAGAATCTTTACAAAAGCAATGCCGAGCAGACCGCCTGATATGCCTGTTCCCTGATACTGACTGCCCGTTGTAAAGCACCTTGAAAGCTCATCGCCGTAGCTTTCTGTATTTAGTCCGAATGTGCTGAAGCTGTATATAATCGAAGCAAAAATAATCATCAAAAGCACAAACAATGTTGCTCTCAGAGGAAATCTGTAAGACGGTTTAGTTTTTGCATACTGTATAGCACAATAAAGTGTTATCAGCGGAACGGCAAATCCCATAAATCCAAAAAAACCCCAATAGCACTGATGCAATGCAAGCCATAATTTTTCGCCGGGCATAATATAAAAAGCGGTCAGCAATACCGTTACAGCAAAAAGTATTATTGATTTTATGAATTTATTGCGTTTTAAATTTAACTCTGCCTCTTTTCGCTGTCGGGATTTTGCAGATGATGTTTTTGATGTTGAAGATGATTTAGCACCTGATTTTTTCGTACCCTGTGATGTGGATTTCGGTTTTGATTTGCTTGTTTCATTTGTCTTTTTTGCTGCCAAATCATTACACCTCCAAATTATTTCTCGAATTTTTAATACAGTAATAGGGCAACATATGATTATATGCTGCCCTATCGGATTATTTAATTAAAAAGAAAGAGCGTTTCCTGTGAAAACATTAGTTCCAAGGAATAATTCAATGATGCTTATTATAAACATAACGCCGCCGATAACGGCTGTATAAAGAATGAATATATACATTCTGTCGGTTGAAAGCAGCCATCTGAACAGCTTGATTGCAAAAAATCCGACAACTGCGGCAGTTATCATTCCGACGATAACCGGAAAATACTCTATACTTACGGATGTGCCGTCAGGCGGAAAAAGTGCGTCTTTTCCTTCAAGTACGGCGGCTGCTATAATGGCAGGTATTCCGAGGACAAACGAATAATCAAGTGCTGCCTGTTTGTTTATTCCCCTGAGTTCGCCTGCCGTAAGAGTTGAACCTGAGCGTGACAAGCCCGGAAAAATTGCAGCCAGACATTGTGTAAATCCGACAATAGCTGCATCAACGGCATTATAGCGTTTTCTTCCTGCACCGCCACGGGGATTTAATCCCTTTGCCTTATATCTTTCGGCGGTTTTGTGGTTTGCACGGTTTCCGATATACAAAAGCAAACTTGTGGTTATAAGAGCTAGTGAGGATATAATTAAATAGCCGTCAGACGTCCATTTGTCTGCCAAATCCTTTAATTTCATATCCGTTCCGACAGGCAGGAAAAGCAGAAATAACGGCACAAGACCTATTATTATCATCATAACAAGGTTTCTGTCGCTGTCCATTTCGCTCCATTTGAATTTACCTGTAAATATATCCTTTACCATAAGTCCGAATGCCTTGACAAGACGGATTATCAGCTTGAAATATACGGCTAAAACTGCGGCAAGTGTGCCTATATGCAGCATTACCGAAAAAAACAGGTTTTCTCCCTGCATACCGATAATATGCTGAGTTATCGCCAGATGTCCGCTACTTGATACAGGAAGAAATTCGGTCAGTCCCTGAATTATTCCCTGTAAGATTGCACTGAAAATATCCATTTATTATGTACCTCCGAGGAATTTTAATGGCAGAATATCTCTGCCATTTTAATATTTATATTCATTTGGATTGCTTTTTATTTTTTACTGAGTATTTTTTACTTTTTTTCTTTTCATCATTTCTTTTTTTGTCAATCATATCATATAATACCGATATTGCTTCATTCAGCTGTCCTACGCTGTCAACAAGTCCCTCATCGACTGCCTCGTCACCGTCGAGAATAGTGCCTATATCCATAACAAGCTCGCTTGTGTTTGACGCTAATTCGTTATAACGTTCTTCCGATATATCCGAATGTTCTGACACAAAGCGTGTTATGCGGTTCTGCATTTTCTGAAAATACTCAAACGCCTGTGGCACACCGAGAGTAAGACCCGTCATACGAACAGGGTGTATTGTCATTGTGGCTGATTTGGCAATGAAAGATTTCTTTGCCGCAACAGCAATAGGCACACCTATTGAATGTCCTCCGCCAAGCACCAGCGAAACAACCGGCTTTTTCATTCCTGCGACAAGCTCAGCTATTGCAAGTCCTGCCTCAACATCGCCGCCGACGGTATTGAGTATAATAAGAAGTCCGTCGATGCGGTTATCCTGTTCCACCGCAACAAGCTGAGGAATTACATGCTCGTATTTTGTCGTTTTGTTTTGTGACGGCAATACATAATGACCTTCAATCTGTCCTATAATTGTTAAACAATGTATGGTATATTTTCCGTTTTCGGAAACAACGGCACCCGACTCGATAATCTGATTAAATGAATTTTCACTGACGGGACCGTTATCCTGAACGGAAGTTTTCGGAACATCGGGATATTCTGACGGATTGGACACGGTATTCGTAATTTTTTTATTATTACTTTTGCTCATTATCGTTACGCCTCCATAAATAATACATATATTATTTACTGATATGCGTAACAACATACATTTTAGTATATCATTATTTTACAGTCACTTCAAGAGATTTTTTGCAAGTTCTTTTAAATTTCCTGATAAAAATTTAACGTTAATTCCCAAAGTAAATTCCACAGTTAGAGATGAGCAAAATGAGATAGAAAAATAAATCTAATATGGAGCAAAAGCAGG
>JBJEOP010000026.1:0-3296 GCA_051880775.1 Acutalibacteraceae bacterium
CCTGCAAAACCTTTGTGTTTATCACGCTTTTTTAGTTTTGCTCAGGGCTATTATTAATTTTTTTGGAGGTAATTTATATGTTGGATAAGCTGTCGTTGATTTTACTGATAATAGGCGGTCTTAACTGGGGCTCGGTAGGAATTTTTCAGTTTGACATCGTAGCGTGGATATGCGGCGGTCAGACGGGCATTATAAGCCGAATTATTTATACTCTTGTCGCTCTGGCGGCAATATGGTGCATTTCGCTTTTATTTCGTGACAATACCGAGGTCGGCGAAAATCAGGCACACGTTGGCTGACCGTGTTACGATAATACTTCCTAAGCTATAAAATCAAATGAATTTTCAAACAAAGATGTCAGCGGTATTCAGAAGAGTGCCGTGCAAAAACAAATAAGCAAACAGGCTCACATATATTAAAATATGTGAGCCGTTATTTTTGGTTTAATTTATACCTTCGTGAAAATCCCTCATCATAATGCAGCCCAAAGCGCCCGATTTATACTTAAAAGAAAACAAACCGCTGTTAACATCATAGTCAACACTTCCGTCAATAATCAAGCCTTCTTTGGCAAGCTCGTTCAGCAGAGTTTCAACAGCCTCTAATTTATTCTGCTCAGAGGCTGACTTAAAGTCCTCCGCTGTCATCAGCTTTTTTATGCGGTCATCAACCGCCGTCATATCGTCGTCTTTTGAAAGTTCTTCACTGCTCTGAGCATCACTCTGAATATCTGACGGTACATCTGAAACAATACTTTCAACCGAGCTTTCAGTACTGCTTTGTGTTGTGCTTGTATTCGGTTCGCTTGTTTGTGCTTTGTTATTGTCTTTACAGGCGGCACAAACCGACACCAAAGCTGCTACGGTTAATGCTGAAATTATAATTTTTCTGATATTTTTCATTGATACACCCCTCTGTAAAAGTTTTTTATAATTTTGTCAATACCGACAAAAAAACAACGGCCATAATAATATTATAAACAAATTATCGGAAATATCAATATTTTCCAAACATAAAACAACTTAAAAAAAAGCACAGACATTTTTAAAATCAAATGCCTGTGCTTTTGAATGATTTAATTGATTAACTGTTTACTTTTCAGTTTACGGTAAGCGTAAAGAATTTCTTTACTTCTGTACCCTTTGCGTCCTTGACTTTTGCACAAACCTCGTATGTACCTTTTAAACCCGGCGTCCATACCTTTGTTGAAGTTGTATTGTAGCCTTTGAGGCTTGTCCAGGTCGTTGCGGTTGAGTGCTTCGCAGAAAATGCGTACTGATACGGTGTTGTTCCGCCTGCTCCCAAGCCTGTGAGCGTTACGGATTCGCCCTTGTTAATTGTTGTTTTGCTGATTGTTGAGATATTAGCCAGTCCGCTTGCTGCGTTGACCGTGAGCGTAAAGAACTTTTTGACTTCTGTACCCTTTGCGTCCTTGACTTTTGCACAAATCTGATATGTACCCGTAAGACCCGGTGTCCAAGTTTTTGTTGAAGTTGTGTTATAGCCTTTGAGGGTTGTCCAATCCGTTGCAGTTGAATGTTTAGCTGTAAATGCGTACTGATACGGACTTGTGCCGCCTGCTGCAACGGCTTTAAGGGTTACTGAGCCGCCCTTATTTATTGTTGTTTTGCTGATGGTTGAGTTGTTTGTAAGCGGTGCTGCGTTGATTGTGAGTGTAAAGAATTTCTTTACTTCTGTACCATTTGCGTCCTTGACCTTCGCACAAACCTGATATGTACCTGTTTTTCCCGGTGTCCATGTCTTTGTTGAAGTTGTGTTGTAGCCTTTGAGGGATGTCCAATCCGTTGCAGTTGAATGTTTAGCTGTAAATGCGTACTGATAAGGTGCTGTGCCGCCTGCTGCAACAGCTTTAAGTGTTACTGAGTCGCCCTTGTTTATTGTTGTTTTGCTGATTGTTGAATTGTTGACAAGTGCTTCATTAACCGTAAGCGTAAAGAACTTTTTGACTTCTGTTCCGTCACTGTCCTTAACCTTTGCACAAACACTGTATGTACCTGTTTTTCCCGGTGTCCATGTCTTTGTTGAAGTTATGTTGTAGCCTTTGAGAGTTGTCCAATCCGTTGCAGTTGAATGTTTAGCTGTAAATGCGTACTTATAATTATAAAGTGTTGCTCCGCCTGTTGCTTTGCCTGTAATGGTTACCGAGTCGCCCTTTGTTATTGTTGTACTGCTGATAGTCGAGTTATTTTCAAGCGGTGCCTGTACGTTAATCTGAAAATTCTTTATAACTTCTTCGCATGTTGAGTCCCTGACTATTGTACGAACATCATATAAACCCGCCGTTGTCGGTTTCCATACCTGTGTTGACGTCATACCGTAGTCTGATATAGTTGTATAGCCTATTGCTGTCCGCAGTTTATACATAAATTTGTATTCATAAGGAGCTGTGCCGCCTGTTGCCTGACCTGTAATTGTTATCTTTTCGCCTGCGGTAATTCTTGTACTGCTGACTGTTGTATCATTTTCAAGCGGTTCTTTAACGGTAAGTGTAAAGCTCATCGTTTTTGTTGTTCCGCCGCCGTCAAGTGCAAGTACCAAAACCTTATATTCGCCTGCCTTAGTTATCTCAGGCAGTGTTACAGTTGAATTTATACTGTATGGCTGAACGCTTGTATAATTCATTGACGATGACTCTCTCATTGCAACATGATACTGATAATAAAATGTATCGCCTAATGTACCGCCTGTTGCACCGCAATAAACAGTCACCGTTTCATTTGTGAAAACCGTACTGTTACTGATTTGAGAACAATTATACATACTTGTGTCATAGGTTATATTCTTTGATTTTGCGTATGTTTCGGCGTATGAATCCGTATTACAGTGAATTGTAAGATTTGCACTGCAACCTTTGAATACATCATCGCCTATATATTTAACTGTTTTTGGAATTGCAATATTTTCAAGTAATGCACAACCTTCAAATGCGGCATAATATATTGATGTAACAGTGTCAGGAACTACCATATTTTTAAGAGATACACAGTTCTTGAACGCCGTTGGGTATATCTCTTCAAGACCTCTGCCTGTTATGACATCTTCAAGCCGAGCACAGTCATAAAATGCATTGATACCTATTCTTTTAAGTCTTTTGCCTGCTACGACACGTTTCAGTCCTGTACACGAGCGGAATGCCTCATCATTAATATATTCCACACTATCGGAAAATGTAAGAGTTGTAAGACCTGTACAGTTATAAAACGACTTAACGCCTATTGATATAAGTGTATCGGGAAATATAACACCTGTAATGTCACTCATATTATAAAACGCTT
>JBJEOP010000027.1:0-3279 GCA_051880775.1 Acutalibacteraceae bacterium
CGGCGGTATGTTTGGCGATACACCAAAATCAAAAGAAACCATTATCCTTAATACCGAAAGCTCAATCATCAAGAAAATTTCCGAGCTTGAAGAAGGGGATAAGTGCAGCCTGCTTTGCCGTCACGTTTATGACCTTGCGGCTATCAGTCAGCGTAAACTTACAGCTGCTGAACTTGAAGGATTTATTTCAAGAAGTGTTGAGGTTCTGAATTTTGTCTGATGAATTTTCCGTCAATACTTTCAGCCTTATCTGAATAATTGAATACTTATAAATACAAGATGTTGTTGTTTATATTTCAATATCATCAAAGGGCATTGCAAACGCAATGCCCTTTTTCAATAATATAGGCGACAGTTTAAATACCGCCGCTTGTATTTATACTATTTCTCATTAAAATCGTGGATAAAAATTGCGGGTGCAGGGGTTCAACCCCTGCCGAGGTCAAGGGCGAGTAGCCCTTGTGGGGTTTGGGGCAAAGCCCCGACATCCATTACTCAAAGAAGAAACAGTATTATAAGAAAAGAAGCGGCAGTGTGTTTAAGCTGTCGCTTCTTTTCTTATTGAAAAGGGGCATTGCAAACGCAATTCCCCTTTGATGATATACTGAAATAAAATCAGTTTGTAATTGTTCTTTCTGTTTCCTTGTCGAAAATATGGATTTTCTCAACGTCGAAAGCAATTTCAACAGTTTCGCCAGCCTCAGCAGTAGAGGACGGCTCAACTCTTGCAATAGCAGGATTGCCTTCGATTGTAAGATACAGATAAATTTCAGCACCCATAAGCTCTGTAACTTCAACCTGTGCTTCAATTATGCTTTCTTTTGATCTTTCAAGGAACTCAGGATCGTCGTGAACATCTTCCGGACGAATACCGAGTACAACTTCTTTGCCTACAAAATGAGAAAGTATGTTCTTTTTGTTCTTTGACTCAGGAAGCGGAATAGTATATTTACCGAACTGAATGCCGTAATCGTCGCCTGATCTTACGATAGTTGCGTCGATGAAGTTCATCTGAGGAGAACCCATAAATCCTGCAACGAACTGGTTACAAGGTCTTTCATAAAGGTTCTGAGGAGTATCAACCTGCTGAATGAAACCGTCTTTCATAACAACGATTCTGTCAGCCATTGTCATAGCTTCTGTCTGATCGTGTGTAACATAGATAAATGTTGTACCGAGTCTCTTGTGAAGCTTAGAAATCTCTGTTCTCATGGCTGTACGGAGTTTTGCGTCAAGGTTTGAAAGCGGCTCGTCGAGAAGGAATACCTTAGGATCACGAACGATAGCACGACCAAGTGCAACACGCTGTCTCTGACCACCTGAAAGAGCCTTTGGCTTACGTTCAAGAAGATGAGCAATATCAAGAGATCTTGCAGCTTCTTCAACACGGCGTCTGATTTCCTCCGGCGGAGTTTTACGAAGTTTAAGACCGAATGCCATATTATCGTAAACAGTCATATGCGGATACAGAGCGTAGTTCTGGAATACCATTGCAATATCTCTGTCCTTAGGTGAAATATCGTTTGCAAGAACATCTCCGATATAAAGTTCACCCTTTGAAATGTCTTCAAGTCCGGCAATCATACGCAGAGTTGTAGATTTACCGCAGCCTGACGGTCCAACGAAAATAATAAATTCTTTGTCTTCGATTTCAAGACAGAAATCGCTTACGGCTGTAACATTGCCGTCATAAATCTTATAAACATGTCTTAATGATACACTTGCCATAATTAGCCTCCTGAGTTCGCTGTATTTAAAGCGTTGTTTAAATTCAAAAATTTAACACTATTACTATAACAGATTTTTTCTTGAAATGAAATACTTTTTTTAACTAAATTATAATGCCTATGTTTATATACAATTCACATAATACAAATATAAAGTTCATATTTTGTACATTTTGTATATCAAATAGTACTTAAATTTCCTGTTTGCGGCTTAAAACAGACATTATTTCTTCATCAGTCAGCTCACGGACTTCACCTGACTTTAAATTTTCATCAAGATACACGCCGCCTATACGCAATCTTTTCAGATATAATACATTTGCCCCGACGGCATTGAACATTTTTTTCACCTGATGAAACTTGCCCTCGCAAATCTCCACAAGTGCGGTTTTTTCGCCGATAATCCTCATATCTGCCGGCAAGAATTCATTATCTCCGTATTTTATGCCGCTTTTAAAAGCCTCAATATCCTGACTGTTAAGCACCTTGTCCGTTGTTGCCTCATACAGCTTAAAAACATGGCTTTTCGGTGCAAGCATTTTGTGAGCCAGTTCACCGTCATCAGTAATAATCAGCAGTCCTTCGGTGTCTTTGTCAAGCCGTCCGGCAGGAAACAGACCACGTCGTTTCATTTCATCAGGCAAAAGGTCAATAACCGTTTTTGCATATTTATCATTGCTTGCCGACAGTACACCGGCAGGCTTGTTCATCATAATATATAGATGTTTTTTGAAAGTGATTTCCTTTCCGTCAATACAGAAAACAGTATTTTCGGGGTCAAATTTTTGTTCAGGGCGTTTAACGGTAAGTCCGTCAGCCGAAATTCTCCCCGACTTTATCATTGCTTTTATTTCACTTCTTGATGCGATATTCTGTGATGACAGTATTTTGTCTATGCGTTCATCCGACATATAATTCCTCCGTATATTTGATAATGATATATTATCATAAAAATAAATTTTTTACAAACTTATCTTACTTGAATTTCATAATATAATATAGGAGGGACGACTATGGATACAATTATTTATGTAGTTCAAAACGGTGATACACTCTGGAAACTTGCAAAGCGTTTCGGCACAACCATACAGGATATTTTACGCTATAATCATATTGCTGACCCCGATGCAATAAGCATAAATCAGATTATAAAAATCCCCGTAAGTACAGAAACATCTGAGGTACAAAACGCCGAAAAGCTTCCGCTGACATATATTGTTCAAAGCGGTGATGTTTTGTGGAAAATTGCAAAGCGTTTCGGTCTTACAACCGCTGATTTAATCAATATGAATGCCCTGACTAATCCCGATATGATTTATCCAGGTCAGGTGCTTGTTTTAAAGCGTATGAAATAAAACGACACAATCCCCTCAGAGTATATTCCATTCAGAAATACACTAAGGGGATTTAATTCTAATCCGGCTCTATTGATCAACACCCCCAGTAATTATTGACAGTTAAAGAAAAAAATTGTAGTATATAATAGAATAATAGTATATTTGGAGCGGTTGATTATGAAAAAAACTATAAACAGAAGTTATTTTATAATAAT
>JBJEOP010000028.1:0-3242 GCA_051880775.1 Acutalibacteraceae bacterium
GGGGGAATATGTAAAGCCGCCTGTTACCTTGCTTGAACCTCAGCCCGAGGAGGACGGACGCAATATTTCTCTTGAACTTCACCAGAACGGCACAATGCTTGTTGATACGCTTAAAAGCTTCGGCGTTCAGACCACTATTGTAAATATAAGCCGTGGGCCGTCAGTCACACGCTATGAGTTACAGCCCGCCGCAGGTGTAAAAATCAGTAAAATTACAAATCTTGCCGATGACATTGCGATGAACCTTGCCGCAACAGGCGTAAGAATAGAGGCACCTATACCGGGCAAATCAGCCGTTGGTATTGAAGTGCCTAACAAAAATGTAAATATCGTAAGGATGAGAAATCTCATTGAGTCACAGGAATTCAACAAGGCAAAAAGCAAACTTACCGTTGCACTCGGATATGACATCACGGGCAAAATTATCCTTGCCGACCTTGCAAAAATGCCGCATTTGCTTATTGCAGGTTCTACCGGTTCGGGTAAATCCGTGTGCATTAACTCTATGCTTGTAAGTTTGCTTTATAAGGCAAATCCTGATGAAGTCAAGCTTGTGCTTATCGACCCGAAGGTTGTTGAACTCGGCGTTTACAACGGTATTCCGCACTTGTATCTTCCTGTTGTTACTGACCCGAGAAAAGCCGCAGGAACGCTGAATTGGGCGGTTGATGAAATGCTTAAAAGATACAAAACCTTTGCCGAATACAATGTAAGGGATATGCAAAGCTATAACCGTCTTGTTGACAGAAAAAATTCCGAAACAGATGAAAATGACGCAAATACGGTTGATGACTCCGAACGTTCATTTGAAGAAGACGAAATGCTCGCACAGGCACAGTCAGAAGTAGCAAATTCATACGAAAATACGGAACACCCGAAAAAGCTTGAAAAAATGCCGCAGATTGTTATTGTCATTGACGAGCTTGCGGATTTGATGATGGCGGCACCGAACGAGGTTGAAGAATCAATATGCCGTCTTGCACAGATGGCACGTGCCGCAGGTATGCACCTTGTAATAGCTACACAGCGTCCGTCAGTTGATGTCATTACAGGACTTATCAAGGCGAATGTTCCGAGCCGAATTGCTTTTGCGGTTAAGTCGCAGATTGACTCCCGCACAATCCTTGACGGCGGCGGTGCAGAAAAGCTCTTGGGACGTGGTGATATGCTGTTTTCACCTATTGGAACAACCAAGCCTATTCGTGTACAGGGTTGCTATGTCGATGATATCGAAGTTGAAAACATAGTCGAATTTATCAAGGAATCAAGAGCCGTTGAATACAATGATGATATAATTGCAGAAATCGAAAAGAAAACTATTGCAGAAAATGTCAAGAGCAGTTCTGACAGCGGTGACGAAAATGTCGATCCTGTTATGGAAGATGCAATAAAATGCGTTGTCGAGGCAGGGCAGGCGTCAACATCTCTCTTGCAGAGACGTTTAAGACTCGGCTATGCGAGAGCAGGCAGACTTATCGATGAAATGGAGCAAATGGGTATTGTAGGTCCGCACGAGGGTTCAAAGCCCCGTCAGGTTCTTATGACCCATCAGCAATGGCTGGAACGCAATATGATGCGTTCAGACGATAATAATTAAGTTCTCGATACTGTATTTTCACACAGCATTAAGATAAATAAAAAAACGGAGGTTTCTGAATATGAAACGTGAAGGACAAATCAAAGTTGATTCGGAAAATCTTTTTCCGATAATTAAAAAATGGCTGTATTCCGACAAGGATATTTTCCTCAGAGAAATCGTTGCAAACGGCTGTGACGCAATCAAAAAGTATCAGAGTCTTTGCTCAATCGGCGAGGCTGAAAACGACAACGTTAAGCCACGCATTGATGTTAAACTCGACAAAGACGCAAAAACTCTCACCGTCAGCGATAACGGTATCGGTATGACCGAAGAAGAGGTTGAAAAGTATATAACTCAGATAGCCTTTTCGGGAGCAAAGGAATTTATTGACAAATACAAGGACAAAACAGACGCCGACGCAGGAATAATCGGTCATTTCGGACTTGGTTTTTATTCCGCATATATGGTATCCGATACGGTTGAAATAGAAACACTTTCCTACAAGGCTGACGCAACACCTGTTCATTGGCAGAGTGACGGAAGCAATACCTATGAAATCTCAGACGGTACAAGAACGGAACGTGGCACAACAATCGTTATGCACATTTCAGAGGACGGAGAAGAATTCCTTGATGAATATAAACTGCGTGATATTCTCAGAAAATACTGTCAGTTTATGCCTTATGAAATATATTTCAATGCAGATAATAAGGCAAGCACAACAGAAAGCACCGAAAATTCCGATAATAAAGAAAAAACGGTGGATACTCCCGTAAACGATACTACACCGCTCTGGCTTAAAGCTCCTAAGGACTGTACAAAAGAGGAATACGAGGAATTTTACAAAGAAGTATTTATGGACTACAATCCGCCGCTTTTCTGGATACATCTCAATGTTGACTATCCTTTTAACCTTAAAGGTATCCTTTATTTCCCGAAGCAGACGGACAAGCTGCAGGTTATGCCGGGTCAGATAAAGCTGTTTTCCAATCAGGTTTATATCGCCGATAATATCAAGGAGGTTGTTCCTGAGTTTCTTATGCTCTTAAAGGGTGTCATTGACTGTCCAGACCTTCCGCTGAATGTTTCAAGGTCATTCTTACAGAATGATTCCGAGGTTGCAAAAATATCAAAGCACATTACCAAGAAGGTTGCCGACAAGCTCACATCAATATTCAAGAACGAACGTTCAGAATATGAGGGCTACTGGGAGGATATTGCACCCTTCATTAAGTTCGGCTGCATTAAAGACGAAAAATTCTACGACAAAGTTAAGGATATTCTTCTCTTTAACTCTATCAACGGCGAATATAAAACTCTTTCTGAGCTTCCTAAACAAAAGGACAACAAGGTTTACTATGTTTCAAATCAGGACGTTCAGGCACAGTATGTTAAGCTGTTCAAGGATAACGGACTGGACGCTGTAATTCTTGAACACGCAATAGATACACATTTTATCAGCTTCCTTGAATATAAAGAGTCCGAAACAAAATTTGTCCGCATAGACTCCGAGATTGACGACACTCTTAAAACAGATGACAGCAGTTCTGACGACAACAAGGACAGCAACAACGCTCTTATCGAAAAATTCAGGAACGCACTCTCAATGGATAACCTTGACCTCAAAGCGGAATCTCTCAAAACCTCAGATACACCGGCGATT
>JBJEOP010000029.1:0-16734 GCA_051880775.1 Acutalibacteraceae bacterium
CCCTGCAAAACCTTTGTGTTTATCACGCTTTTTTAGTTTTGCTCAGGGCTATATTGATACAAAAAGGAGTTTACGGAACAGGCAGATATATATCTGATACGCACTATGAAACACAAAGCAGAATTTATTATAATAACAATGATTCATCTTACCGCACAATATCATACTATGTTATACTTTATAACAACGGCAACAGCCGTCTGTATCTTGATGATATTTATGACCTGCTTCCTGAGGGATTTACATTTAATTCATTGGTAAATAACGCAGTTTTCCCAAACAGAGATGATATGGTATCAACCGTCGGAACCCGTGATAATTCAAATATCAGTCAGAATTCTTTGATTTCCGTTAATGTACCGTCGGAAACAGAGGTGTGTTACCGCAACGCAAATATAACCTGTACGGCTGACGGGCGTAATCTGACATTTACAGTATCTGCCGGAAAAGGAGAATATGCAGTACAGTACGATGAAACTGAGGATAAGTATTTTCTTTCACGCAATGACGCACTTGTATTCGGATATATGTGCAATACAGGAAAAGGCTCAGAAAGCCTTGATTCTGCCAAAAACACATTGACGATGCATTATTATGATTATCTTGATTCAGGTGTAAATATTGCTGACAGCAGTGATGTTTCAGTAAACGGCAAATTTACTTATATTCATACCGACCAGAACGACGGTTCTTGCAGTGTAAAAGAAGCAGAAGATGTTTCCGCTCTTTTTCCGTCAGCAACAGGCGGACAGTGGCTGACCTCTGATGTGACAGTTATTCGGGGAGGAATAATTCCCGGAGTTACAGCCTATACCGATTCCTATGTAAATGATCAGGATACAATAGTAATGCCCTACAAAACAAGCGTAGGACCTTATGCAACGATAAACTGGCGGGCAAGGCTGCACAGCTCAGGCAAAATGTCAATAACCGATTATACCTTTGAAGATAAGCTGCCTGCACCTTACAGCCTGACAGGTAAAATATCTTTGAAGATATATGAAGGCAGTGACAATAATCTTGTAAGGTCGTTTAATAATTTTGCATCTGTTTCACGCAAAGCCGACGATTTGTCATCGGCAACCATTACAACTAATATAAATTCATACACTTTGAATACAAACGGCGAGCCTGTTACAATTTCTTTCAGAAATTCATCGGGAATAGCAGTTGACCTGCTTGTATCTTTAAAACGCAGTGAGGACGGACAGGAAACACTTAGTATAAACTTTTCTGACCCGATGTTCTCAATCCCTGAGGACAACGGATATGCTGAAATAACACTCTCATCAAAAAACTATTCGGGAATATTCAAAAATACAGTATATACAAATTATGTGTCACTTATTCCGAATATCCAGAAATACGACAGTGCGGCACAGGGGTCGTTAATATATGACGGTGAAGATATTGCGGGTGTTGTAAACAACTCACCGATAAATGTAAGCTTTGGTTATTCAACTTCTTCGGTAAAGAGTGTACACGAATATGAAAATTCTGACAACTCTGCCCGTTCCGACAGCGATGAAAAAAGATATATTATACTTCCGAACAGCAGCACGGAATTTACATATACATTATCAGTCAAAAATGATACTGACAATGCTATGACAAAACTTATTTTTATTGACAATCTTCCCGAACCGAATGACCACAGTCCGTTTGACAGTGAATCTCTGCGTGAAAGTCAATTTAAGGTAGCTTTTGCCGATAATGCAAATGTTACGGTTTCGGTTACAGATACAGACGGCAATACATCGGTTATTGACGAAAAATACTATACAGTCGAATATGCCGATAAAACCGAATTTAACGCACAGGATTGGACAGGACTTTCGCAGTGGGGTGTTAAAAATCCGTCATCACGCTCAATTCGTATATCAATTATCGATTCCGACGAACAAATAATTCCTCCCGAGGCCACTGTCAGTGTTACATTCAACGCAAAAATCGACGGAGAAGTTACAGCCGGTCAGATTGCCTGGAACAGTTTCGGTTATCATTATGCTGTTTCCGGTGTTGAGCTTGAAGCAATGCCGTTGTCTGTCGGCGTGAAAATTCCGGAAGTTCCTACGCTCCAAAAATCTTTGATAACTCTTAAAGGCATTTCGCACAAAGCCGAATCCGATTTGGATTTTTCATTTGTACTTTACAGCGGCTCTGAAATTAACGGTCAGTTTACATCATACGATGAATTGATAGCCGCTCTTGAAAATGACAACAGAGATTATAAAAAAATCACCCTTACCGTAAATAGCGGCAGCAGTGAATCCGAAAAACTCAAATTGAATTTCAGCGATTGGAACTGGATAAACGGCAAGGAATATACTGTCACAGAGCTTTCACCTGATAATGACTATATGCTTAAAAGCTGGAATGACAGAGTGGCTTCTTCATTTACATTTATTTATGACAATGATACAGACACTTCTTTGAAATGCACTAATATCTATAAATTGTGGTCTTTTAAGGTAGAAAAAGCGGACAATGATGATAATAATATCAAACTTGCAAACGCCGTGTTTGCAATATACAGTCAATATCTGTCTGATTTGATTTCAGATGATGAATACAGTTCACTTCAATCTGCACCTCAAAAAACTATTACCGTTGATGACAAAGAATGGTATTTGTCAGAGGTTAAGACGACTGACAGTAATGGCTTGCTTGAATTTGCAAGGCTTCCACGCAGTGAATATTATCTCAAAGAAATAAAATCACCTGACGGTTATCTTGCTGATATGGACGGACGCATAATAAAAAACAATTTTGACGGAGAAACAATCATTAAAACTAACCGAACAATGTTTGAACTTCCGACAACGGGAGGTAACATATATTTTTACATTGTCGTTTGCTTGTTGTTGACTGTAATACCGCTGACGGTTTTAACGGTAAGAAAAGTAAAATCCAGGCGTATGAGATAATGCAAATATATAAAAATCAAACGCAAATTGACTGCGGCGGTTGGTCGCAAAGTCCCAATATTTAATGACTGATATTGTTTCTTTTTTGAGTAACAGATGTCGGGGCTTTGTCCCAAATCCCCACAAGGACTGCTCGCCCTTGACCTCGGCAGGGATATGAGCCACTGCAGCGGCAATTTCTATCCTCGGTTTTAAAGAAAACAGTATAAAATAAGTCCGACAACAGTAATAAAGCTGTTGTCGGACTTTATGTTTTGTGGCTGACTGAAATTCATTGATGTAATTTTTTAAATCAAAGTGTTTTTGCGAGTTCTTTGAGATATGTTCTGAAACTGTCACCGAGAGACGGATTTTGAAGTGCAATTTCAACGGTTGCCTGCAATATTCCGAGCTTGTCACCCATATCATAGCGTTTGCCTGTGAAGTCAACGCCTGTTATGCCGATTGTCTGTGCAAGAGCTTTCATTGCGTCCGTAAGCTGAATTTCTCCGCCTGCTCCCGGAGCGGTATTGTCAAGAACATCGAAAATATCAGGAGTAAGAACACATCTTCCGAGTATTGAATAAAGAGAGAGAACTTCTTCTTTTGTCTTTGGCTTTTCAACCATATCAGTACAGTTGTAGAGATTATCTTCAAGCTTTTCAACTTTGAGAGAACTGTATTTTGAAATAGCGTCGGCAGGAACTTCCTTGATACCTACAACGGCTTTTCCGTATTTTTCGTAAGCTCTTATAAGCTGTCCGCAGGCAGGGTCTTCGCCGATAATTACGTCGTCACCGTAAAGTACGGCAAACGGTTCGTTTCCGACAAAGGATTTCGCACATCTTACGGCGTGTCCGAGACCTTTTGTTTCTTTCTGGCGAATGAAAGAAATGTTCGCAAGTCTTGAAATTGAAACAACCTGCTCGTAAACATCTTCTTTGCCTGATGCAAGCAGTCTTTCTTCAAGCTCAGGACTGCGGTCAAAGTGGTCTTCGATTATTCCTTTTCCTCTGTTTGTAATAATGAGAATATCGGTGATTCCCGAATTGACTGCTTCTTCAACAATATACTGAATTGCGGGCTTGTCAACGATAGTAAGCATTTCTTTCGGCATTGATTTTGTTGCGGGAAGTACCCTTGTTCCAAGTCCTGCTGCCGGAATAACGGCTTTTGTAACTTTCATAAGTTTTCCTCCTGTTGTTTCCTGTTTGAATTTTTATTGACATAATGTTTTATACAAACATCATTGCAATCATCATTATTATTTCACAAGCAATAAGCGACCAGGCTATTGCGGTATTTACGCCGCCGTTGTCAGTCAGAGCTTTTGAAAGATCTTCGCCGCTTTTTTCGGCTTTCATTTTCTTGACTTTTGCGATTGTCTGTTTATAGTAGCTGCGGTTTCCGAGAAAGCCGCATACAAGCATAAGCGCAAACGAAAGAATACTCAGAATATAGGGTAGCAGCAGAAGAAAAATCTGCCACCCTGAACACTTTGTCTGCATTATAGAAAAATAGTCCATATATGACGGTGAAACAATACCTGAATTTTTAAGCGTGGTATAAAGCGACGCCCATATATCCCTTGTGCCGTAAGCAATAAAGTCCTGACCGAGAGTCAGCAGGAACATAATCGCCGTAATGACTGTACCTTTAAGATACTGTTTTCTGTACAGATACCAGCCGCCGCCAAATAGAAATGCGGCAAAATTGAAACGGCTTGAACCTGTTACCTTTATGCGTGAAAAAACCTGCATATAGTAGGGAGTATTAACTTTAACACACTTTGCCATTTCAGCACCGCTTACGCCTTCAAAATCCTCTTCGGGTGAAACGCCGCCCATTGGGTCGATAAATACGGCAAACGGGTTTCCGTTCTGACCGTTTTGGTTAGTATTTTGAGTGTTGTTTGGCATACTGCCGAAAGGATTGTACGGATTTTGCTGTCCGTTTTGATTTTCCGAACCGGCATTGTCGGGATTTTCTGCCGATTTGTGCATAAATCCGCCGCAGGCATAGCATATTACTGCACCCTTTGGATTTTCCCGACCGCAGTGCGGACATTTATCGAGCGGAGAATCTTCACTGCTGTCGTCATCCTCACTGTGCCACATTTCACCCTTTTGATGAAGGTCGGTAAAGATACATCTACCTTTTTCCTTATAACATTCTCTGTGATAAGGAGCACCACATTTAGGACAAACAACTATGTCGTCGTCCTCATGAAAATTTTTTGAGCATACAGGACATTTTTTCCCCAAAAAATCCATTTTTCAGTCTCCTTTTTATTTTATTATTTTTCTTATTATACTATATAAATGTATATTTAGCAATAATATAGAAATATTTTAAAATTTATTCAAATTTGTTTTAAATTTTTTCTTTGTACTTTACAAGACGGAAATTTTAATTTATAATATAATAGTTATGTTGTGCCTTTGAACCGCACCTTAAAGGCATTTTACTGAAATTGATTTTCTGTGCGGAGAAACGGTGAAATATTATGATACAGTTTGAAGAATTAAAGCTTGAATTGGAGGCTCTTTTGCCTGATATAAAAGACCTTGCCGACGCACTCGGACTTGCCCAGATGAAAATGGAAATCGAACAGCTTGAACAGCGTGCCGCACAGCCGGGATTCTGGGACGATGTTGAAAACTCACAAAAAATACTCCAAAAAACAGGTACGCTTAAAAACAAGGTTTCGGAATACGAAAATCTTGTTGCCGCATACGATGATACTATTGCGTTGATTGAGCTTGCAAATGAAGAAGAGGATTTGTCACTGCTTGAAGAGGCACAAAGCGAAGTTGAAAAAATAAAGAGCAGTCTTGAAGCTCAGCGTCTGCAAACGCTCCTTACAGGAGAATATGACTCAAAAAATGCAATTCTGACATTTCACGCAGGTGCAGGCGGAACGGAGGCACAGGACTGGGCTGAAATGCTGTACAGAATGTATTGTCACTGGGCTGACAGACATAATTTCAAGGTCAAGGAGGTTGACTACCTTGAAGGTGAAGAGGCAGGACTTAAAAGTGCCGTTCTTCTCATCGAAGGACTTAACGCTTACGGCTACCTCAAAAGCGAATCAGGTGTACACCGTCTTGTAAGAGTTTCGCCTTTTGATGCGTCAGGCAGACGACATACATCTTTTGCGTCACTTGAAGTAATGCCTGAAATTGACAACACCATTCAGGTTGACATCAGACCCGAGGATATTAAAATGGACGTTTACCGTGCAAGCGGTGCAGGCGGTCAGAAGGTCAACAAGACGTCATCGGCCGTAAGACTTACGCATATTCCGACAGGTATTGTGGTTTCCAGTCAGGTTGAACGAAGCCAGTATCAGAACAGAGATGTCGCTATGACAATGCTTAAATCAAAGCTCCTTGAAATTAAAGAGCGTGAACACCTCGAAAAAATAGAGGACATCAAAGGCGTTCAGAAAGAAATTGCGTGGGGTGCACAGATACGCTCCTATGTATTTATGCCTTATACAATGGTAAAGGATCACAGAACAAGCTTTGAAACAGGTAATATCAATGCCGTTATGGACGGTGACCTTGACGGATTTATCAACGCTTACCTCAAAGCGTCAAGTCTTAACGAACTCAATAATAATATCGAAGAAGAATAATATATCACAAGATTAAAACGGTGCAGTCGCATTTGACTGCACCGTTTTGTGTTTTGAAAGTGTTAATCAAAAACTATATTTCTTTTTTGATTTTTTCAAGTGCAACCTTTTCAAGACGTGAAACCTGTGCCTGACTGATTCCTATTTCGTCGGCAACCTCCATCTGAGTTTTGCCCTTGAAAAAGCGCAGCGAAAGAATTTTTTTCTCACGGGGTGCAAGTGAGCGTATCGCTTCTTTCAGTGCGATTTCGTCAAGCCAGTTTTTGTCGTCGTTTGAATCTCCAAGCTGATCCATTACATATATAGTATCCGTTCCGTCGGAAAAAACAGGCTCATAAAGCGACACGGGTTCAACTATTGCTTCAAGTGCAATAATGACATTTTCTTTCGGCATATCAAGTTCCTTTGCAATTTCTTCAATAGTCGGTTCACGGTTGTTGCGGTTTGTAAGCTGTTCCTTAACCTGCATTGCACGGTAGGCTGTATCACGCATTGAACGGCTAACACGCACAAAATTGTAATCACGCAGATACCGACGGACTTCACCTATTATCATAGGAACGCCGTATGTTGAAAAACGCACATCTTTGTCACAGTTAAAATTGTCTATTGCCTTTATCAGTCCGATACAGCCTACCTGGAACAAGTCGTCAGGATTTTCTCCACGGTTTGAAAAACGCTGTATTACACTAAGTACAAGACGCAGATTGCCGTTTATCATTTCGTCACGGGCCTTTTTTCTTTGTGCGGGAGTACCTTCGTGCATAATGCGGAGAAGCTCCCGTTTTTCGTTTTCAGACAAAACTTTCAGTTTTGAGGTATTTACACCGCATATTTCAACTTTATTGTACAGCACATTTTTACCTCCATCTTAAATCATCTGTTGGTATTATTACCTTTGTGCTGTCAAAAAATACGGCTTTGAAAATATGTTGTACTTTGATATTTATTTGCGATTATACCTTACCATATATTGCAAAATGTAAATAAATTTATAACTTTATAAAAATATATAACTTCTTATTGTAATTTTCGGATAAAAGTATATACTATAAATGGACTGCTGACGAAAGCGTTTCATTTGAAAATTCTGACTCTCAGAATACAGCAGCCACATTCTCAAAAACAGGTACATATAAGATAACGCTTACAGGTACCGTCGGAGATATGAAGGCTGAATATACTTTTAATGTAAAGATTAATCCTGACCCGTCAAAAGTATTTACAACAGATAAAGACTTTGAAACAGGAAAAACAGACGGAACAACAGCTGAAAATAACACTCTTACTCTCGAAAAAGAACAACAAACAAGCAGCGAGATTAAGAAAAGCTATATATCAGAGGGTGTAAGCGGTATAAATGTTGACAGCACCGTTACAAAGGATAAAATCACATCAAAATCTGATGAACTCAGCATAAACTACAATCTCACCGGTACAGGCAGCATAGAAACCGAAAAACAGGGCGTTGACTTTGTATTCCTGATTGACAACTCAGGCAGTATGTACGGTGAATATCTCGAAAATGCTCAGCAAGCGGCTAAAACAATAATGACCTATATGAACGAGGGCGACCGATATGCAATCAGTGACCTCGGAAGACTACATATCGGTTTTACTGATGATACCGAAGTTCTGAACCAAGAAATAGACAGGGTTAAATATGGCAGCGGTTCAAGTGAAATGGACGACGGTATTGTAATTGCCAACAAGCTTTTTGATGAGCAAAGCTCAGAAAACAGACAGAAATATATTCTGCTTCTTACGGACGGAGGGGACTGTTGGAATTACTCAATAGAGAGAATGCAAGAAGTTGCACAGCAATCCGCTGAACGTAACATAAAAATATTCGCTCTTGCAATGAATAGCGAAATGCAGGATATGCAGGAAGTTGCAATAACAACAAAGGGTATATATAAGCATTGTCCGGACGCAGAGGCTATAAAGAAATTTATGGAGCAGTTTGGTGCAGAGATATTTAATGCTGCCGCAAAAAATGTTCGCTTCAAAACTACTGTTGCCGATATAAACAAAATTGACCTTGAAAATATTTCTCCTGCACCTGCCGCAGTCAATAAGAATGACGACGGTTCAGCGGAAATTTTCTGGGATTTCAATACTTTTGAAATTGATGAAGTAAATAATATCAGTATTCCCGTAAAATATGATATGTTCCCGGAAAGCGGTTACGAGAGCCTTACATATAATACCGCACTTTATTATAATGATAAGGAAGGCAAAGGACATAAAACATATATAGACGATGTAACCTTGCCTTGCGATACACATAAGGACAGCGGAACATGGGAAGGTATTTATGACGGTAAGAGAGAAAACTGCAGCTGGACAGGAATTTACTGGAATGCTTCATATCCGGCTGATTCTTCTGCGAATGTTTATGTTGCAGTCAGCAACGACGGCGTAAACTTTACGGAGAATAAAAAGATTGAAAATTATACCGTTCCCGAAAACCTCAGCGGTCGCTATATACGCATAAGGGTTGAAATGCAGAAAGCGTCAGACGGTTCTGTGCCGGTATTCGATGATATTACCGTTATATCAGGTACTATGAAGCTTTCTGAACCTGCTGAACAGAGTGCCGCCGTAAAGGTATCGGGAAATGCAAATCTTTATGCAAATAAGCCTGCAACATTCTATGCAAATATTATGAGCAAATCCGACAGCATAAAGAAAACAGAATGGACAGTAAGCGGAACAGAAAATTATACTCTTGATACTTCAAATCCGCTTGCCGCTAAAATTACATTTGCTGATGAGGGAGAATATACGGTAACTCTCAAAGTATATACCGATGATGAAAAATATACGGAAAATACCTTTAATGTCGTAGTAGATAAGGAAGAAAGTGTTGCCGATATAATTTTTGATGACGGAAGCAGCAGTAAGCCTGTTAAATATACTATTGAAAGCGATTTGAAGGTTGTCCCTGAGGATAATTATTCCAAGCTGAACAGTGATCATAATATAAAGCTGATTACCGATAACCCGTCAGCAATATCCTGGGTAAGTGTACGCTTTATACCCGATGACGGTTCGACACAAAACGGTTACAATAAAGTCTGGGTATATTCAATAGATGAGGAGTTTAACTCCACATTCAAATTGCCTAACTATAAATCAGGTACTGTTGAAATAACAGCTTATGATTGGAGCGGAAATCCATATACCGATAAATTTACTGTAACATACGATAACACTGCTCCAAAGGTAACTTTAATAAGACCTGAAAGCAAATACAGCAATAACCAATTCTATACAGAGGACTCCTACACTGTTACAGTTGAAGCAACCGATGAAAATAAACTTGATACGGTTAAATTGTATGTTGATGACAACGAGGTAACACTTGATGAGAATAATCAATATACCTTTATCCCTGTTGAGCAAAAAACATACATTTTCAGAGCGGAAGCAACTGATAAAGCGGGAAATGTAGGAAAAGCGTCATATTATCAAGGTATATATGCAGATACAAGTGTTCCATCTATCAACTTTAGTTTAAACAGATATTACGCAAGTATAGGAAATGAGATTGTCGTTAAAGCGATTGCCAATGATAATCAAACAGGTGTTAAATCCGTAAAATGTTATATCGATGACAAAGAGATAGAGCTTGACGAAAACGGCGAATACAAATATATTGCCTCTGAGGTTGGAGAATTTGTATTCAAGGCTGTTGCAACGGATAACCGTGATAATACAAACGAAAGAACGCATACTCTTAGAGTATCGGAAGATACTTCTGCTCCAAGCATTTCAATTTCTGCAACAAGGTCAGGTTCTATGGTTGTAGGTACAAGTACTGTTGTTACGGTTAAAGCAGACGACAATGTAGGTGTTACCAGGATTGATGTTGATGTAAACGGAACACCTTATGAGCTTGACGAAAACAATCAGTTTGTGCTTAAAGCCGAAAAAGAGGGAGAACTCTTAATAACTGCAACAGCTTACGACAATGCAGGAAACAGCCGCAAGGCAATATACAAACTCAAAGTAATACCTGAGGATACAACTCCGCCGTCAGTAAGCTTCAGCGTTTCAAGCCGTTATGAATACAACAGCAGCTCTTACAGAATATACATATATTCAAGCGATAATACTCAGATAGCTTCAAGAGAATTTTATCTTGACGGCAAAAAGGTTGATACCGAAAACAGCTACGCATTACCCGATTACAGATATGATGACTATTATACTTTCGTTCCTATGGAGATAGGCGTCGGCGAACATACAGTAAAAGCAATAACAACAGACAGCTCGGGCAACAAGACCGAGCTGGAAAAAGCCTTTACTGTATCGGATACAATTGCACCGTCAGTATATATCGGCGGTTATACAATCTATAATACAGGTGCAACCGTAACCCTCAACTTGTCTGTAACAGATAACAGCGAAATTAAGTCTGTAACGGGTACAATGAATGAAACCCCTCTTTCTTTTACAACGGATTCCGAACAGAAAATTATAATGGAAAACGCAAAAGCAGGTACTTATGTATTTACAATAACAGCACAGGATATTTACGGTAACGAAAAAACCGTTACAAGCACAGTTACTGTAAGAGATACAGAAAAGCCTGTTATCACTCTTTCTGATGTAGAAGAAGAATACTTTATACCGTCTGTACCTGTTATAAGAATGACAGTAACAGATAATGTTGAAGTATCCTCAATAACAGTTAAAATGGGTGATGAGGAGCTTGAATATGACGGCGAAAAGATAGTTCTGCCCGAATCACTCCCCGAAGGCGACTACACTATTGTAGTAACAGCAAAGGACAGCTCAAATAATACAGATACAAAGACAGTTAAATTCAAAGTTTCAAAGCCGAGAGATATTACTCCGCCTGAAATTACAAGTCTTATGATTACTCCCGAGAAGGTTGATATAGGCACAGAAATTAAAGTATATGTAACGGCAACCGACGACAGCGGAAAGACAATTATCGAGGTTTCAACCTCTGACGGTGAACTGTTTACATATAAAGACGATGCTTATGTTTACACACCTGAAAAAGCCGGAGAAATTACAATCATAATCAAGGCTTCGGACGAATCAGGAAACTATGTGACACAGACCGTAACAAATACAGTTTATGCTGATATTACACCTCCGACAGTTGAGGTTGACGCACTTTTGTCTATGAATGTAAACGAAAAGCAGACAATCAGCATTACTGCAAAGGATAATTTTTCTATTCTTAAAACAGGACTGCAATTAAACGGAAGTGAAGTTGACCTCAGCGGTAATTCGTATGAATTTAATCCGACGACAGCAGGGGATTATTCATTTACAGCTTATGCTGTGGACAGCTCAGGAAACATAGGCAGAAAAGAATTTGTTGTCAATGTAAAAGAAAAAGAAACAGAAGAAGAACTCAGCAAATATCTTGTAAACAAAGATGAAACAGCTATTACCGATGAAATCAAGAAAAAGGCTGATGAGCTTGGAACAGCCACAGCGGTTTATAATTTCGTCAAGAATAATGTTGACACGCAATTCTACAAAAATTCAAGAAAAGGTGCAACGGCAACATACGAACAGTTAAGAGGTAATGATATTGATACCGCAAGCCTTACTGTTGCAATGCTCAGATACCTTAACTATCCGTCAAGATATGTAAGCGGTACTGTTCAGTACAGTGAAGATGAAATAATGGCTCTCACAGGTGCAAAGGATATTACTGCCGCACAGACCACACTTGCATCTTCGGATTATGACTACAAGCTCTACAAGAAGCCTGACGGTTCAAGAATAATGCAGATTGAGCATACATGGGTTGAAACTTATGTTCCTCTGTCCGAATGTGGCGTTGACAGTGAAGAAAAAGCGTGGATTTCTCTTGACCCGTCATTCAAAAAATACAAATATATAACACAGGAGTTTGAGAAAATAGAGAACAAGTATCTGCTTGATACTGCAACAAACCTTTCCAAAAATCTTTCAGCACTTCCTGAGTACGACATAAATGTTGATACTGCCGACCTTAAAGCTTCGATGGACGCAATAGTAAACGATGCCGACAAGGACTTTATAATAAATGAAAAGGTTATAAAGCAGGAAAAGGTAACAAAGCTTCCAAAGACAGCCGACTTTAATATAATTACACGCAACACCGGCTATGAGGCATTGTCAGCAAGCCAGTCTGATATGATTACATTCAGCATCGGTTATTCCGGCGGTCTTGGCTATTTTGATGACTTCGATGATTTCGAGGATACTGAGCTTGTATCATTAAAATCCTCAGAAATAGTCGGAAAACGAGTTCTTTTGCAGTATCTTCCTGCAACAGAAAAAGACCAGCAACTTCTTGACAGCTATAACGGAAATCTTAAAGGAATGAATGTAAACAGCCTTTATGTTAAACCGTCTGTAACCGTTGACGGAAAGGTTGTAGGTCAGGGAAATGCAATAACTCTTGGTCAAAAGCAGCGGTTCATTACAAATATTAAATGCTCCGGAAGAACAAAAGAATACAGTGATAATGTTATTTCGGGCAGTATGTATGCAATCGTAGCCAATGTTGATAATATTTCTGCAAATGACCTTGAAAAAGTCAAAAATTATATGACGAGCAACGCTTTAAGCAAAACGGAATATACACCGTATTCGGAAGAATACCTTGGAGCTCTCCTTGATTGTGCCGGAAAAATGTATTATTCTGTCCACGATTTGTTTGAATATTATCTTTCTTAGATGTATAATATAAACTTCGTGCCTGATATTTCTGTCGGAGTATTCGGATATGAATTCAATACAAAGGAAAACTGGGTAGGTCAGGTAACAGGTAATCTTCAGGACGGCAGCTTCTTTACTGATATTGACGCATATACCTTAGTTATGTTGTCACTTGATTCAGTCTATCGAAAAAGCCAGCCTTTCGGCTGGTTTTTTCATTGTAAATATGATATAATTTTTTGTAATTTATCTGATAATTGATTTATTGGGGAAATCGCAAAAAATTTACTTTAAAGTTGAAAAAAACAGAACAATATGATATAATACCTGCAAGATAAATACAAAATATAAATTTGTCTCCGAGGCGGCACAGTGGATTTATCAGTCAGCTAAAGTCGGATAATATTTTTGATTATGATAAGCCTGTCATAAAGATTACAGCAAAAGCTAAGGGCGGCGGAGTGATAATAAATGCTGAAAAAACGGTTCCGTTTGAGGACGGTACATATTCTCTCGGTGATGAAATCACTGTTGTCGATGAAACTGTAAAATACGGAGCTTTGCTCGCAAGAATTATAAAACATTTGACGGCTTATGCATATGATAAGCACCCTGTGCAAGAAACAATTACATTAGAGCTTGAAGCAGAGATAAAACAAAGGTGATTTAATATGGCGTTTTTTAAAATGACGGGACAAGAAAATATATATCAGGGCGAACATTTAAATGGTATTGCAAATGGTTACGGTATTATGACCTATTCTAATGGCGACCGATATGGTGGTCAGTGGGCAGACGGAAAACGTCATGGTTATGGTGTATGCACATTTGCCAATGGTGAGAAATACGTGGGTGAGTGGAAAGATGATAAGAGAAACAGTCACGGTGTATGCATTTTTCAGAATGGTGATAAATACGATGGCGAATGGAAAGACAACAAGGCGAACGGTCACGGTGTATATACATTTGCCAATGGTGATAAATACGATGGCGAATATAAAGACAATAAGAAAAACGGTCACGGTATACACACATTTGCCAATGGTGATGAATACGATGGCGCATATAAAGACAATAAGAAAAACGGTCACGGCATATACACATTTGCTAGTGGGGGAAAATACGACGGCGAATGGAAAGACGGTAAGAGAAATGGTCACGGGGTGTACACTTTTACCGATGGTGCTTGTTATGAAGGTCAGTGGAAAAAAGATAAAGAGGACAGTTACGGTGTATATACTTCTGCCAACGGAAGAAAAGTAAAAAAACTATATGATAACGGAAGATTAATAAGTGAGGTAGAAATAACCCCGGCAAAAACGACTGTCAATTATAAAACAATACCGACTGCTACAAGTAAAAATAGCCAAACGAAAGAAGTATCATTTGAACAGATTTTGGAAGAATCATATAAGAAATTTTATAATGATTATAATAACAAAAACAGTAATACTGCGAAAATTAAAACATATACAAGCAAAAACATAAATACCGCTGAATCAGTATTTGATCCTGCCATTGGCAAGGTTCTGGAACAGATTGTTAATCTTATCGGTAAAGACGGCTTTTCAAATGGCGACCGTGTATGTGCTTTACTTGCCGATATTGCCCCGAAACTGACAAAGGAACGTCGCCGTATTCGTTTTGCTTATGAGTCAGGTGCAGTAGCAAAGCTGCTTTCCGCTCTTGATGATACAGACAGCAAAGAACTTTATATCCGTGAGGCTGTCAAAAGAATGATTGACTACTTAGATATGGAGGAAGATATTGCTGAGGACACTATTATGATATTAGCCAAGGCTGTACAGCTTTTATAAATACCTGCAAGAAAAGAAAAATGAAAATAAACAGTATTCGCTTAAAACCAACATACAGTACAGACTGCCTGTCGGAGGTTATAATGATGAAATATCACCCGACCGCATTTTTGATAAAAATGCTTATCCGAAATGTACTGACGATTTGTTTGGATATTTTACGCTTAACAAACTTGCAGCACATAATCCGAGCGAGCCGAAAAGCGTAATTGCGTCAAATGCACATAAGGACTTTTTCTCTGTAAAATTGGAGTTCCATTTGATATTGATTTTCTTTCAGGCTGTGGTTTTCCGAGCGGAGAGCTTCGTTACAATTCGGTGCGAAATATTGTATTATACAAACGCTAAACAGTATGACAATCTTATAAAGCGAAAATAAGCAGATATATTCCGACAATCAAATCTGAATATATCTGCTTTTATGTTATTCATTATGTTTGGGGTTTATCAGCAGGTAGCTCCGCCTTTGACTTTTTTATTAAGAACAGCGGCTTTGTCTATCTTGCTGTTTATCAGCTTATCCTGAACGTATTCAAAACCAAGACGCTTTATTGTGTCAGAAAAACGCTCGCCGGTCTGTCCTTCGTCACGGAAGAAAAGAATTGCACGCTCCACAACATCAAGAACTTCTTCTTCGGAAGTAAATACTTTTTCAAGCGGTCTGCCGCTTGCATATTTCTTGCCCCATCTGCCGCCGATGTACACTTTGTAGCCGTTTGTGTATTCGGGAACAGCACCGAACGGACATTTGTCCTTGCAGCGTCCGCAGTTGTTGCAGTCTGAGCCAATGATAATCTTGCCGTCTTCAAGCTTAGCGGCTTTTATCGGGCAGGCGTTCTCAACCTGACATTTTTTACAGCCACGGCATTTCTCAGCATTTAAGTTCGGGATTCGCTGTCCGACAATTCCGAGGTCGTTAAGGTCAGGCTTTACACAGTTGTTCGGGCAGCCTCCGACAGCAATTTTGAATTTATGCGGCAGTGTTACACCGTGATAGCCAAGATAGAAACGCTCGTGTATAGTTTCACTTAAAGCAAAGGTGTCAATAAGACCGTACTGACAGGTTGTGCCTTTGCACGAAACAACGGGACGAACAAGTGAACCTGTACCGCCGGTAATAAGATTGTGTTCATTGAGATATGCGATAGTATCGTCAATGTCAGCGTAATGAACACCCTGAATTTCAAGGGTGAGTCGGGTTGTCATCGTGATTTCGCCGCTTCCGAATTTCTCGGCAGCCTCTAAAATTGCACGTTGGTCAGCTGCCGTAATTTTACCGTTTCCGGTGATTACACGAACATTGAATATATCGGGATAACGCTTATCTTGCAGACAGCCGAGTGCTTTGACTTTCTTAATCTCGGCAGGGGAGAGCTTTCCGACAGGATTTTCAACCCTTACGGTGTTAAAGAACTCGCCGCCTTCAAGAACCCTTGTGTTTTTGTATCCGTAGAATTTGAGTCTGTTTTGCAGGAAATATGCTCTTTTGCCTTTTGTACATACAAGAAGGAGCTTTTCGTCTTTGTCTGTTCCGTCAATTTCTCCGTTTACTTTGCCGAGATCAACCCATGTTGCACCAAAGATTTTAGCCTCGGGCTGTACATCAATAACACGGTAGCCTTTTGCTTTTCCTGCAAGATATTCCGCAGGTGTGAATGTTTCAAAAGCACCG